>JAWXBF010000152.1:0-6263 GCA_034439895.1 Deltaproteobacteria bacterium
CTCGGATCGCGTTCACGATCCGGGCGCGAACCCTCAGCATTTTTGCATCGGCCGCCATGGCAATCAATCCCGGCGACCCGCCCCAACTAGGCGCGCCCGACGCGGTCCAGGTACTCACCCGTACGAGTGTCGACGCGAATCGTATCACCCAGGTTTACGAACAGGGGAACCTTGACGGTGGCGCCGCTCGCGATCTTGGCGGCCTTGGTTACGTTGGTCGCAGTATCACCTCGAGCGCCTGACTCGGTCTCGATCACGGGTTGCTCGATGAAGTTCGGTAGCGTGACACCGACGGCGCGACCCATGAAAAACAACACCTCGACGACGCCGTTCTCCGGCATAAAGCCCTTGTCATCGCCGATGAGATCGTTGGTGATCTGTACCTGCTCGTAGTCGGTCGTGTCCATGAACACGCACATCTCACCCTCGTCGTAGAGGTACTGCATGTACTTGGTCTCGACGTCGGCAGATTCAAGCTTTTCACCCGTGCGCAGGTTGCGCTCGATGACGCTGCCCGTGAGCAGGTTCTTCATCTTCGTTCGGGTGAACGCCGCGCCCTTGCCGGGCTTGACGAACTGGAACTCGACGACCGAAAACGGCGCGCCGTCGATCATGATTTTCAAACCCTTGCGGATCGCCGACGTATCGTAGGTGGCCATGACCCGGCGATCTATCCCGGACCCATCGAGCCGTCAACCGTCCCGTGGGACCGATTGCGCTTACTTGCCGCCCCAGAAGGCGGCAACAAGGGCCGTCACCAGCAGCACTACCCCGGTGCCGACGTAGAGTCCGATACGAGAGCCACCCTTTTTTTGGCTGAGTTCCGCCAGGCGGCTCATCACCATCATCCCCGAAACCGGAGCGGGCCGATCCGCGCCCGACTGCCCGGATTTGCGTGCGGCAACCTCGGAGAGTGACTCGAGCGGCTTGACAACGGAAACCAAGGGGAGGCTCGACTCGGTCCGGGAGTTGTCTTCGGGAGGCTCGGTTGGCGTAATCACGGTTGGATCGTCCTCGAATGCGGCGGGCGAGACTGGTGAATGCGCCGGAGGCGCCAGTGGCCTCAGAACGGAAGGTGGGCGTCGCGCCCTGTAAGAAGGCACGCCGCCCGCCTGGACGAGAAGGTCGGCAATACCACCGTCGCCTGGCAAAAGACTTTCGGCATATTCAAGGATGATTCGGGCGCGGGTTCGATCACCCCGTCGCAGCAAAACCTGCCCCAGCCGGCGGATGGCTTCGGGATGTTCGTCGTCCGAATCCAGCACCTGAATGAGATGCGCGGTCGCGTTCTCGAGCCGTCCCCGCAAAAGATGGACATGGGCAAGCGCTGTCAGCCCGTCGAGCGAGTTGGGCAAAAATACCAGGCCCTTGCGACAGATCTGCTCGGCTTCGTCGACTTCGCCAAGCTCGATCAAACGATCGGCCAGGGCGGCAAACACCTCGGACTTCGGATTCGCCGAAAAAGCGGTTCGAAGACGTGATAGCTCTGCGTCTTCGTTGTTCAAGGATTGCCCGGCCACCCGAGGTGATTCTATACCAATCCTGGTTTTCTCCCATTCCCATGTCTGCAACTCGGCAACGTTCCCCGAAAGCACCGCTGCTCCGCTCCAATCGGGAGCCGATTCGGCCCTGGATCGTGTTGAGCGCGTTTTCGCCGGAACTGGAATGGCTCTCGACGTATTGCAGGTCGAAAGCGATGCTTCGAGGCGAGATCGTACTTGAAACGACAGGCGTAGGACTCGTGGAAGCAGCGGCGGGTGCAAGTCGGGTGATTGCTTGCCTCGGACCGGAGGTACGGCCCCGCGGAGTTATTTTTATTGGGACCGCGGGTGTGGCCCCGCTGAAGCAACGGCCCGAAGCCCTTCAAGCCGTGGTGCCGGATCGCATCGCCCTGCATTGCCAGCGCGTCACGGACGGCGATGCATATCTTCCGGGCGTGATGGTCTCCGAAGTTCAGGCCAACCGGGCACTTTCACGACGCTTACAACAAGCCGGTGCCCTTCCCATCCCACTCGCAATTTGCCCCATCGGGATCACCCGGACCCGCGCGCCCCGCTTGCCCCGTCCCTTCGTCGAAAACCTGGAAGCCTTTGCCGTCGCGCGCGCCGCCGCATTGTTGAAACTGCCCTTTATTGCGGTGCTCGGCATCAGCAACACCATCGGTCCGAACGCACACGTCGAATGGAAAGCCAACGCGAAGGCGGCGTCCGATGCGGCGTGTAAGACGGTTGCGAGCGCCTTACTCAGGGCGCCCAGTCGATAGTCGGAACCCCTGCCTCCAGCAGGTTCGCCGCAGCCGCGCGCTGAAACAGCGTGTCCACCGCGCGTCGAACGTCCGGTGCCATCGTGCGGGTATCCTCATTGGCGTACATACCAAGATAGCGATCGATGAGCGCAGGATCCGCAAGCGCGGCGTCGCCTCGCTCTTGCGCAACGACGTGCGAGATGATCTCGTCGCGATGCGCAAGTGCCCATTCGATCGCGCGCCCCAATACACGTGATACGGTTTCAATGCGTTCACGACCCAGCGATCGGCGAACCACGTTTACGCCCAGGGGCAGCGGCAACCCGGTCTGCGCCGTCCACCACTCACCGAGTTCGACCACCTTGTGATAACCCCGCTCCTCGTACAACAGGCGCCCCTCGTGAATCAACAACGCGGCATCGATCTCGCCGGCGTCCAGTGCGTCGAATGCGCGTGAAAACGGCGCAATCGGAACCACAACCGGAAGGATACCTTCCGCAATGAGACGCAACACCAGCCACGCGGTGGTGGTATGGCCCGGAATTCCGACGCGCTTGCCCCGCAGGTCCGCGATGGACATCGCCTGACGCGACACCACCACGGGTCCGAAGCCCCGCCCAACCGATGCGCCATGGGGCAACAACAAATAGCGTCTCGCAATATGCGGCATCACCCCGAGCGACACCGCCACCACGTCAGCCGAGTTCGACTGAGCCAGCCCATTGAGCGTCGCGGTGTCGGCCCGCCGATGCTCGAACGAAAGTCCTTCCGTGTCGATCCGATTCGCGGACAGCGCAAAGAACATGAGCGCGTCGTCGGCATCCACCGAATACGCGAGTGATATCAATTCCGATCCCCGTTGTGACACAAAAAGTCTGATACCTTGTCGCCCGCAGTGAAGGAAGAAAAAACGGTCGTCAGCATCTTTCAAAGCGTGGCCCGCGCCGTGGATGGCGCGCGACTTGTGCGCGAAAGTCTGGGCGCGCATATCGATAGTAGCTGGCATCCGACGGCAGTCCTTGCCCTCGGCAAGGTCGCATTCCCCATGTTCGACGGGGTGCGTCCTTTTTTGCGCGAACAGGGTGGCGTTTCGCGGGCGCTGTTAATCGCCCCAGCCTCGCGGTTTCCTGCGAATCCAGATTTACCCCCCGGAGCACAGGCACTCGTGGCCGATCATCCAACCCCCAGCGAGCGCAGTCTCGCCGCAGGTACCGCGGCTCAAGCCTTTGTCGAGGCGCTGCAGCCAAACGATCGCCTGCTCGTGCTCATCTCGGGCGGTGGATCGGCGCTGGTTGCGGGTCCTGCTGAAGGACTGTCGTTCAAGGACAAACGTGATACGGTTACAGCGGTCGCCCGCGCGGGCGCAACGATCGCCGAGTTGAACGCCGTGCGCAAGCACCTGTCCTCCATCAAGGGGGGACGACTCGCACTCGCCACACGTGCGCAAACGCGCGTGCTGTCGCTTTCCGATGTGGTTGGCAACGATCCCGGAACCATCGCTTCCGGTCCATTTTCGCCAGACACCTCCACATTTTCCGATGCACTGGCCATTGTTAAACGCCTTGCTCCCAACGGACCGAAGGCCGCGATCGATCATCTGCAGCGCGGCGTGGACGGTGCCATGGATGACACCCCGAAGCCCGGCGATCCGCGGCTTGCCCACGTTGACTACCGCATCCTTGCGAGCCCGGAACGTGTGCTCGCGCTCGGTGAGGCGGAAGGGCTTGCCCGAGGTCTCACGATTCGAACGCTCGCCCGGAACACGGAAGAAGACGTGGGTGTCTTGGCAGAACGATACGGCACCATCGCGAAAACGGGCGCAGCAGCGGGAACGCTGTTTGTAGGCAACGGTGAGCCCTCGATACGAGTTTCCGGCTCAGGCCGTGGTGGCCGCGCGACCCACCTTGCGTTGCTGATGGCACAACAACTAGCGGGGCTGTCGGGCGTGTCATTTTTGAGCGCAGGAACGGACGATCGCGACGGCGCAAGCGAGGCATCGGGCGCTGCGGTCGACGGCGACACCTGGTCGAGGGCCCTCTCGGCGGGGCTCGATCCCGTGGGAGCCCTTGCGAATTGCAACAGCGATCCTGTGTTGGCGGAACTGGGATGTCTTGTAAGGGGTCCCGGGACCTCGAACCTGCTAGATTTGCACCTCTTGCACTTTGCTGGATAACCTGTGCCCCGTGGAACGACGTAATTTTCTCGGTTTGTCGCTACCCGTACTCGCGGGAGTGATGGCGCTTTCCAGCGGGCAAGCACTTGCTGGACGCAAACGTAAGACGCGAAAAAAGAAGACCGCGGCGCATTCGCTTCCCTGGCTCGTCCATGGCAAGCCCAACGTGCAGGCACTTGGCGCCGCCGTCATGGATATCGAAAGTGGTCGCGTGTTGTTCTCGAAGCGTCAGGACGTTGCGCGTCCGATCGCATCGGTCAGCAAGTTGATTGCAACGCTGACGATTGTAGACCACGGCCTCGACGAAAACGAAGTCACGACCATTGCCCAGGTCGACGCCGACGCAGCCAAGGGAGGTGCGACGTCTCGGCTCTTCACGGGCATGACGTTGTCGAATCTCGATTTGTTGCACGCAGCCCTTCTTGGTTCCGACAATCGCGCCGTTTCGGCACTCGGTCGTGCCGCGGGTTTGAACCTCGCCGATCTGACGGCCGCAATGAACAAGAAAGCCGCATCCCTCGGCCTGACCCATACCCGCTTTCGAGAGCCCACTGGCTTGTCGCCGGACAACGTGGCCACCCCCCTTGAAACGCTTCGTATGCTGCGAGAGGCAATCAAGAACCCTCGGCTTCAAAGCGTGCTGTCAAAACTGGATTACGACGCCCACCCCATCTCGAAGCCACCCATCCACTACACCGCCACGTACAAGCCCGCCCAGCGCTCGAACGCCAAGGTCCTCGGTGGAAAAACCGGCTACAACGACTTTGCACGCTACTGCCTGGTGGCCATGGCGCGGATCGACAGTCGGGATTTCGCGGTGTCTTTTCTGGGCACCGAGGGCAAATTGACCCGCTTCGGCGATTTCGCCCGGGTCGCCGACTGGATCGTCGCCCACAAGCCCCACCGAAAATTGGCCTAGAAGGCCGATAACAACGCGTGGCGCATCAGCCTTGAAGACAACAACGTTGCGATGGCTGCCAACTTGATTGGCGGGTCAGTTTAAAGACTCGTGACAATTCGCCCACTTCCAAGGCTTTCCTCTGGCCCACAACTTGCTGTAGTGTTCAGCGCACGCGGAGTCATCTGCGCGAGCCGAAGACAAATTGTTCGTCGGTCGAGTAACAGGAGCAAAGACGCATGAGCCGGAAAACATCGAGCATCAGCAACCTCGTCCGCTGGAAGAACCTGCGGTGGGTAAGCCTCGCAGCCTCCATCCCCGCAATCTGGGCGTGCAGCGCACATGATCTGGAAGCACCCAAGCCGCTGCCTGAAAAGCAGTCGGAGGTGTTGAAAGAGGTCAACCCGATCCGCGATCTCGACATCCTCTTCATGATCGACGATTCGGGCTCGATGAAGCAGGAGCAGGAAAATCTTCAGAAGAACTTTCCCAAGTTCATCAAGATCCTGCAAGACATCAAGGGCGGATTGCCCAACGTTCACATCGGTGTGATCTCGAGCAACGTCGGCGCGGGCAACATCCTTATCCCCGGCAACAGCGCTTGCAGCTTTCCGGGCGGCGATCGTGGCCAGTTCAAGCCACCGACGGACAGCGGCCTTGAAGACGGCAACAAGTTCATTATCTCGAACAACAACGGGACACAGGACAACATCGTCGGCGCCGGAACCATCGCCGACACCTTCACCAAGATGGCAAACTTGGGGGTCAACGGGTGCGGTTACGAACACCAATTGCAGTCTATACGCCTTGCGCTATACGAGAACGTAACACCGACCAACACCAAGTTTTTGCGCCCCAACGCGTATCTCGCCATCATCATGATTACGGACGAGGACGATTGTTCGGGTCCGCCGGAAACGAATTTCTACGTTGATGGTGCCTACCCA
>JAWXBF010000153.1:0-6472 GCA_034439895.1 Deltaproteobacteria bacterium
AGGCTTTTGGGCCGGAGCAGCCGCAGGCTTTTGGGCCGGAGCAGCCGCAGGCTTTTGGGCCGGAGCAGCCGCAGGCTTTTGGGCCGGAGCAGCCGCAGGCTTTTGGGCCGGAGCAGCCGATTTCTTCGCAGACACCTCAGGCTTTTTTGTCGGTGCTGTCACTGCGGCTTTCTTCGCCGGTGCAGCCGCCTTTGTTTCGGCGGCAGGTGCCGCGACCTTGCTTTCACCTTTGCCCACTTTGGCTTCTACTTTGGGAGAATCTTTACCGGCGGCCTTGGGCGCATCGGACTTGGCGGCTTCAACTTTGCCACTGTCGGCTTTTCCAGCCTTTGCAGCGGCAGGTGCTTCAACCTTGGCAGCGGGTGCCTTGGGAAGCGTGACCAGGGGAACGCCATCGCCCTTCGGGATACCGGGAATGTCCTTGCGGTTATGGACCAACACGCGCCGACCATCCTTGAAGGTTGCTTCCACCTTGCTGTCGGAAACAATTTCCGAGACGAAACCAAGGCCAAACTTTGGATGCGTCAGGATTTCGTTCTCGCGGTACGCGCGTCGGAACTCGTACACAGGCGCCTCTGCGGTGGACTTCTTCTTCGCGAAGAACTCCTCGAAGTCCGGCTTTTTCATCAAAGCACGCTTGCGGGCCGAGACCGGTTCGGGCATGTCGTCCTCAACCTCGCCGCGGGGTTTGCGGAACGAGTGAACGTCCCCGCACGGGTTGCACTGAACTCGGCGGATCTCGTCTTCGTATTTTGAGATTACGACGTGGGTCGTATCGGCCTTGCACTTTGGGCAATACGCCTCAATGTCAGAGCCAACCTCGTCCACCTCATCTTCAAACATCAAGTCCATGAAATCTCAATCTGGCAGGTGCCGTTGCTCCACGCCTAGTAACACGGGACCGGCGACTCTTGCAACAATTTGAAATCACGAGTGAAAGTTCTTTTGCGGTCGGTTTGCCGAAAATAGCCATCGATCCCTGTAAAGACGTTTAATATCAGCAGGTTATATTGGTGTGTCGATTGCTTCGCGTGACCCCTGTACGGGCGTGCCCGATTTGTTGTAAGAACGCCCCGCCAAAGAATGCGTTACTTCCAGACCCGGGTTTCCGAGAATCGTTCGCTTGAAGGCGGCTATTTCGTCCTCACGCTGTCGGGGTGCGAGGCACTGAAAGCCTCCAAACCGGGACAGTTTGTGATGGTACGGGGCGAGTGGGAGCGGGATCCTCTTTTGCCACGGGCGTTCTCGTTAATGACCGTCGGCGGGGACGGGACGGCCGAGATCCTTGCCAAGGTTGTCGGTACGGGGACCAGCCTGTTATCCCGCGCCGCCCTTGGTGAAACGGTTCAGGTCCTCGGACCGCTTGGCCACGGTTTTCCCGAACCCTCGGTGGACTGCTTCGATCTGCTCGTCGCGGGCGGGGTCGGATTGCCGCCCCTTTTGATGCAAGCAGAGGCAGCCGCAGCCGCAGGTCTGGCTTCTCAAAGTGAGCTGCTCTATGGCGGGCGCCGCGCGGTCGACATCGTGCTCGGCGAGCGCCTGCTGCAGATCGGAACGGCGATTCACATCAGCACCGAGGACGGTTCAAAAGGTCACAAGGGTCGAATCACCGAGGTGCTGCTTCAGCGCCTTCAGGCGGCAAAAAAGTTGGGCAAGAAGGTTCGGATTCTGTCCTGTGGTCCCAACCCAATGTTGCACGCGGTTGGGGCGATTGCCGAGGCCGAGGGGATCGAGTCACACCTGTCTCTTGAAGAGGTGATGGCCTGTGGCATCGGCGTTTGCCTGGGCTGCGCCATCCCCGCCAAGAGCCGTCCCTTTCGCTATGTTTGCAAGGATGGACCGGTCTTCGATGGGGCAGATCTTGTATATGAAACCAAATTAAAAATAGGTACATAGATAAGTTATATGAACGATAACATTAACTTCAAGGTTGAGTCCGGTGGGCTTTCCTTTCAGAACCCAATTCTGACGGCTTCCGGTACCTTCGGTTACGGCAAAGAATTTGAAGGCCTGCTCGATCTCCGTTGCATCGGCGGGCTCGTCACCAAGGGCATTTCGCCGAAGCCGCGCTACGGAAATCCGACCCCTCGTATTTGTGAGACGGCTTCCGGCATGATCAACTCGATCGGCCTAGAACGTGGGCGTCGAGGGGTTTCGAACAGAGAAACTTCCCTATCTCAAGATTTGCGGAACCAGGGTGCTGGTGAATTTCTTCGGGGCAACCATTGATGAGTATGTCGGTTGCGCCGAGTCACTGGGCGCCATGGACGGAGTCGATGGTCTTGAGATGAATGTGTCCTGTCCGAACATCAAGGCAGGCGGCATCGAGTTCGGGACCGAGCCGTCTGTGCTGGTCGACCTTGTCCGCGCCTGCCGGGCGGTGACGCGCAAACCGTTGTGGATCAAGTTGACGCCGAACACCTCCAACATCGTCGCGCTGGCCCGAGCCTGTGCCGATGGAGGCGCTGACGGCCTTTCGGTCATCAACACGGTCACCGCAATGGCCATCGACATTCACACCCGACGCCCGAAGATTGCCACCACCTTTGGTGGCTTGTCAGGACCCGCAATCAAACCAATCGCCCTCAGGATGGTTCATCAGATCCACCGGGCGGGTGTTGGTCTACCCATCTCGGGTATTGGCGGGATTCAAAACGCCACCGACGTGATCGAGTTTCTGCTGGCCGGGGCCTCGACGGTGCAGATTGGAACCCAGAGCTTTATCGATCCGGCGGTCTCGGGAGATCTGGTCGAAGGGCTCCGCGAATACTGCGCAACCCACGGCGTTTCGGATATCCGAGAGCTCGTTGGCGCGCTGCGTTTGTCTTGAAGGACCGATCTTGACGCGCTTTCGGGGCCCATTAAACCAACAATTTACGTTTACGAAATCCACTGGAAACAATCGGCGAATAGTCTGCGAAAGTACCTGATAAACGCAGGGATTTGAAACCGCTGCACCAACCGCCAGCCAAAAGGGTTAAGAAACATGAAAAGAGTCGAAGCCGTCATCAAGCCTTTCAAGTTGGACGATGTGAAGGACCGCCTGCGGGAGATCGGTGTGCAAGGCATGACCGTCTCCGAGGTCAAGGGCTTCGGCCGCACCGGCGGCAAGCGCGAGGTCTACCGTGGTTCTGCTTACGTCGTTGATTTCGTTCCAAAGGTTCGGATCGAAATTGTCGCCAAAGATGACCAGGTCAAGGACATCGTCGAAGCCCTGGTTTCGGTCGCCAAGACCGGTCACATCGGAGACGGAAAAATCTTCGTCACAGCCGTCGAAGAAGTCATCCGCATTCGAACGGGCGAACGCGGCGAGGAAGCACTGTAAGCAACTTCTTAAAGAAGTACTGTATTTCGTTTTAACACCGGACTAGAAACGGCTCGGCCCCCCAGCCCAAAAGTGGGGGCACAAAGAGGAGACACCATATGACACCGTCGGAAGTCCTGAAGTTCGCAAAAGAGAACCACGCCAAATTCGTCGATTTCAAATTCGTCGATTTCCTGGGTACGTGGCAGCACACGTCGATGCCCATTGCCAAGTTGACTGAAGATGCCTTCCAGGATGGCTACTTCTTCGACGGTAGCTCGATCCGTGGCTGGCAGCCCATCAATGAGTCGGACATGGGATTCATTCCCGATGCGTCGACCGCCGTGATGGATCCCTTCCACGCGCACCCCACGCTGTCGCTTATTTGCGACATCGTTGACGCGGTCACTCGCCAGCCTTACAGCCGCGATCCCCGCAACATCGCACGCAAGGCCGAAGCCTACGTGAAGCAGACCGGACTCGGTGACACCATCTACTTCGGTCCCGAACCCGAGTTCTTCGTCTTCGACAGCGTTCGTTTCAGCGAAGCCCCGGGTCATTCGACCTACCAGATCGATTCAGCCGAAGCATTCTGGAACACGAACCGCGAAGAGAATGGCGCCAATCTGGCCTACAAGGTTCGTCAAAAGGGCGGGTACTTCCCCGTTTCCCCGACGGACACGCTGGGTGATCTTCGCGCCGAGATGGCCCTCGCCATCGCGTCGGTTGGCATTGAGGTCGAGGTATTCCACCACGAGGTCGCAACCGCCGGTCAGTGTGAACTCTCGATGAAGTTCAACACGCTCAAAAAGATGGCCGACCAGACCATGTGGTACAAGTACTGCGTCCGCAACGTTGCCAAGAAATATGGCAAGACCGCGACGTTCATGCCAAAGCCCATCGTTGGCGACAACGGTTCGGGCATGCACTGCCACCAGTCGGTGTGGAAAAACGAAAAGAACCTGTTTGCTGGCGAAGGTTACGGCGGATTGTCCGACTTTGCCCGTCAGTATATCGGCGGTCTCATCAAGCACGCCCCCTCGGTGCTCGCGATCACGAACCCCACGTTGAACAGCTACCGTCGCCTGGTTCCAGGTTACGAGGCGCCCGTTAACCTGGCGTACTCGTCGCGTAACCGTTCGGCTGCTTGCCGCATTCCAATCGGTGGAAACTCGCCGAAGGCAAAGCGCGTCGAGTTCCGTTGCCCCGATCCCTGCGCGAATCCTTACCTCGCTTTCGCAGCGATGTTGATGGCAGGCCTCGACGGCGTTCAGAACAAGATGGACCCGGGTGCTCCGCTTGACAAGGACATCTACCACCTCTCGAAGGAAGAGTTGCGCGACGTTCCGAAGGCACCGGGATCACTCGAAGAGTCGATCGAAAACCTCCGGACCAACCACGCATTCCTTTTGAAGGGTGACGTGTTCACGAAGGACGTGATCGACGGTTGGGTCAACTGGAAAGTGGACAACGAGATCGAGCCCGCTCGATTGCGAACCACGCCGTTCGAGTACCTCAACTACTACGACTACTAGGATTGTTGCCGGTTCAACCGGCTGTGATTCTCAAGGGGCCGGCTTCCGAAAGGAGGCTGGCCTTTTGTATTCTCCGCGAAGGCCGTGTCGTAGGGCGATCGTCACAGTCGCGACGAATTGGGTATGTTTAAGGCACAGTCGGTCGTGTTGTGTTGGCCTTAGGGGGCCGAGGCGTGTCGTCGGCGACCAGGAGTAAGACGACGGCGGTGACGAGCGCCGTACCCCCGATGACAAGTCCCGCGACCTGTTTATTCTGTGCCGAGTGGCGATCCTCGGGATTGTCCTCGGCGTTGAACCAGGCGTATCCAAATCCGGCTGCCGCAATCGCTCCTGCGAAAACGGCACCTATGCGCGCGCCATTCCAGTATTCAGTGGGTTCGCGATTTGGCGAATCGTCTACATAGCCCGCGGTGCGGCGAGGGTCCGGGGATTCTTCGCGCGTGTAGGTCGGAACGGGGGCCGCCACGGGGGCGACTGGATCAAGGGTGCTTGAAACGATTCGCGGCGGTTGTGCCCGAGGTATCACGATTGTGACAGCCGGGCGTTGAACCTGTCCTACGATTGCGATGGGTTGAGCTTGAGCGGCGGGCGCCGGCGGTGGCGCAGGGGTGGGTGCTGCCGGCGGAATGGCCGCGGGGTTGCGCAACCTCGCGACGCGCGCCTGGGCCTGCGTGCGTGCGGCGGAGGAGACATTGGGCAAAGCGATGAAGCGCTCGAAGGTCTGAATGGCGTCCGGGCTGCGTCGGTTCTTTTCGTAGCACACACCCTGATTGAAGACGTGAGTCGGATCGTTGGTTTGCTCGAACCGAACCTCCATCAGTGCAACACCGCGTTCGACCTGGCCAGTGGCGCAGGCATCCCGTGCCTCGATGGCGAGGGTGGTCTGCGCCGATGCAGTCGACGGCGAGGCGACCACAACGCCCAGAAACACGGCGACAATGCCGATCAGGGCGGGAGAATGGACTTTTCGAGAACGGGTCATCATTCGCCACGCACCGTATCACAAACAGGGTGTTTCTTGCACGGTTGCATGGCCCAGGGAGCCAGCCTAGAATGCCCGCATGCACCGTCGCCGCCTCCAATTGGCCCGGATGCGGGGATTCCGTAGTGGCATATGGGTACCTTGAACATTCAGATCTTTGGAACGAAGAAGTGCGCAGACAGTCGCAAGACCGAGCGTTTTTTTCGCGAGCGAAACATCAAGGTGCAGGTCATCGACCTCGCTCAAAAAGGAATCTCGCCAGGAGAACTGCGCAGCGTTGCAGCGCGGGTTGGCGGCAGCGAAACGCTCATCGATCGCGATGGGAAACGCTACGTCGACAAGGGTCTGAAGTACTCGGCGCCGACGGGACCCCGCGTCGAGCAAATGCTGATTGACGATCCCTTGTTGCTGCGTACGCCGGTGGTACGGAACGGGAAAGACGCAACGGTTGGGTATGAGGTCGAGGTCTGGCAGGGTTGGATCGAGGCGAGCAAGAAGAAAGACTGAATGCGGACCGGGGTGAGGGGTGGTCGAGCCGGAGAACGGACGGCGCCGGTGCACGCAAAAAAGCCTCCGGAACCACGGCGTTTCCACCATTGCCCTGAAGGCTTTCGTTACACAACAGATCGCGCTAGGCGACTGTCATTGGTG
>JAWXBF010000154.1:0-41648 GCA_034439895.1 Deltaproteobacteria bacterium
GGATACCGGGGCGCTCGAACGGGTCAAGAAGCGCTACGTTGAAGATCTCGAAGCGGGTTACGACGATGTGGTGGGCTTGTGCGGCCTGGTCGGAGGCGGCGCCTTGTTCTCGCGCCAGCCGCTTACCCCTGCCGAGCGGGTGCGGCGCATGGCTGCTGTGACGTCGGCGCAGGTCCATCGGGTCGCTCAAACGGTCTTCCAGCGTATTGGAATGACCGTCACGATCGTGGGCAAGATCGACCGAAAGCAGGTCGCCGATGTTCGCCGGCAGCTTCGTCGGTTCTAGACGTTATCCGTGTTTGGCGAAATAACCCTTTTTTCCCGAGCTGCTCTCCGTCATGCCATCGTCACCTGGCTTCCAGTTTGCCGGACACACTTCGCCGTGCTTGGCGTGGAATTGCAACGCCTGAACCACGCGTAAGGCCTCGTCGACTGATCGCCCGATGGGCATGTCGTTCATCGTGATGTGGCGCAATTTCCCGTCGGGATCGATGATGAATAGCGCGCGAAACGCTGAGCCCTCGTCGAGACCTTCATCGGCAAGCACACCGTAGCTCTGGCTCAGCTTGCGGTTTACGTCACCAATCAGTGGGATGGTTACGCCAGCAATGCCACCTTCCTTGCGGGGGGTGTTTAACCAGGCCAGATGTGAGAACACGCTGTCCACCGATGCGCCGACGAGTTTCGCGCCGATGGCCTCGAATTCGGCGGCTCTATCGCTGAAGGCCAGAATTTCGGTTGGGCAGACGAAGGTGAAATCGAGGGGATAGAAAAAGAGAACGAGGTACTTGCCGCGAAAATCCGCGAGTTTGACGGAGTCGATCGCGCCGTTCACGACGGCAGAACAGGAAAAGTCGGGAGCTGGTTTTTGTACCGTGGGTAGCATCGTGGTTCCTCTGAGGCCTTGGATGCCTCCCGGTGCCCACGCGATGCGGGTTGTTTTCGCGTTTCGGGATGTTTTTGATGACGCGATAAGTTTTTTGCGGAATAGATAACAATGGTCCCACCTCGATTGGCGGCGGTGGTGTGCCGCTCGGGCCTCTGGCACCGGAGATCGCGCCCTGATTACAGCTGCGCCTGCGCCAGGTAGAACTTGTTGTTCTTCTCGTGAACGATCTTGAGTGACGGGCGCGCCGCCTCGGGTAACAGTCCGCGCAACTGATCAAGGCGGGTGCGTTCCACAACAAAGAACATGCGCTTGCCGGTGTTGCGGCCAAGGTAAGCCTGCAGATCTTCGGCGTTCCGATTGCCCAAAAACACCGTGCGACTTTCCATCGCGCCTTCGTAGATTTCGTTCTGCGTGTAGAACGTTTCACCACGCCAGTAAAGCTGCCAGGCAATCAGACGTTCAGCCGGAGACGCTCGCATTTTGTAGTACGTTGCCGTCAGTTCTTTTTGCGTCCAGATGTCCGAGACCTTCTTCATGTAGACATCGAGCAAGAAGTAGGTGAACGCGACGGCCGTGCCGATGGTTCCGAAAAGCGCCACTTTGCGCGTCGCGCGCCACGACCACAACATGGCCATCAACGCCCAGACCGCAACAAAAGCAGCAAGCAGCGTGCTCCAGGACAGTTCCGGTGGCCAGGGTCGGCCACCCGGCGCATTGACGTAGTCGTAAGCGAACAACCAGATGAAGATCTGCGCCGCCCGATCCGCGCGCAGCAAGTCGTAGGCCACGATGCCGAGCGCCGGAATGCCAATCAACGGTACGATCTTCGCATTCAAGATCTTCGGATCATCCAACACATCCTCGATGAGGCACGCAATCGCGATCGCAAGTCCCGGCAACGCGGGCAGAATGTAATGGTGGAACTTGGTCATCGATAGCGACACCACGGTGTAAGCCGACACGAACCAGATGACGCCGAACCAAAACACATCCCGACGGTGCGACTGACTGGGAACTGTGCTGCGAATGGCGGTGCGCCTGAAAATCGACAGCAACGCCGCGGGCACGAAGGTCAACCAGGGTAAAACCGCATAGCCCGCCTCGCGCAGGAAGTATTCAAAGGTGCCCCGATCGCCGTGGCGACCCGTCATCAAGCGACGCCAGTGGTTGTCGCCGTAAAGCTCGTTCCAGAAGGGTTTTCCGTGGCGAACCAGCATGGCGTGGTGCCAGGGCACCGCGACCACCGCACAGGCGACAATGGCGCCAACAAAGCCCTTGATGATCTGGGGGCGAAGCACCTTCGGCCAGTTCCAGGTGAAGACGAGGTAACACACGAGCACGATGACCGGCAGTCCCAGACCCGCGAGTCCCTTGGCCAACACCGCCAGCGCCGCGAGCACGCCTGCCGTGTACAGATAAAGCGGAGCCCTGCTGCGAACCCGTGCCGCATGAAACACGAGGAACACGAAGCCCGCGAGGTAGGGCAGCATCACGAAGACGCCTGGCAACATCATGCGTTTGCCCGAGATCCGGAATCGCCACACAAGTTGCAAGGCGTCGATGATGAACTGAGGCAGAAAGGTCAGTGCCAGCAGTCCCATCGCCACGTAAAACGCGGTGTGATGCGGCCAAGACCAGCGTTTCCAGATCTTGCGCGGCAACTCGGTTTCGTCGCTATCGAAGAGCGCCACGATGCAAAGAGCGAGTGCGAGCGTCATCAATCCGACAAAGGGCATGTCGGCCATGGCTTGCCTGGCGATGAGGCTGAACATGGGCATCGTTCCGAGCACGACGGCTGCCAATACGCCGGCGCGTCGACTGACAAAGCGGGACACAACCAGGTAAACACCGTAGAGCGCGGCGAGCGCCATCAAGCAGAAGGGCAGGCGCATCGCCCATTCGGTGACGGAGCTGGTGGCAAAGGTTCCTTTTGAGGCGCCTCCGAGTCCGAACGTGCCCATCGAGAGCGCAATCAACCAAAAGGTCAGAACCGGCTTTGACCAGAAGTTCTCGGAATCAAGCGGCGAGCCCGCCCAGTAGAGGCTGATGTAGTCTCCGCGTTCGAGCATCTCCCGGCCCACTTCGCCGTAGTGGGTTTCCCAGGGATCCCAGAGGCCGTAGCTGCCCGCGAGCGGGATATAGAGCAATGCCCCGAAGAGGAGGACAAAGGCCACCGTTTTCCGTTCGCCCAGACGGTCAAAGAACGATGGGGAGGGCGGCTTTTCAGAAGGGGCGCTGGATTCCATGGGTGCGCGTCGGCGCCCATGCTAGCCGTTGCGGGCGCGGGGTCAATTGCGCCCGCGCTGCCGGCAGTGGACAGCCACAGCGGCGATGCCAATCAGTAGGGCAGTCGAAAGACCGGGAAGCCAGATTTGGGTCGCTTGTGGCCAGAGATACCGCAAAGGTGAAAGGCCCGGACGATGCCGACGCCAAAGATCGATCTGGGCCAGCAGAAAGGTGGCGGCGAGCACCCAGACGCTGAGGGTGGCGAGCACGCGGCAGAGCTTGGTGGGCGGTTGGCTCATGGCGCCGCTGGCGGGATACCACTTGCAAGTTGCCTCAGAAAGGCGATGGTTTGGGGTGCTTCCTTCGCTGGATCGTCCGAGCTGGCCTCGACGCTGATGCCACCCGAGTAGCCGATGGTGCGGACCGCCCTGAAGAAGGGCTCGTAGTCGTATTCCTTCGCATCCAGTGGAAAACGGCGTCCCGCTGGATTGGCGATGTGGAAATGGCGGATGTGTTTTTTCGCCTTGACGATGATCGAGGGGTCTTCATGTTCACTGGCCATGTGATACATATCGACCATCAGCTGAAAATTCGGGTGCGCGATGGCCTTGACCAGCTTCAAGCCCTCGGCTGCCGTGTTGATGATGTTGCACTCTTGCTTGCGCAATGGCTCCACTGCGATCGTGATGCCGTGCTTTTTCGCGATGCGTGCGGCCTTCTTGCCGAAGGCGACGAGTTGCATAAAAGCCTTTTTGGGTGAGAAGCCGTCCGGTACCTTGCGCGCGCCGCCGCTGCCGAAGACGACGATCTTGATACCGGTCGACGCCGCCCGCGCGAGTGCTTTTTCGACGAAGACCTGCTGTGCCGCTTGATCGGTTTCGGTTCCCGTGAGGTGTAATTCAGAGGGCAGGAAAAGGTTCCCCACCGGTGTCGGAAGCGCAATGCGGGCGCGTTCGGTCTGGAAGGCGGCAAACGCGTCGTCGGTCATCGTCGCGAGCTCACGGACGGGCAGCTCGACGTAGTCAAAGCCCATCTGGGCCGAACTTTCGAGGTCCTTGGGGCCTCCGCAGCGGCCGATCTGGATGTCCGGTGTGGCCAGCGCCGTGGCCTGCCAGAGGGTGAGCGATCCCACTAAAACCCCGAGGGTGTTTCGATTCATCATGGCGAGGCGACTATACCCTCGCGGCAGGGTCTCTGCTACCATTGGCGCGATTTGAAGCCCTTCCTCGAAAAGGATTTTCTGCTCGATTCCAGGACCGCGCAGTGGCTGTATCACGATGTCGCGGCGCGCCAGCCGATCATCGACTACCACTGCCACCTGCCGCCGGAGCTCATCGCGAACAACCATCGCTTCGCCAATCTTTCCGAGATCTGGTTGCACGGCGATCACTACAAGTGGCGCGCGATGCGCACCTGCGGCGTCGACGAGCGTTTCTGTACCGGTGACGCCACGGACTGGGAGAAATTTGACGCGTGGGCCGCGGTGGTTCCGAAGACCCTGCGCAATCCGCTTTATCACTGGACGCACCTGGAACTGCGCCATCCCTTCGGCATCGAGAACACGCTGCTTGGGCCGGAGACGGCAAAGGCGATCTGGGATACCTGTAACGGTAAGCTTGCGACCGACGCTTTCACAACCCAGGGGTTGCTGAAACAGTTTCGCGTGGAGGTGGTGTGCACGACCGACGATCCGATCGACTCGCTTTCGTATCACACTCAGCACCGTGCGAACACCCAGTCGACCACGCAGCTTTTTCCGACCTGGCGTCCGGATCGCGTCTTGATGATGGACGATCCGCTGCAATGGAATGCCTGGATCGAAAGCCTGGCCGACGTGTCGGCGTGTTCCATTGTGTCGCTCGACGATCTGCGCATTGCGCTCAAAAATCGGCACGACTTTTTTCATGAACAGGGCTGCCGCCTTTCAGACCACGGCCTCGAAACGGCGCATGCCTCGGCCTACACCGAGCGCGAGCTGGTTGCGACCTTTGCGCGTGCGAGATCGGGTGAGGTTCCGTCGCCCGAGGCCATCGATCAGTTTCGTTCCGCGATGCTGTACGAGATGGCGCTCTGGGATCATGTGCGCGGCTGGACGCAGCAGTTTCATTTCGGGGCGCAACGCAACAACAACAGCCGTGCTTTCACGCAGGTTGGGCGAGATACGGGATACGATTCAATGGGCGATCTGCCGATCGCGCGACCGTTGCAGTGCTTTTTGGATCGCCTGGACGGAACGGATCAACTGGCGCGCACGATCCTCTACAACCTCAACCCACGCGACAGTCAGTTGCTGGTGACGATGATGGGGAATTTTCAGGGCCGCATCCCGGGTAAAATGCAATACGGCTCGGGGTGGTGGTTTCTGGATCAGAAGCACGGCATGGAGCAGCAGCTCGACGATCTGTCGGATCTGGGGATTTTGTCGCTTTTTGTCGGAATGTTGACCGATTCACGCAGCTTTCTTTCGTATTCGCGTCACGAATACTTCCGTCGGATCTTGTGCAACATCCTGGGCGACGAGGTCGAACGCGGCCTTTTACCGAGCGATCGCGGGTTGCTGTCACAGCTGGTGCAGGGTGTGTGTTACACGAATGCCCGAGACTATTTCGGATTCGACCGGCGGTGATGGGGTACGGGATCGCTGCGGGAACTTGACCGCGACGTGGTGAGGCTCGGGGAGACCTTCGATTTCCGTAGTCGATCCGGATCGCCGTTGGCGGCGGACGCGTGACGTTGTTGCAACGACCGCGCAAGCGATAGTTTGCGCAACTGTGTTCCTGCTGTCGAGCCCGCCAAACTACATTTCCCCGGCAATCAAGCGGTTCAACCCGAAACTTTTGACTGGAGAATCATCCCATGAACGACACCGATGACGTTGGCTCGAATCTGACTGACAATCCCCATCTGGCGGAGATCATCGAAAAACGCATGAGTCGCCGCAAAGTCCTTGCAGGTGGACTCGGAGGCGCGAGCGTGGGTTTCTTCGCCGGATGCGGCGAGGTTGCCGAGGGCTCGGACGGCGACGAGGGCGAGGGGGTTGAACAAACGGAACAGGCGCTCTCGGGCTCTTTGCTTGGATTCGAGGAGATATCCGCCAGCCAAGATGACACCATCCGCGTCCCCCCCGGATATCGGGCCGATGTCATTGTTCCATGGGGAACGCCGTTGTTCCCGGACGCGCCGGAATTCGCGGAGGATGGTTCCAATACGGCAGCCGATCAGGCGCGTCAGGTGGGCTTCAACCACGACGGTATGCACTACTTCGCGTACTCGGATGAGCTGAAGAATCGTGTCGGCGTCCTTGTCATCAATCACGAATACACCGACGCCAGTCAGATCTACACCGCGGCCCAGGGCAGCGTCATCACACCGGATGCGGCCGGTGTCGAGAAAGTCGACAAGGCGCTAGCCGGACATGGTGTGACGGTTGTAAAGGTCGCCAAGCAATCCGACGGATCATGGATTCACATCAACAACTCGGATTTTAATCGTCGCGTTACGGGCACGACCCCGATGGACTTTTCGGGTCCAGTGGGACCTGCGCACCCGATGTTGGTGTCCAGCATTACACCACGGCCGCTCGGTACTCTCAATAACTGTGCGCATGGCTTCACGCCGTGGGGGACGTATCTTGCGTGTGAAGAAAACTGGAATGGTTACTTCGGAACAGACGCAGCGAACTGGACGCCAACCCCACTTGAGGCGCGATACGGCGTCAGTCGAACCGGCTTCGGTTACAACTGGCACAAGGCATCACCGCGTTTCGATCTGAACGTCAACCGAAGCGAAGCCAATCACTTCGGCTGGGTCGTCGAGATCGATCCATTTTCACCCAGTTCGACGCCGGTAAAGCGTACAGCGCTGGGTCGCTTCAAGCACGAAGGTGCGACCGTTGTTCAGTCGCGAGGTCGAGTTGTCGTGTACAGCGGCGACGACGAAAACGGAGACTACCTGTACAAGTTTGTTGGAAACGCACCTTGGCGAAAGCTGCGTGCCCGGGGGATGAGTCCTCTCGACCACGGTACGTTATACGTCGCCAAATTCGAGGCCAACGGTACCGGGAGCTGGTTGCCGCTGGTTCACAACGTGGGGCCGTTGACAGTGGCCAATGGCTGGCTTGACGACGCCGACGTTTTGATTCGAACGCGAATGGCCGCCGATGCGGTTGGGGCCACGCGCTTGCACCGGCCCGAGTGGGTCGCCGTTCATCCCAAAACCAAGGAGCTTTTTGTTTGTCTCACGAATGGGTCAGGAAATGCAGCGCCCGTCAATAGCGGTCGAGATCCCAATCCATACGGGCACATTGTGAAGTTCTCCGAAGGTCATGACGACATCTCGTTCATCTGGGATTTGTTCTTGCTGGCAGGCGATCCGTCCCTCGATTCCACGATTCCGTCGGGGCAGTCGGCGTTTGGCTCTCCCGATGGGCTCTGGATCGACAAGTCCGGGCGCGTCTGGATCCAGACCGATATTTCAAACTCATCACAGAATCGCGTCGATCGTGGTTACGGCAACATTGGCAACAACGCCATGCTGGCCGCCGATCCGGATACGGGCGAAGTGCGACGGTTCCTCACAGGTCCACGCGGTTGTGAGATCACAGGCGTCATCACCACCCCAGACCAAAAAACCATGTTCGTGAATGTCCAGCACCCGGGTGAGTCCACGACATACTGGAATGGCCTTCTGGGCGCGCCGAGCACGGCCAATCCGAGCGCAGTCAGCAGTTGGCCCTACGGCGGGCGCCCACGTCCTGCAACCGTTGTGATCCGCAAACTGGACGGCGGAAAAATCGGCACGTAGATCCCTCAATCGCATTGACATCATCCGCTTTACGCCCGCGCATTTTGAGCAACCGTCGCTCAGAATGCGCGGACGGTCGCGTTAGGTACTTGTGATTTCGATCCGATTATGAAAGAGAAGGAGCCAGCACAAAATCTTTGACGGCACGGATCCCAGTGAAGCGCCCAAAAACCAAAACGCCCTTGCGACCCACCCACGTCGATGCCAAAGGGCGGGCGCACATGGTGGATGTTGGTGAAAAAGTGGAGACGCTGCGCGAGGCCACCGCAACGGCAGCCGTTCGCATGTCACTTGCGACCCTCAAGATCGTTGACTCGGGCGAGGTCAAAAAGGGCGACGTCCTGCAGGTGGCCCGCATCGCCGGTCTCATGGCCGTCAAACGCACGCCTGATCTGATTCCGCTTTGCCATCCGCTGCGGATCGTCGGCAGCAAGATCGAGCTGGTCATCGACCGCAAGTTGCCCGGGGTGCGCATCACCGCCACCGTCCGTGCGCACGATCGCACCGGCGTCGAAATGGAGGCACTCACCGCGGCCGCTGTCACCGCTTTGACGGTTTACGACATGACAAAGGCGCTCGAGCGCGGTATCGAAATATTGGCTGTCGCGCTGCAAGAAAAAAGCGGTGGCAAGAGCGGTGTTTGGCGTCGCTCGTAACCTTTTCCGCCTCCGGCATCCAACAGAAATCAGCTCATGGAAACACGCAAGGTTGTCATCATCGGTTCCGGTCCCGCAGGCTACACGGCTGCGATCTACGCGGCGCGCGCACAGCTGCAGCCGCTATTGATTGAAGGCGGCGGCGGTTATGTCGAACCGATCACGGTTCCCGGCGGTCAGCTCATGATCACGACCGATGTGGAAAACTACCCGGGCTTTCCCGAGGGCGTGAAGGGTCCCGAAATGATGGAGCTATTCAAGAAACAGGCCGAACGTTTTGGCACTGAAACTCGAACGGCCGACGTGACCAAGGTGGATTTTTCGCAGCGACCATTCCGTATCACGACGAGCGAGGGCGATGTTCTGGCCGAGACCTGCATCATCGCGACCGGAGCGTCGGCGCGCTGGCTGGGGATCGAATCGGAACAACGTTTTCAATCCGTGGGTGGTGTCTCGGCGTGTGCGACCTGCGACGGGGCGTTCTTCAAGAATTTGAACGTGGCAATTGTCGGTGGTGGCGATACCGCCATGGAAGAGGCGCAGTTCCTGACGCGTTTTTCACCGAAGGTGACGCTCATCCATCGCCGCAATGAATTCCGCGCGTCGCGCATCATGCTAGATCGGGTTCGCAAGAATCCCAAGATAGAGATCCTGACACCGTACGAGATAGAAGAAGTCCTGGGCGACGTGCCGAAGCCCGGCGTCACCGGCGTCCGCATCCGCAACACACAGGACGGTTCCACCAGGGAAATCGCCGTGCAGGGCGTATTCGTGGCGATTGGGCACGTCCCCAACTCGGCCATTTTCAAGGACTTCCTCGAAACGGATGCCGCCGGATACTTGAAAGTCATTCCCGGTTCATCCCGGACCAAAATCCCGGGTGTGTTTGCCTGCGGCGACGTGGCGGATCACGTGTACCGCCAGGCGATCACGGCAGCGGGTACCGGCTGCATGTCGGCCATTGAGGCCGAGCGATTCCTGACCGAGCACGAGGGCTAAGTCCGCGTAACCCACGCGATTCTGCGGGTTTTGCGGATCTTTTGCGTCACGTCCCCTGCGGGGTGATAATCACCCGGTGAGCAAGCGCAAGCAGAAGGCGCCCACCGGGGTCGAGCCGGAGACCGAGATGTCGAACCAGTCCAACAACGAATCCGACCCGAACACACCCGATGATGCACCGGGCATCGACGAGGTGCTGGGTGCGATCGACAACGCCATTTCGGACGATGATTTTCAGCTTGATGAGATGAAAGGCGATGGCCCTTCGCCCGAAGAGGTGAAGGCGGCCGACGCGGCCAAGGCTGCCATGCCCGAGCCCGACCGTCCGCCGTCGATTGTGCTCACGCCCGAGGTCGCGCTCGTCCTGGTCGGGAAGGTGAATCTTTTTGCCGGCTTGCCCCGCGTTTACCTCGAACGCATCGCCAGCCTTTGCGTCGAACAGTCCTATAAATACGGGCAGTTCGTCTTCCGTGAAGGCCAACCCGGCGACAGCCTGTATCTGATTCTTGAAGGCGCCGTGCGCATCAGCCGCCAGATTCCCGGCATGGGAGAAGAAGCCCTGGCCGTGCTGAAGTCGGGCGAGTATTTCGGCGAGATGGCGCTCATTGATGATTTTCCGCGCAGCGCCGACGCCTGCGTGCACGAATCCTGCCGCCTGTTGGTGATCGGCAAAGAGCAGTTGCAGGATCTGCTGTTTGTGGACCGGGATCTCGCCTACGATCTCTTGTGGACCTTCGTTCGCACCCTTTCTGGTCGCCTGCGTCAGACCAACGACAAGATGACGTTCATGGCCGTCACGTCGAAGTTCTAACGGTTATCCACCCGCCGCGCGTCAGCGAAAAAAAAGTTGCCGTTGGGTGACACTCTTTTCTGCGGGCGGTGTTTCCCTTCCTGACGACGCCAATGGCCCTCCCGATTGAAGATCTCTATCGCCGCTATGGGCCCATGGTGCTGCGGCGGTGTCGTCACCTGTTGAAGGACGAAAACCAGGCGGTGGATGTCATGCACGACGTATTTGTAGCCATGTTGCGATCTCAGGAATCGCTCAACAACGGGCAACCGGCAGCCTTGCTCTTGACCACGGCGACCAACCTCAGCCTCAACCGGTTGCGTTCCGAACGGCGTCGGCCTGCCACCCCGACCGAGGACATCGATGCCGTGTGGGAGATTGCCCATCACGGCGACGAGGGATCAAGCGAATCACGGACGCTGGCCCGCCGCATGCTGGATCGCATCTTCCAAAATGATCTGGAAACCACGCGTCTCATGGCCGTGTTGCATTTCGTCGACGGCATGAGCCTCGAAGAGGTTGCCGACGAGGTGAATCTTTCGGTGTCGGGAGTGCGCAAGCGGTTGCGCAAGTTGAAAGAGCGGGTGCAGGGACTCTCTTCTGAATCCGAGGTGCTGTCATGAAAAAGAGCAATCGTATTTCACCAGTCTTGCTCGAGCGCCTGGCACAGGGCGAACTTTCCGACGACAGGGCGCGTGCGTTGCGGGAGAAAATTCATGCCTCGGGTGGCGACGCGGACGCGATGTTGGTCTCGTTGCGCGAGTCGGATGCCGAGATCTTGCAACAGTTGCCTCCGCGGGTCGTTGCGGCGCAGGTGCAAGAACGCATGGGACGACGCAAGTCGTTGTCCACCCGACGACACTGGCTGGCGCTTCCGATCGCCGCGACGGCGTTGGGTGCGTGGATGATGCTGGCGAGAACGCCGTCTGTTCGACAGCTCGATGCGGTTGCTCCCGAAATGATTGGTATCCGCGGAATGAAAACCCATCTGGTGATCTATCGAAGTGGACAGGGTGAGCCGAGACGGCTTTCGAGTGAAGACAAGGCCAGCCCAGGTGATCTCATTCAGATCGCCTACGTCGTCCACACGGACGAGCCCGGGCCGCAATATGGTGTCATTGCCTCCATCGACGACCGATCGCAAGTGACCTTGCACCTACCCGCAACGCCGGTTGCCGCAGAGCGCCTCAATACGAAGCACGGTGAGATTCGCTTGCCGAACGCCTTCGAGCTCGATGCCACCCCGGGCAAGGAACGTTTCGTTTTTGTGGTTTCAACGACGCCCTTTCAGGCACTGGCCGTGCGCGACGCCCTGCTCAATCGAGCACCGATGCCGGCGGGAAGTCATCAAACTGAATTCGTATTGCAGAAGGAAAAGACCCGATGACTATCTCAATGGTTGGAAGTGTTGTGCAACGGTTCGTTGTTGCAACTGCCGTTGTTTCCCTTCTCATGATGGGGGGGGCGTGGTCCGCAGGTGCGGCTCCCGGTCCGGACGAGGCGAAGCTGCGCCGGTTCGCCCTTGTGGTGTCTTCCAACGAGGGGGGCTCGGGTCGAAGCCGCTTGCGGTTTGCCGACTCGGATGCCCGTTCCATGGCCGAGGTGTTGCGCCGCCTCGGTGGGGTCGAGCTTTCGGATATGGTGGTGCTAAACGGTGCGAATCGCGCCCGGCTGCAGTCGAGCTTGAACACCCTTGCAAAGCAGATCGGCGCGGCAGAAACCGCGGGTCAGCGCCGCGAGTTCATCGTGTACTACTCAGGCCATTCCAACGAGGAAGGGTTGTTGCTCGGCAACGAGCAGGTGAGTTATCGCGAGCTGCGCCAGTGGATCGATGGCATGGGAGCCGAAGTTCGGATCGCAGTGCTCGATTCATGTGCTTCGGGTGCGTTGATTCGATTGAAGGGTGGTGTCCACCGTCCCCCGTTCTTGCGCGACGTTTCGTCTGACGCCCGTGGACATGCGTTTCTCACGGCGAGCAGTGCCGACGAAGCCGCACAGGAGTCGGACCGTTTGGGCGCCGCCTTTTTTACGCACTATCTCCTGTCGGGTTTGCGCGGCGCCGCCGATTCAAACCGCGACGGCCTTGTGACCCTGAACGAGGCGTATCAGTTTTCGTATCACGAAACACTGCGTCGAACGGAGAAGAGCCAGGCTGGCGCGCAGCATGCAACCTACGACATCCAACTGGCGGGAACGGGCGATCTGGTGATTACGGATTTGCGTGCCAGCAATGCCACGCTTGAACTGGGAGCGGCCATGGTCGGTCACGTCTATGTACGAGACGATGCGGGTCGATTGTTGGTTGAGCTACGCAAGGAGCCAGGCTTTCCCGTGGCACTGGGCCTCGGTGCGGGCAAGTACCGTGTCGTCCTCGATCAAGACGGTTTTCTTTTTCAACAGGACGTTGTTCTGACCGAAGGGAAACACACGCAGCTGCAGGTCTCCGGAATGAAGAAAGTGGAACGCTCGGTTGCGATGGCTCGAGGCGGGTCCGGCGTGGGTACACTTTCCGAGCCCGCTCCCTCAGAATCGGCTTACCGAAACGTTGCCTTCGACATCGTGATTGCGCCGCAATACCGGCTGTCCGGTCCGTCGACACAGCCCGTTCAGCACAACTTTGTTCTGGGATTGCTCGGCCATTCGGATTCATTGCGAGGCGTTCAACTTTCGTTAGGTGGCAACATTGTTGAACACGACATGAAGGGCGTTCAGCTTTCGACGGGTCTGAACATGACGGGCGGTCCTTCAGCCGGCTTGCAGTGGAGCGGCGGCGCCAACATCTCGCGCGACATGTTCCGCGGAGTCCAGAACGGCATCGTCAACGCGTCGCTGGGTGATTTCCGTGGCTTTCAGACTGCGATTGGCAACTACGCCACCGGATCGTTTCACGGCGTGCAGCTCGGCGTCGTGAACTATTCGCAGAGCGAGTTCAAGGGTGTTCAACTTGGCGTGATCAATGCGGGCCGAGGCCCCCGCAGCGGCGTCTTTACTTCAGTCGTCAACACACACGAGGGGGCGACCACGGGTTTGCAATTGGCAGTCGTCAACGTTGCGCGTGAGACGCATGGACTGCAACTGGCAGTGCTCAACGTTGGTGATAGTATTCACGGGTTGCAGTTTGGTACCGTCAACGTTGCCCGTACGGTTCGCGGCGGGCAGTTCGGTATCGTCAATATAGCCCGCTCCGTTGAAGGCGAATCGTTTGCGCTTCTGCCCTTGATTCAAGACGGGTATCACGCGGTATCACTATGGTCGGCGGATACCTCGGTTTTGAATCTCGGTGTCAAGCTCGGCGCGCGCCATCTCTACACACTGCTCGGAGTGGGTATCAAGAAAGACGACGCCGACCGGACGACTTATTCGCATCACATCGGTTTCGGCTGGCATACGCGCACCGATGGCCGCTGGTTTTTGGATCTCGAGCTTGTCTCAAGTCACTTCGGTAACGATGACGACTTTGGCCGTCGCGCCAGTGTGTTGGGCACGTTGCGTGTGGTCGCCGGCTACCGCCTGGTCGACGATCTTGCGTTCATCGCCGGGCCCAGCTTCAACACCGAGGTCAGCTGGGATGGAAAGGACTTCTCCGACGGCCTCGGCTTTCTGCAACGGGTAGAACACCATGGCGACGTGACACTGCGTCAGTTCCCGGGCTTTCTGGTCGGCATGCAGTACTGATCGTTCGAGGTCGCCTTGCCCGACGACGGTGGGCGTGATAACCGCAATGGCAAATCGACCAAGACAGCAAAAAGATGTGGCGACAGGCCGGGACCACCGGCGCCGTCGGCCTTGAGATCGCGGTGGCCATCGCCATTGGCTACTTTGGAGGGCGTTATCTGGATGGCTGGTTGAGCACCACCCCGTGGCTGTCGTGGATCGGCTTCGTGGCGGGGGTGGGGGCCGCGGTCAAGGCGCTCGTCAGGGTTGTGCGTGACTACCGGCGGCAAGAAATGCAGGACGCGCAGGAAGCGCAGGACGCCGCGAAGCATCCGGAGGCGCCATGAACCCCTCGTTTGCAGGCATGCTCAACCGGATCGAGCGCCTCAACTGGGTGCTGGCAGTGATGTGCACGGCGACGGCCGGTTTGATTTGGCAGGGCCCGGGTATGCTTGCAACGGGGGTCGGCGCCGCCATCGGGGTGTTGAACTTCTGGATTCTCCGGCGGATGGGTGCCCGCCTCTTTGAACGGGTTCTTTACGGTATGGGCGCTCCGGCCAATGGTTGGCTCATTGCCCTCTCTTTCCTGAAGATGCCGCTGCTTTTCCTCGTCATTTGGCTGGTGCTGGGTCCGTTTTCGTTGGCGCCGATACCTTTCACGCTTGGAATTTCAGGGTTTGTGGTATCAATCGCGCTGGTCGGGATGGGGACGGCAATAACCGCCGGAATTTTTGGGTCGGGAGACCCCGATCTTTCCGACATTATCCGCGACACGCCCCTCGACAACCCCATCGATAAACCCTAAGTCCTCTCCGAAAAACAATGGGTCCGCATTCCAGTTGGTTCGACTTTCTTCCAGGGATAGAAACCCTGAAGCACAACCTTGAGATCTATCTGGGTCGCGAGTGGACGTGGCAGGTCTTTCAGGCCACGCACTTCGAGTTAACCCACGTTCTCGGGGCTGCGCTGGTGGTTGTTTTGTGTGTCTTCGGCGCGGCGTCATACGCTTCGTCGATCAAGCGCAGCGAAGATGGCGGCCTCGTTCCGCCGCCGAAATTCAGCGTGCGCAACCTCTTCGAGATGCTGGCCGACATGGTCAGCAACCTGGTCGAAACGGCCATGGGTCCGAAGGACGCGCCCCGCTTTTTGCCGCTTGTCGGCTCGCTTTTTGTCTTCATTTTGTTCTGCAACATGTTGTCGCTCATCCCCGGCTTCTTGCCGCCGACCGATACACTCAAAACCAACATGGGCCTGGCCATGCTGGTGTTCGTGATGACCCACGTCTACGGACTGCGCTCGCACGGCATCGCCTACCTCAAACATTTCATGGGTCCGGTTTGGTGGTTGGCCCCCTTGATGTTGCCGATAGAGCTGGTGAGCCACATTGCTCGGCCGATGTCCCTGTCGGTTCGCCTGCTCGGCAACATCTCGGCCGACCACAAGGTCCTTGCGGTCTTTTTTGCCCTCGTTCCCATTCTGGTTCCCGTCCCCTTCTTGGTGATGGGTGTGTTGGTGTCCGTGGTGCAGGCAACCGTCTTTACCCTGCTGTCCGCCATCTACATCTCAACGGCCATCGCTCACGAAGAGCACTAGGTCGAACTTTCTCGTTTTTCCACCGCTTTTGCCCCCCTTTTCAAAACCCGCTTTTCTGCTAGAGAACGCCCGCAAACAAGTCCGGCCGCAAGGCCTCAAGGAGGAATAGTCGATGTCCCGTATCACAAAGCTTTTCGCCCCGCTCGCCACTTTCGCAGTGGTTTTTCTCACCGGCGCTGCCGCCTTTGCTCAAGACGGCGCTGCATCGAGTGATTCGCGCGGCATGATCGCTATTGCCGCGGGTCTCGCCATTGGCCTCGCCGCCATCGGTGGTGCTCTTGGTCAGGGTCGCGCAGCCGGCGCAGCACTTGAAGGCATCGCACGCAACCCGCAGGCTTCGGGCAAGATCTTCGTCCCGATGATCGTCGGTCTCGCACTCATCGAGTCGCTGGTTATCTACGGTCTCATCATTGCCTTGCAGCTTGCAGGCAAGGTCTAGGGTTCGTTACGGATGGTCGTATGGGCAGTGGCGCTTCTTGGCGCTGCTGCCTTTTCTTTTGATACAGAGGTAAGCACGTGGGCCTTTCCGTCGGAATTGTTGGGCTGCCCAACGTTGGCAAGTCGACCCTGTTCAATGCGTTGTCGAACGCAGGAGCGGAAGCGGCCAATTATCCCTTCTGTACCATCGAGCCCAACATCGGCGTGGTTCCGGTTCCGGATCCCCGACTAGCGGCACTCGCAGCCGTGTATGGATCGAAGTCTGTCATTCCGGCCGCGGTTAATTTCGTCGACATCGCGGGTCTTGTTCGCGGTGCCTCGAAGGGAGAGGGCCTTGGCAATCAGTTTCTCGCGAACATTCGTGAGACGGATGCGATCGCCCACGTCGTGCGCTGCTTTGAAGATGGAAACGTGATTCACGTAGAGAACCGCGTTGATCCGGTGGCCGACGTCGAAACGATCGACACCGAGCTTGCACTGAAAGACCTGGAATCGATCGAAAAACGCATCGATCGCGCCAAACGGGCGCTGAAAAGTCAGGCCGCCAAGGAAGAAAAGATCATCATCGATCTTTGCGAGCGCGTGAAACAGGGCCTCGATGCCGGCAAGCCCGTCCGTGCACAGGGACTGACCGACGAAGAAAGGGTACTGCTCAAAGATTGCTGTCTGTTGACGGACAAGCGCGTCTTTTACGTCGCCAACGTTTCCGAGGGCCAGCTGGGATCGCTTGATACCGATCGGCTTGTGGGTGCCCTGCGTGCGCATGCGGTCAAGGAAAACGCGCCGATGGTGGCCATTTGTGCTGCCGCAGAGGCGGAAATCGCTGCGCTGGATCCAGCGGATCGCCCGGATTTTCTCGCCTCATTGGGACTAAAAGAACCCGGCCTGAATGCCGTGGTGCGCACGGGCTACCAGTTGCTCGATCTCATCACCTACATCACCGCCGGTGAAAAAGAATGCCGGGCGTGGACCATTAAACGTGGCACAAAGGCTCCGGGCGCGGCCGGCGCGATCCATACGGATTTCGAGCGCGGCTTCATCAAGGCCGAGGTCATCTGGTGGGAGGATCTGGTCAAGTACAAGTCCGAGGCCGCCTGTCGAGAACACGCGAAGCTTGGCACCGAAGGCAAAGAATACGTGGTCCGTGACGGCGACGTGATGCACTTTCGCTTTAACGTGTGACGATTCGAAAAGGGAAACGCCCGGTGGGGATCTACCAGGCGTTTTTCTGCGGGGGCCACTCTCGGGACTAGGCCGCGCAGGCTACCGAGCCGGGTGTTTCGTTTGGACATACCGGGGCGGCAGCTGCAGGGGCCCCGGCCACGCATGACAGTACGTATTCGTGATCACCGCCGTTACAGCTGAAGACTTTAACGACACCGCCACCTTTGAGTGTCGTGAAGTTCGCGGCCGTCACTGTCAGATAGTGGTCATGCTGAGAGGTGCCCTTGGCGTTGTAACACTTGGTGACACCGGCCGTGATATCGGCCATGGGGATTTCGAGCGCATGCCCATGGTTATTTGAAATCGTAGCCACGATCTTTGCACTGCACATGTTGCCAGCGCTGGTGCCGCCTGTGCCACCGGTCGATGCTGTCCCACCCATGCCGCCCATCTTCGAGCCGCCTGTGCCGGATCCACCTGTGCCGCTGCCGCCCGTTCCAGTGCCACCTGTGCCGGTTCCGCTGCCGCCGCTGCCGCCCGTCTTGGAGCCGCTCGTGCCGCCCGTTTTGCCGCTCGTAACGCCCGTCTTGGAACCACTGCCGCCACCCGAGCCGCTGGAACCGCCGTTGCCGTCGGAGCCCGCGGCGCTGCCACCGGCTCCCGAGCCGCCTCGCCCGCCACCTGATGAACAACTTGCGATGGCTGTGCCGACTGCGCCGAAACCGATCGCCAAAAACTGCTTACGCGAAATGTCTTTTTTCATGGGTACTTCCTTCGGAGAGGCAGCCTTTTTACCCCCGAGAAGCCACGAAACAGGATTTTTCAAACGCAATTCAGGTAAAAAAACGGATATCGACGCGGCGCGCACGGGCGCCGTCGCCTCGATAAGTCCTAAATCGACGCGAGGATCCCATTCAAGGTTGCGCTCGGGCGCATGGCCTTGTTGACCAACGTTTCGTCGGGCGCGTAGTAGCCGCCAATGTCCTGCGGTTTGCCGGACGAAGCCTGCAACTCGGAGAGGACGATGGATTCGTTGTCCGAAAGGGTCTTTGCCACCGGCACAAACTCCGACGCCAACCGTGCATTCTTCGTCTGAGTCGCAAGGGCCTGGGCCCAGTACAGCGCCAAGTAGAAATGAGTGCCGCGGTTGTCTAGCTCGCCGGCCTTGCGGCCAGGCGCCTTGTCGGTAAGGAGGTACTGTTCGTTGGCGGCATCGAGGGTGTCGGCCAGGATCTGGGCATCCGCATTGCCGGTCGTTGCGGCGAGATGTTCGTACGAAACGGCAAGGGCCAGGAATTCACCCAGCGAATCCCATCGCAAATGGCCTTCGGAGAGAAATTGTTCAACATGCTTCGGTGCCGAGCCGCCCGCACCCGTCTCGAACAGCCCACCCCCGTTCATCAAGGGCACGATGGACAACATTTTGGCGCTCGTACCGAGCTCGAGGATCGGGAACAGATCGGTCAAGTAGTCGCGCAGTACGTTTCCGGTGACCGAGATCGTGTCCTTGCCAGCCTTGATGCGCTCAAGCGAGAGTTCGGTTGCCTTGACCGGTGACAAGATACGAATATCGGCCCCCTTGATGTCGTGCTCCTTCAGGCATGCATTGACCTTCTTGATGAGCTCCACGTCGTGTGCACGTTCCGGATCGAGCCAGAAAACAGTTGCAACCGATGTGGCGCGCGCACGGCCGACCGCAAGTTTGACCCAGTCGCGTATGGGTGCGTCCTTGACCTGGCATGCGCGCCAGATGTCGCCCGTACTGACGGCGTGCTCCATCAAGACCTTGTCGGTGCTATCGACGACACGGACCACGCCGTCGTTCTTCATCTCAAAGGTCTTGTCGTGCGAACCGTATTCCTCGGCTTTTTGCGCCATCAAACCGACGTTGGGGACGCTGCCCATGGTGCGGGGATCGAGGGCCCCATTTTTCCGGCAGAAATCGATGACAGCCTGGTAGACGCCGGCGTAGCTGCTGTCCGGAATGACGGCCTTGGTGTCCTGTGACTTGCCCTCTGCATTCCACATCTGTCCCGATGTGCGAATCATTGCGGGCATGGACGCATCAACGATCACGTCGCTTGGCACATGCAGGTTGGTGATCCCCTTGTCCGAATTCACCATCGCGACCGCAGGGCCACGCGCGTAGACAGCCTGGATGTCTGCCTCGATTGGGGCGCGCTCACCTGCGGGCAAGGTTGCTACCTTGGCCAGCAGATCACCAAAACCGTTGTTCACATCCACGCCCAGCTTGTCGAAGGTGCTGCTGTATTTTGCAAAGAGATCCGCGAAAAATACGCGAACGGCGTGCCCAAAGATGATCGGGTCAGAGACCTTCATCATCGTGGCCTTCAAATGCAGTGAAAACAAAACACCGGTTGCGCGTGCGTTTTCGATCTCGGCGGCGAGAAACGTGAGCAATGCCTGTTTGCTGAGGAAGGTGCCATCGAAGATCTCTCCCGCCTGGAGCGAAAGCTTGTCCTTCAGGATCGTGACCTTGCCGTCTTTTCCCACATGCTCGATGCGAACCTGTGTGGCCGCCTCGAATGTGATGGATTTCTCGTTGTGAAAGAAATCGCCCGTGTTCATGGTCGCGACGTGTGTTTGGGAATCGCCAGACCAGGCGCCCATCGAGTGCGGGTTCTTGCGGGCGTATTCCTTCACGGCCCGCGGCGCGCGTCGGTCCGAATTGCCCTCGCGCAGCACCGGATTCACCGCGCTGCCCTTGACCTTGTCGTAGCGAGCCTTGGCGTCTTTTCCGGCATCGTCTTTCGGATCATCGGGGTAGGAGGGGAGGGCGAATCCTTTCTTCTGTAACTCGGCAATGGCCTCTCTGATCTGTGGTACGGATGCGCTGATGTTGGGCAGCTTGATGATGTTGGCTTCGGGCGTTTGCGCAAGCGCGGCGAGTTCTGACAGATCGTCCGGGACTCGCTGCGCTTCGGGAAGGCGATCGGAAAATACCGCCAGGATGCGAGCGGCAAGCGAGATGTCGCGTGCCTCGACGGTGACGCCGGCCTTTCTGGAAAACGCCTGCACAATCGGCAGAAACGAGTAGGTGGCGAGGGCCGGGGCTTCGTCGGTTTTGGTGTACAGAATGGTTCCGCGCGTGCTCATGATCGGCTACGTCACTAACACGGACTGCCGGGTCGTGAAACCCCAGCGCCGCACAGTTTTCGCGCCCGACTAGCGGTTCCCGAAATGCTGCGCGGCATCGCGCAACGGCATGAACCGCGCGCCCGCATTTCGGGCTTGAAACAGCGTCGCTTCGAGGGCCGCCAGTTTTTTGAACATTGGCCGACCCAGGTCCGGTTGTTTGGCGATGAGGGGCGCGGGGAGTCCATCGCCAGCCGCATCGGCGAGATCGATGCCGTGCAGCTCGAAGTTGAAAAACGGCAAGCCGAGGGCACCTTGTACGAGCCGACGTCGCAACATCTCGGGTGCCATCACAATCGCCGTCCCAATCACCGGCAAGCGTGTCCAGGGAAGCACCGTGATCGGCAGTTCAACGATGGGTGAGGCGCCCGGCTGGTAGACGGACGTAAGGTCCGGTCGGTACGGGGCGGTGGGTGCGCGCAGCACGCGGGGACTCCCGAGGATGCTGCCGGATTTGCGGCCGAAAAGACGCATCCCGGCCATGATGGCTGCCTTTGCGAGATAATAGGGGACAGCTGGAAATACGGATGAATCATAGGCATATCCGCGGTCGACTAGCGTTTGTAAAACGGTCTCGGTGATTTCGTAACCGGGGGCGCGAAATCCGACCGGCGCAGCACCGGCTGTCTCCGCGATGACTGCGTGGGCGCGATCGATTTCCTCGACGATGCGTTGGGCAGAAAGGCGCACCAGATCGTAGGGATGAGAAAACGTATGACTCGCGAGTTCGTGCCCGTCTCGGGCCAGCTGTGCAAGCAGTGCTCGGCCTTCGGCATCGACGACGAGATCTTCGCCCACCACGAAGAAGGTCGCCCGGATGCCCTGGCGCGCGAAGAGCTCACCGAACCGAGGAAGACACTTTCGCAACACGGAATGCCGAATGTCTTCGGGCGGCGTGTCGGAGAGTGCGTGGATGCGCCAGTAGCAGGCGATCGAATCGAGATCGACCGATACCGAAACGATGGGAGCAGGGGGAGTCACGTGGACGATCCGTAAAACGAGTTCAGATGGTGCCGAGGGTAAACTCGAATCCCGCGATCAACTCGTGGATGCCACCTGCGTATTGCATATACCGGAATGAGCCGAAGGCCGCGAGGCCGGTGTCAATCGTATAACGGCCGCCGGCATGGACTGCGCCGATGGACGAATTGGTTTCGCCGGGCGGCCAGGGTCCAGCCGACGCGGTATCCGCGCCGAAAAATTGGTAGAATCCCAGCCCGCCCCGGACGGTCAATTCCTGGCTAAACGCCCAATCTGCTTCGACGATAAGCGTCGACATGGAGGGGTGAAAGCCGCAACTGTCGCCCTGCGCGAGTGCGTATTGAAGGCCTCCCACCGCACGCGCTTTCAGTCCTTCTGCCACCGGGATCGCGATCTTCAGTTCAGGGGCCAGGTACGTCACCGCTTGACCGCTGGTACAAAAATGTGGATGCCCGACGCGCTGGATGAGCGCACCCACGGTCAGATATTGCCAGTCCATGCCGCCGCCGCCGTGGAAATCCCCGTTTTTGCCGAGCGCACCGACCTGACCGTACCAGTTGTCCTTCGAGCGATAGCGGAAATAGAGAGCACTGGTTGTGTAGTGCGGATTGGGAGCGAAGAGAGGGGTAATAAAATAGCCCGCTTCGTAGGTATTGCCGTCATGGTTCACTCGCGTAAAGAGAGAAAACCTAAGGCGTTCACCGCCGGTGAGGCCTTCTTGATTGGCGAGCCCAAGTGTAGCACCGATAGTGGGAGCCAGTGCCCGAATGGTGTTTACGCCATCCGAGTCTCCTCCCTTGTTATCGGCCTCGACTTCCACCGTGGAGCCGTACGGGCTGAATTCGTCGTCCGGCTTCGGTTTGGCAGTTGGGACACCGGGGGGGGGCTCACCATCTTTGGACTGCACTGCACCGCCATTCACGGTGGCGGTTAACTGCAGCACATGTTCCTCGGCGACCATTCTATTCTTGTGTTTGGGTGGAGCCGTTCGCAGGAATCCCTTGAAAGAAGCGAGCGCCTTGTCCGGGTGATTCGACAGGCGGTACGACTGCGCGATGTTGAACAGGATGTTCGGATCTTGAACCAATCGATAGGCCTGTTCGTACTGTTCGGCCGCTTCGTCATAGTTTCCGAGGTTGTAAGCAACGTTGCCTTTGCGGGCGTATTCAATCGCCTCCTGTTTGGGGCTCGCCTCGGCGGTCGGGGACCACACACAGGTGGCCAGCATGGCGGTCAGAAAAACGCGAAAAAAAACGCCGTTCACGCCAACAATTTACCACGGGTCTATGATGCCCGGAAATCATGCCAGCAAAGCCTCGCGCCACCGTCAATTCCAAACGCGCGCCGAAAGCCGCCACAACGTCGATCGTGCGCTGGATTGCCAGCAAACGGGACGGTCAGGTGCTACCCGACGAGGCCATCGAGGCCATCGTGCATGGCGCCTCTCGCAATCAAGTGCCGGACTACCAGTTGGCCGCGTTGCTGATGGCCATCGTCTGGCGGGGACTTTCGCCCAAAGAATTGTCTACCTGGCTTCGCAGCATGATCGATTCGGGCGATCGGCTTTCGCTGGATGCCGTGCCTGGGAAGAAAATCGACAAGCATTCGACCGGTGGCGTCGGTGACAATCTTTCGCTCTGCCTCGCGCCGCTCGTTGCGGCTTGCGGCGTCGGGGTGCCGATGCTGGCCGGGCGCGCACTGGGACACACCGGCGGTACGCTTGACAAGCTCGAATCGATTCCAGGATTTCGTGTGGATTTGTCGGCCAAACAATACGTGCGTGCGCTGTCGCGGGCAGGTTGGGTGATAGCAGGTCAAACGCCTTCCATCGCACCGGCCGATCGCGTGTTGTATGCCTTGCGCGATGCGACCGCGACAGTCGAATCGATTCCACTCATTGCATCGTCGATCCTGTCGAAAAAAATTGCAGGCGGTGCAGACGGACTTGTGATGGACGTGAAGATGGGTGATGGCGCATTTTTGCGTCACGATGAACCGACGCGTGAGCTGGCCCGCACGCTGGTTCGTCTTGGGCGCAAGAATGGATTGCCCACCGTCGCGCTGTTGACGGATATGGATCAGGTCCTTGGTGTCGAGATCGGGAATGCTTCGGAAGTGCGTGAAGCAATCCAGATCTTGCGCGGCGAGGGTCCGCCCGATACGCAGGCATTGACCGTGCGTTTGGCGGCAGAGATGTTGCTGATGGCGGGCGTGGCGCGATCGATTGCGGATGGCACTGCCCGTGCTTTGTCAGCCATACGCTCAGGAGACGGTCTCGACCGCTTTCGTTTGGGGGTGCAGGCGCAGGGGGGTAACCCGCGGGTCGTCGATGATTTTGGATTGCTGCCGTTGGCTCGCAAAACGTGGGTATTGCGCGCCACCCGGTCCGGCTGGATGCACACGATCGCGGCTCGACCCCTTGGAATTGCGGCGACGCTCTTGGGTGCGGGCCGTTTGCAAAAATCCGATCGCGTGCGCCATGGCGTTGGCATTACCTTGCACGTGGCACCGGGTGCACGCGTCGAAAACAAGATGCCGCTTTGCACGGTGTACCACGACGACGATCGACGATTTGCCGAGGCCAGGCCGCTCGTGCAGCGGGCGTTCGCGATTTCGAGCAAGCAGCCGCCCGAACGCGTGCTGGTTCGCGAAGTAATTCGATCCTGACCCGCACGCGGCGCTCGACGTCGCCGTGTGCTTCGGGAATAATGCGAATCAGAAATGAAACCAGCAGCATCACTTTATGATCGGGTTCACGGTGCAGCGGCGGCGGTTGCAGACCGACTGGATGGAAGCGGCGCCGAGGTGGCGGTTGTCCTCGGTTCAGGTCTCGCTGCAGTGGGGGACTGTCTTCTGAATGCACGCTCCGCTCCCTATTCAACCCTGCCCGGTTTTCCTGAAACAACTGTCTCGGGACATCCGGGCAGGCTTGCCTGCGGGACCGTTGGTGGAAAGAAGTGTTTGGTGCTTTGTGGGCGCGTCCACGGCTATGAAGGCTATGCGCCCGACGAAGTTGGCTTTGGTGTTCGTGTTGCTGCCACGCTCGGCGTGCGCACTCTCATCATCACCAACGTTTCGGGTGCCGTCGATCCATCTCTGAAAACGGGCGAAATCGTGTTGATCTCGGATCATCTGAACCTGACCTGTCGCTCGCCCTTGACCGGTGAAAGCGACGAGCGCTTGGGACCACGTTTTGTTGACATGACCGACGTCTATACGCCTTCGTTGCGGAAATTGGCCGCCGAGGTTGCGCTGTCTGAACAACAAACCACCTTGCGTGACGCTGTCTATGCCGGTCTTCCGGGCCCGCAGTACGAAACGCCCGCCGAGGTCCGCATGTTGCGTGGTTTGGGCGCCGGTCTTGTCGGCATGTCGACCGTCTGGGAGGTCATTGTCGCGCGACACTCGGGTTGCGAGGTCCTGGGTCTTTCGCTGGTTGCCAATGCGGCCGCGGGCGTCGAACAGACGCCGTTGTCTCATGACGAAGTCACGCGGGCTGCCAATGCAGGCGCAGGCCGAATGACCCGTTTGATCGTGGCCACCTTGAATCGTCTGTCGTCGCGTGAGGGCGCCTGATGCAACGCCTGGTGTCCGCAGCAAAGGAGGTCCGCAAGAAGGCACACGCTCCGTATTCCAAGTTCAAAGTCGGCGCGGCAGTGATGGATGAAAAAGGACGCATTCACATTGGGTGCAATGTCGAAAATGCGTCGTACGGTTTGACGGTTTGTGCAGAACGAAATGCCGTGGCTTCCGCTGTCGCTGCCGGGGCGAAGTCGTTGCGCGCGGTGGCCGTCGTGACCAGTACCTATCCTCCGTCGAGCCTGTGTGGGGCCTGTCGACAGGTATTGGCCGAATTCGGCTCGGCTGACATGAGCGTTACACTTGCCTGTGCTACAAAAGCAAAACGCGCCCAGGTCGAAACGACCCTGGGCGCGTTGTTACCGCGAGCGTTTTCGCTTTAGCGCGCTAGCGCAGGAACGCGTCGACAAGACCGCCGTCTACGTTGATCACCTGACCGGTGGTGCGGGGCAACCGATTCGATACCAACAGGTGCACGGCCTCTGCCTGATCTGCGGGCTCGATCGGTTGACGCAACAGCGTACGGTCGCTGTAGAACTGTGCCAGACGATCGCGGAGGGCCTCGGTGGTCTCGCTTTCGTTGTGCTCGATGTTGTACTTCGCGAGTGACGAGATCACGCGATCCCTTGGGAACATCGAGCTGCCCTTGACCACCGTCGCGGGAGCGACGGCGTTGACACGGATGTGAGGTGCAAGCTCGACCGCGAGTTCGCGCACCAGGTGGTTCGTGGCTGCCTTCGAGGTGTCGTACGCAACGCTGCCCTTCTTCGCCACGGCGGCGTTAACCGAGGTGGTGATGACGAGGCTGCCGTCGAGTCCCTGATCCTTCCAGATGCGAGCGGCTTCGTCTGCAACCAGATAGGGCCCCGTCACATTGACGGCGTAGGTCAGCGCCCACTTGTCGTCCGGAATGTGGCCGGTCTTGTCCGAAGGCCAGAAGATGCCTGCGGTCACGACCACGCTGTCGACGCCACCGTAAGCCAGCAACACATTGTCAAACGCCTTGCGAATGCTGTCGCGGTTCGTGACATCGGCCGCAAGTCCAATCACTGGACCTGCACCCGAAAGGCCACTGCCCGCGACGCCGATGCCGACACCGTAGATGGCCTCCAATTCCCTGGCGGTTTCCTGTGCGGATTCGAGCTTCATGTCGATGCATGCCACGGTGGCACCATCCTTCATGAGACGCGCTGCCACCTCTTTGCCGATGCCGCTGCCAGCGCCCACCACCGCGACAATCTTGCGGGACAATTCGACCTCGGGGGGCATGCGGCGCAACTTTGCCTCTTCGAGTGCCCAGTATTCGATGTCGAACGCTTCCTGTTCCGGCAACGCGATGTACTCGCTCATCGCCTCGGCTCCGCGCATAACCTCAACGGCACAGTTGTAGAACTCGGCCGACACGCGGCTTTCCGACTTGTCCTTGCCCCAGGCGATCATGCCCACGCCGGGAATAAGGACGATCGATGGATTCGGATTGCGCATCGCCGGTGAGCCTGGGTGCTTGCAACGCTCGTAGTACCCGGCGTACTCCTCGCGGTATTTCTTGAGGCCGGTCGTGAGTGCGGTTCGCAAGGCAGCGAGATCCCCCGATGCCGGATCCCAGTCAACCAGCAGGGGCTTGATCTTCGTGCGCAGGAAGTGATCCGGGCACGAGGTTCCGAGGTCGGCGAGACGACGGGCATCGTTCGAGCAAACGAAACGCAGAATGTTCGCGTTGTCCTCGACTGTGCCAATCAGACGCTGGCCCTTGAAGGTGATTTGCCCTCTGATGAACGGCAACACCGAGGTGAAGACCTCGTTGCGCTTTTCCTGTGCAAGCGGCGCAACTTTTTGGCCACCAAAGGTCTTCGCTCCCTTGTCGCACTTGGCAATATATTCATCAGCTCGCTTGATGATCGAGATGGACAATTCGTAACACGATTTATCGTCGTCGGTCCAGTTAATGACGCCGTGCTGGCCCATCAAGACACCCTTGGCTTTGGGATTGTCCCTGGCGGCCTGGCCAAGCGCGAGTCCAAGCTCGAACCCGGGACGAATCCACGGCATGTAAACCAGGTCGCCGCCGAACACGTCCTGGGTCAACTTGATCTGATCTTTGGCTGCGGCCACCGAGATGACCGAGTTCGGGTGCATGTGATCGACTTGTTTTGCCGGCACGAACGAGTGCAGCGGCGTGTCGATCGAGGTTGCGCGTGGGTTGAGGTTGAAGGTGCAGTGGCGATACATGTCGACCATGGCGTCTTCGGCGGGCGTCTTGACACCGCGCTCACCCATGCGGGCGTAAACGTCCTGCAATCCGACGACCTTCTTTTGATACAGCGACGAGAAGTTTGCCTTCTTGGACGTGCGCAGATCGCCGCCCGAACCCTTGACCCACAACACCTCGGTGTCTTCTCCCGTGATGGGATCCTTCTCGATGATCTTGGCTGAAGTATTGCCGCCTCCGGTATTGGTGACGCGCTGATCGGAACCGAGAAGGTTCGAGCGATAGATCAGTTTCTCGACGGGATCCAGCTTTGCGGCCTTGGCGTCGTCCCACTGCGGATAGGGCTTGTTAGCGGATTCGTTGCTCACTGGGTGTCTCCTTGATGGTTTCGTTTGTCTCTCAAAGTGTCGGGATCATGCGGCGATGAGGCGACGCGCACCCATGCGGATGCGAGCCGATTTCAGCGCCGACAACGGGGCATCGGAAAGCAAGTGCTCGACCTCGGCGATGGGCGCGAGGAAGGCTTCGGCGCGTTTGCCAATTTTCGTCGAATCCACACAGTAGATCGCGCGACGGGCACAGGCGGCGACCGCGCGTTGCATGTTCACGACGTCGGCTATCGAGTTCCACAACCCTTCAGGGGTCAGACCCTCAGCGCCCAGAAAGGCAAGGTCAAAGTTCCACGCCCGCAAACCATCGAGTGCCTTTCCGGGCACAAGGAGTCCACTGCGGCGAAAATACTGCCCGCCCGAAATGTGCACGGCGACGTCGTCATTGTCTGCGAGTCGTTCGGCAGCGGGTAGGTTGTTGGTGACGATGGTCAGCGGTCCTACAGGTTTGGTCGCCAACAACGAGGCGATCGCATAACAGGTCGTACCGCCGTCGAGCCAAACCACGTCGGTCGGTTTGATGAGCTTGTACGCGGCTTCCGCTATCCGCTGCTTGCTTGTCGACTGCTGGTCACGCCGTTCTTGAAAGGACGGAAAGCTCTGGTTGTATTCGTAGATGGCACCGCCGTGTGTCCGGGTGATGGCGCGCTCTTGCTGCAGCGCCGACAGATCGCGGCGGGCGGTGGCTTCGCTGACACCGAGTCGGGTGCAGACCTCGGCGAGCGGCAGGTACTGATGACGTCGCAAGAGGTCGGCGAGCTCTGCCCGACGCGCCTTGACGATGTGGAGGGGTACCTTCATTTAATGACTGATATCTTGCATAAGTTTACGACCGAAGTCAATCATAAAGATCAGGAGGCCTGGCAGGGAAGCCGTGTCAGACGGGCCTGCTAAGTTCTGAAAATCATGATCATTCGCGAGCGTCTCGAGGCCGATGAAGTCAAGGTACTTTCACCCTTTGCCGCCTTGTCGCAGAACAGCAAAGGCCGCGATCGCTCGGAGCCGCTCGACGACTCCCGCACGATCTACCAGCACGATCGCGATCGAATCCTGCACTGCAAGGCATTCCGGCGTCTCGGTGGCAAGACGCAGGTCTTCCTCGCACCCGAGGGGGATCACTACCGAACCCGCATGACCCACACGCTTGAGGTCGCGCAGGTGGCGCGGACGATTACCCGCGCGCTAGGTCTCAACGAAACGCTCACCGAGGCGATCGTGATGGGACACGATCTTGGCCACACTCCGTTTGGCCACGCAGGCGAAAAGGTACTGGCGAAATTGATCCCATCCGGCTTTCACCACGTCAAACAATCGCTGCGCGTGGTCGAGGTCCTGGAAAAGGATGGCAAGGGTCTCAACCTATCGGTCGAGGTGCGTGACGGGATCTTGAAGCACTCGAAGGGGAAGGGGCACATCATTTCGGACAACCCCAACTTGATGTCGATGACCCTCGAGGGACAGATCGTCCGTATCAGTGACATTGTTGCGTACGTGAATCACGATCTGGATGACGCCATTCGCGGCAAGGTGCTTTCGTATGACGAAGTTCCAATTCAAATCCTCGAGACGCTCGGGCACACCCACAGCGAACGAATTCGATGCATGGTACTCGACGTCGTCGCCTCGTCGCGGCTTGAAGAGAAACGCCAGATCCGGATGAGCGATCACATCTTGAACGCACTCATCGCCTTGCGCGATTTTCTGTACGAGAAAGTCTACGAACGCCCCGAGATCCGACTCGAGTTCGATCGCGCGCAACGCATTTTAACTGAGCTCTGGGAGCACTTTCACCGGAATCTCGACATGTTCCGCGAAAAATTCTGGCCGCATGGCATTCCGCAAACCGAGGATCCGTCTCGAGCGGTTGCCGACTACCTTACGGGCATGACGGATCGCTACTGTCTGAGGGCGTTCGAGGAATCATTCATGCCGCGTCGCTGGGTTGTACTTTAGCCCCCATGGGGCAGCGATCTGTCGAGCCGAACTGATCCGGAACACGCCTGGGGTCCAGAATGGCGGTCAGTTTTGCGGGCATTTCGGATTGGGTTTGACGTGGGCCATTCGCATTCGTAGCACATTAAATCCTCCGTTGACCTTCGCGGAGGGCGTCCAGGTGATGCCGTCGTCGCTGCGGAAAAATTGCAACTGGCCATTGCTGCTGGCTGCGACCACCGCGCCGGTTTGAATCGACCAGGCGCCGTTTGCAAGCTGGGCATTGGCCTTCAATACCCGTGTCCAGGTGAGGCCGTCCTCGCTGCGGGAGAGTTCATCGCCCCGCACGACGTAGATTGCCTTGCGATCGGCAAACATCGCCTTGACGCCAGCAATATTGGGTACGGGGTTCCAGCTTTTGCCGCCATCACCAGAGCGACATACTCCACCGCCGCTGCCGCCCGCGACGATGATGCCGTGGCTGTAGGCGATCGGTCCCCACTGAAACGCAGGACAACCCGTGGTTATGGGTGACCAGATCTTATACGTCTGGCCGAGATCGGCGCTGGTCATCATCAGGAAATTGCGCCCGCCATTCTCGTCCCGTTCGACGCGCATGATCAGCACGTTGTTGTCCGGATAGAATTCGACATCCCGAATGTGGCTGATGTTGGTCGGTGCAAAAGCGGTTTCTTTCCAGGTCGAGCCGTTCATCGAAGCCCACACGCGGTGTGACCAAAACGCTTTCCACTGCGTGCCATCGAAGAACCCGGCGGAGGTGTTTTCGGTACTCGGTCCGACCGTGCCGTTGCGCATCGTGAAATTGCCCGCGGGCAGCTCCGTCCATTCCACGGCGTCGTCGCTGTAGTAAATGCGCCCCGGTGCACCCCATCCCGCCGTCGCAATGATGGCGCCAATGCCACCGGCAAGACCCGTCAAGGCATGGGCACTGTGATCGTCGTCAGGGGTTTTGTGAAAGTCGTTGATCCGCAGCGAGCGTCCCCCGTTGCACGAAACGGCGCTGCGACCGCCGTGGCCCATGGCGACCACGACGGGAACAAGTCCGGGTGGGATCACCGGATCGGGGGCACGGGCATCGAGCGTCATTGGACCGGATGCGTCCGTGCTTGCCGATGGGCCCGCGTCGCGATCGAACGCGATCGAACCACCGGTGTTGTTTGGCACGCTGCCGGTGCCGCCGGATTCACTGGCGTTGTCGTCGGCGGCGCCTCCCATGCCGCCCGAAGGCATGTCTTCTCCGCTTGCGGTACCGGTGGGGTTGCTGGAACAGCCGGGGTTAGCCACTGCGACGAGGCAGAAACAAAATCCAACCGCGAAAAACAACGATGAACCGGGAACACCATTCAGTTTCATGCAAGCGGCCATCCTTCGACCCTTTCGAAAGGGTACCGCCAAACGGACAGAGAGACAACTGGCCAAAAGTGGCGGACGCCGAATTGCATGGCCGGGCGATTCGGGGTCGAGTCTGTCATACGTATTGGAGAGGCGACGCTCGACACAGAAATCGGCACCCAATACGCCACAAAGTGGTAGCGTAGGTGCCCCTCCATGGCGTTCCAATGACCTTCCTTTGCCGTATTGTAACGTTCGTCGTTTTGATTTCCATGGCGGTCGGTTGTCGTGCGCATCGATCGACCACGCGTTCAGCCTCCGAATCCCTCCCCATGACGAATCAAACCTACGAACTGATGCGCAAACGCATCGATCTGAACGCATCCAAAATTCTGTACGCGGAGCCAATGACGGCGGAACATTTTCAGCGCGACTGGACCGCGCACAATGCGGAGTGGTCGGTGCAAGACGGATGGTTGACGGGAAAGAACCCCGAGAATGCTCCCGGCATGGCCATTCTGAACGCGCCATTCCCCGGCAACGTGATGGTGGAGTTCGATGCGCGTACGGTTCTGCCATCGACCCACGACATCGACGTGATGTGGAACGGCGAGTGGCTGACAGATGAAAACAAACGTGGCACAGGCTATGTCGCGGGCGTCGAGGGGTGGTGGACCGGCAAGGTTGGGCTCGAAAAATCACCCGAGTACAAGCTGACCGCCACCACCCCGCTTTTCGATTTTGAGCCCGGCCACATCTACCGAATCCTTGCGGGGAGCATCGATGGTCATTTGTTTGTATTCGTCGACGGGCGATTGCTGCTCGAGGTGACCGATCCGGATCCAATCGATTCACAGCGGTTCAACAAGGTTGGGTTCGAGGCGTACGCGAGCCACATTCAGGTGCGCCACATCGTGATTCGGCAGATTGCATGGCAACCCGTGGAAATGAAGTACGGACCCGAAACCGGTGATGCGCGTTCGGGACGAGACCAACCTGACGCATCACGTGTTCGGTAGTGACGGAACGATCTATGTTGTCGAATGTTCAGGCCGGCCCCTACACCATCCGAGGGGTGTCGCTTGGGGGCGTTTATACATCCCTTTATGTGCAGGAACTGGATGCCATGTTGGATGTCGGTATGGCGCCCCGACAGTATGCGTCGGCCCGAAACCTTTTCCTCAGCCATGGCCATGCCGACCACGTGGGTGCCATCGGAACGTTGATGGGTATCCGAGGTTTGCATCGAATCCCTGCGCCGCGGGTGTTTCTTCCTGCCGCCATAGCGGACGATGTCAAGGCCACCCTCGACGCGCTGGCCAAGATGCAACGGTACGACATGGCCGTTGAACTTGTGCCCATGGAGCCCGGCGACGAACAACCATTCAAGGGCAATGTCTTCGTGCGTGCCTTTCGCACGCACCACCCGGTGCCGTCGCTGGGATATCAATTCGTACGACGCACCCAAAAGCTGCGGCCAGAATTCGCAGCGTTGCCAGGTCCCGAGATCGCCCGCCGAAAGGCCGCTGGTGAAAACTTGTTTTACACCAATGAAAGTCTTGAACTCGCCTACGCAACGGACACGTTGTTGCGGGTGATCGACACGCACCCATCGTTGTTGCAAACGCGCGTCCTCATCCTGGAGTGCTCGTTTCTGGACGAGAAGAAAGATCTGGAGTCCAGCCGCGCAGGTTGTCACGTACACCTCGATGAATTGCTCGAACGGGCTTCCGACTTTCAGAACGACGCGCTGGTGTTGATGCACTTTTCGCAGCTCTACGAACCCAGGATGGTGCGCGAAATCTTGACTCGCCGATGCCCGCCCGAATTGTTGAAACGGATTGTTCCATTTTTACCGACCGGCGACACGTGGACGGTGTGAAGCAGGCCGAGGGGCATTGTGCGGTACATGCCCTTGAGAATCCTACGCCAAATTGCGGACCGCCTTCAGTGCCTCTTGCACGTGCAGCAGCGGCCGCAGTTGGGAACGCAAGCGCCACTGAACTTTACCTTGTTTGTCGACCACGAATGTTTCGCGTCCGGCCAACAGGCCAAACGTACGTTTGACACCAAATTGTAAGGCCACTTCGCCGCCCGGATCGCTGAGTAAAAGGTAGGGCAAGTTGTACTTCTCGCGGAAACGCGTGTGGCTTTGTGGATCGTCGGCACTGATGCCGACCAGCGTGGCGCCACATGCGGCAAAGTCAGCGCTATGGTCGCGAAAAGCACAGGATTCCAGCGTGCACCCGGTGGTGTTGTCCTTGGGATAGAAAAATACCACCAGCGGAGAGCGCTCCAAGAGCGTGTCGCTGCTGACGCGCACGTTGTCATGAGCCGCCAACACAAAAGTTGGCATCGGGAAGGGGATCTTCATGCGCGTCAGTCTGTCAGATTGCGGCAGGGTTGCGATCGGGTGCGGGGCCAAATAGTTTGGAACCCGCGCGCCCATCCGCTGTCCTTCGTTCATACGGCCGGTGCGCACCGACCTTCAACCGAGATGGCCCGATGGCCATCAAGCGCGTGTTCTCACGCGCAAGGAGAGAGGTCCATGTTGCACAACCATGCGCAAGAGCGCGAAGCCACGGGTACAGGTAAAGGTCGTTCATCGACAAGTGAGGTCGTCTCGGTCGACGCCGATCTGAACGGTCTGGTCATGGGAAATTGGTTACTGGGTGCTCAACACCCGGAGTTTCGGGTTGGGACCGAACAAACGTGTGACGCACCGGTGGAAACGACCCCGTCGTCAGGGCAAAACCATCGGCTGATCGAGTTATCAGGGGGTGCCTGTCGGATCGATCTCGGAACGGCCGCGGCGGGGACCGTCTGGTGGCCCCACGGCGGGGAAACCGTTCAGGGACGCTATTTTGAGTTGCCAAGTGGCGCGATTGCCGAGGTGCGCTGGGGCGCGATGCGTTTCCGGGTTGAGCGAACGCCCGCGCCCGAGGTGGTTCCGCCAGCAACCTGGCAAGAACGCTTGCTCCGACAGTGGGCCACGGGGATATCGATACTGGGCGTATTGTTGGTGATCGGATTGTTCGCCTTTGTCCCACCAGACTGGGGCGCGATTGGATGGGAATCTGGTGTGCCGAGAATCGTGTCGGCGGAGTTTGTTCGCGTTCCAACCGTACCACCCAAGCCGCTACCAAGTGCAGGTTCCGCGGCGGGTGTCTCCACAGGCGGAAGCAAAAAGACAGATGGCCCAAGGGAGCGCATCCGGAAAGGGCAAGTGCAGGGTAGTGGAAATCGAAACACAACCACCCGGACATCCGAAGCGTCCGCCGCCGACGCGCGGACCCGGGGTATCAATGGCCTCATCGACAGGTTTTCGGCGATGCCCGCTTTTGACGGCATCTTTGCGGAGAAGGACGACGCGGCCTGGGGTGACGTGACGGGCGATCTGCAGGGAACCCATTTGACTGCGTGGAATCCCGGAGGTGGCGTCACGGGGACAGGGGCCGCAAAAGCGGAGGGGACGCGCAGCTCCGGTGATCTGGGAACGATAGGCAAGGGTTGCAAGGGTGCCGGATGTGGTGGTGGGCTCGAATACGGTGTCGATGAAGGTCGGTTGCGGCGCAAGGGATCGCCCCGGGTCGTGTTCAGTGCGGACAACACCACGCGCGTAAATGGTGGCCTCGACAAGGACATCGTTCGGCGCGTCATCCGCTCGAACCTGAACCAGATCCGCTTCTGTTACGAAAAGGAACTCATAAAAACACCACAGCTGAACGGGCGTTTGGCCGTGCAATTTGTGATAGCGGGGACGGGTGCCGTGTCGACGGCCGTCATTAAAGACTCGACTTTGGGGAGTGCCGGTGTCGAGTCTTGCGTGACGCAAGCCGTGCGCCGCTGGTCCTTTCCTCAAGGCCGGTCAGCCGGAATGACCATGGTCACCTATCCGTTCGTATTCGCGCCCGCCGGGTCCTGAACATGAAGTATAATCGGCGCCCTTTTCGTTTTCCCATTTGCACGAAGGACCCGATCCCATGGCCCAGCCGTTTGCAATCAGCGCCGACTTCATCGCCGAGCAGAACAAGAAGCAACAAGCCCACCTCGACGAGGACTTTGCCTTCCTCGGCAAGCAACTCGCACGAAGCAAGGTGGATATCGAATCGCTGGTCAAACGTGCTCAGTCTTACGGCGTTGCGTTGCCCTCCTGGGGCGTGGGCACCGGTGGGACCCGATTCGCCCGCTTCCCCGGTGTCGGTGAGCCCCGGGGCATCGAAGAGAAGCTGCAAGACTGTGGTACGATACAGCAGCTCGGCCGAGCGACCCCGACGGTGTCGCTGCACATTCCGTGGGACAGGCCGAAGGATGTGGGAACCCTGCAGGCATTGGCCGCCTCGTCAGGCCTTGGCTTCGACGCGATGAACTCCAACACCTTCCAGGATCAGAAGGATCAAAAGTTGTCGTACAAATTCGGCAGCCTGACCCATCCCGACAAGGCCGTCCGCGACCAGGCGATCGCGCATAACATTGATTGCATCAAACTCGGTGCGGAACTTGGCTCGAAGGCCTTGACGGTTTGGATCGGCGACGGCGGTAACTTTGCCGGACAACAGAATTTTCGCCGCACCCTCGACCGCTACGTCGAGAGCTTGACCGAAATCTATGCAGCCTTGCCCACCGACTGGCGCGTCTTCCTCGAGCACAAGTGTTTCGAGCCGGCGTTCTATTCGACGGTTATCAACGACTGGGGCACAAGCCTCATTTGCGCACAGAAGCTTGGTCCGAAGGCCATGTGCCTCGTCGACCTCGGACACCACGCACCCAACGTCAACATCGAGATGATTGTGGCACGTTTGATTGGCGAGAAGAAGTTGGCTGGCTTCCACTTCAACGACAGCAAATACGGCGACGACGATCTCGACGCGGGATCGATCAAGCCCTTCCAGTTGTTCCTGGTCTTCAACGAGCTGGTCGACGCCGAGCTCGACAAAACCCCGGGTTTCAATCCCGCCTACATGCTGGATCAATCGCACAACGTGACCGATCCAATCGAGTCACTTGTCGTGAGCGCCAACGAAGTGGTTCGCGCCTACGTTCAGGCTCACCTTGTGGATCGGGTCGCCTTGAAGGAGGCGCAAGAACGTTGTGACGCGCTTGCCGCCCTTACGACCCTCAAGAAGGCCTTCACGACCGACGTGGGGCCGATCCTGGCCACTGCCCGCGCCCGGGTGGGGGGTGCCATTGACCCGATTGCAACCTACCGTGCAAGCGGCTACCGCAAACACAAGGCTGAAGAACGACCCGCATCGGGCAATAGCGGCAGCGGCATCGTCTAACCGATTGATCGGAGCCAACGTGGGAGTGCATAACGCATCGGGCGTGGAAAACGCGCTGTATATCGCCGTCGATCTGGGCGCAAGCAGCGGCCGTGTCATTTTGGGAGGGCTCGCCCCGGGTGAACTTCTCCTGCAGGAAACGGGACGATTCACACACCCGATGCGCAAACGCGCGGGGCACCTGCGCTGGGATCTGGCACGCATCGTGCGCGAGGTAAAAGCCGGCATCGCCGAGGCCGCGTCACTGGCCCGGCGGATGAACCGACCGATCGTGAGCATCGGCGTGGATACCTTTGGTGTCGATTACGCCTTCCTCGACAAGGATGGCGCGGTCATCGACGATCCGATCTCTTATCGAGACAGCCGCACGGCAGACACGATGGCCAAGGTGTTCAGCCTCGTGCCAAGTCAAGAGCTCTATGGTCGCACGGGCATCCAGATGATGGTTTTCAACACCATATTTCAGCTTTATCAGCATCTCAAGGATGGCATTCCGGAAAATGCGAACCGGTTGTTGTTGATGGCGGATCTCATCAACCACGCCCTGTGCGGCAAGGTGGCGATCGAGTATTCGAATGCCACGACAACGCAACTCGTGGATTCGCATCGGCGTGACTGGGATACCGATTTGATCGAGAAAATCGGGTTGCCCCTCAAACTGTTTCCGCCCATCGTTCCCTCCGGCAGCGATCTGGGTCCGGTGCTCCCTGCACTCGCCGAAGAGCTGCATTTGCCGTCGGATGTTCGCGTGGTTGCACCGGCAACGCATGATACCGGCAGCGCCATCGCGGGTGCACCGTTGCAGCCCGGTTGGGCCTACATTTCATCCGGTACCTGGTCGCTCATCGGAATAGAGCGCACCTCGCCGCTTATCAACCCCGAGGTTGCGATGGAGAACTTCACGAACGAAGGGGGGGCCTACGGGACCATTCGCTTCCTGAAGAACTGCATGGGCCTTTGGCTTTTTGAGGCCTGCAAGGTGAAGTGGGAACAAGAGGGGTTGTGGGTCGATTACGGTGCTTTTCTACCGCAGGTCGCCGCCTTGACCGAGAGCCCTGGACTAATCTTCCCGGACGATCCTCGCCTTTTCAATCCTGACGATATGGTTGCTGCCATCGCCGAACAGATGCGTGAAACGGGTCAAACGCCATTGAACGATCCGGTCGCCATCACCAAGGTCATCCTGGATTCGTTGGCATTGCGTTACGCCCGCATTGTTCAAACCATCGAACAACTCACGGGTGATACGATTTCCGGTATACAGGTCGTCGGAGGTGGCGCGCAGAACGAATACCTGAGTCGTGCCACGGCCGATGCCACCGGAAAACAGGTCGTTTGTGGCCCGATCGAAGCGACCGCGACGGGCAACATCTTGGTTCAGGCAATCGCGGCGGGTCGATTTGCGGATCTCGCGACCGCACGCCAGCACGTCAACGCCAACACCGCGATACAAAGCTACGCTCCTGGCAACCCTGAACGCTGGGAGATGTTGCGACAACGTTACGCACAGCTCGAATCACGCTTCGTCCGCTAGGTGGTCTTCGTGAGGCAATCGCAAATACGTGTTGCGATTGCGGTCGTATTGGTCGGTGGTTGTTTTGCACGCATCGCGCGGGCGCAGCTTTTGGGAGGTGAGCCGTCTCGGCTCTTTGAGATGCGCCACTGGGTGGCTGGACTTGATCAACCGACGGATATTGCGTTTGTTCCGGATGGGCGGGCAATCCTGGCATTGCGCGACGGTGAACTCGTGGTGCGTACGCGCGACGGTGTCTTGCACCACAATGCAGGGAACACCTATCCGCAGCTCCGGCATCTCGAAAGCGGCCTGCTTGGCCTCTCGATGATCCCGGATGCCGTGGTCGACAACGGGATGGGACCGGAATATCCCCTGGTTGTCATCTCGGCCGGGATCGACAACAACAAAAAGGAAACGATCCTTGTCCATACGGGTCGATTGCTGACGGACAACGAAATCTTTATTCAACTTGCACGTCCCCTGCTTGAACTTTCACCGCGTTCCGCCGGCCACTACGGCGGTGGCTTGATTGTTCGGGGTGACGAACTCTACGTTTCGATCGGCGATTCATCGAATCTCGGAACGCCGCCCACCAATCGCAATGCAAGTTGTTTGAATCACCCGTATGGCAAGATCCTGCGCATCAAGCTCGACGGAAGCATTCCTGCGGATAACCCGTTGGTTGGCATGACCGAAGTCAGCGGTTGTGAAGGCCCGACCGATTCCGTCCAGATGGTGCCTCCCGATCGCAGGATCTTCGCCTGGGGTCTGCGAAATCCCTGGCGGTTCTGGGTCGATCCCATCACGAAGCTTTTGTGGATAGGGGATGTGGGCGAACGAACCCGAGAGGAGATCTCGGTAGGTGGTCCAGGTCACCACTTCGGATACCCATTTTTCGAGGGTGGTGTTTCGTATGACCAGGCATTCTCGCCACGCAAGTGTGAAGGACTGGTGCCTTCCACCCGTTGCACACCACCTGTTTTCGAATGGACAAACGGTCGCGCAGTTGGGGCCGATCCTTCCATTGCAGATCGTGCGTCGATTGGTGGTCTCATCCCGGACGAGGTGGGCACGTTGTGCGGCTGGCCTTCCGAATGGAAGGGACGGTACTTTTTCGGGGATCTCGGTTCGGGTCAGATCCGTACCCTCGGTGTCGCAGCGGATCGCCGAACGATCATACCCGAGGATGTTTCATCATTCGGAACTGTCCCGGGCGTGACGGGATTCCGAATGGGATTCGATCATGCGCTGTACATCGTGTCGAACGGCGGCGGATCCATCGTTCGGGTAAACCCCCGCGATCAGGCTCGAGCAGGTTGTGCTGTTCTGCCTGAACCGATCGATGCAGCGGCTGCGGGACCGACGGATGGATCGGTCTGGGAGCCATCCGATGCGACGATACCTCCACCGACCGGTTTGGTGCTTGATACTGCTCCATCCGTCGTCGACGCTGCCGTCGTCGATGCTGCCGTCGTCGACGCTGCCGTCGTCGACGCTGCCGTCGTCGACGCGGCGCAAGGGCTGCCCCTGGATGTTCCTGACGGAGCCGTCGTGGCGGTCCGATCATTCACGGGTGGATGCAGCTGTCAGTTTGACCGTGGCGCAACGTCCAGCTTCGCTCTCGGCTGGGCTGTTTTCGCGATGTTGTGTGTACATGGTCTTCGCAGGCGCGGACGCTGACGTAAACTTGGACCCTTTCAATGCTGCGAAAGTGTTTCTTGCCCGGCCTTTGGCTCATCTTGACGATCGCCTTGCTTGTTCCCGTTTGGGGACAACGCATGCTGCCGTTGTTTGATACCCCGAGTCACCTGGCGCTGGCGCGTGCCTGGCACAGTTTTTCGGATCCGGCCTACAGTATCGCCCGACACTACAGCCTCAGCATCGAGCCGGTTCCGTATCTCTTCTACTACGGCTTCATCCATCTCTTGATGTATGTCGCACCGATCGAGATCGCCCACAAACTGGTTCTGTCGATCTATCTGGTTGCGTTTCCGTTATCCGTTGCCTTTTTGGCCCGGGCTGCAGGTCGAAACCCCTGGATGGCCTTGCTTGTCTTTCCCATGACTTATTCGCGAGCATGGGGTTACGGTTTCATCGCTTATCTGCTGGCGATCGTTTGTGCGATCATGGCCTTCGCGTATCTGATTCGTTACACACGATCCGGATCGAGGAAAGACCTTCTCGGGTTCTTTTTGGCAATCACCTCAACCTATTTCTTCCACATCCTACCCTGGGCGGTCACAGTCCTCTCCTCCGGCATTGCAATCTTCGTCTCGGGCACATCCAGAAAGCGTGTTTTGGTGGTGGCTGGCGCAATGGTGCCTTGTTCGCTCTTGCTTGTGTGGTCATCGATGCTCTCGAAAGCAAAACAGGCTGTTTTCTTCGATGAAACGTCAACGTCAACGCCTCTCGGAATTTGGGAAGACTGGCCAGCACGTTGGGATCGTTTCGTCGGCTGGTCCAACGATATCGTTCCAGGGTCCCTGGATACTTTGGTTCTTTCGGTTCTCGGACTCACACTGTGCGTTTGGGTGGGTCTGGCCTGGCGAGATCGAAATCGACAAACCCAAGAAGCCCGAATCGCGACGCGAATGCTGCTGGCCTTTTTGGTATCCGTGGCCGCTGGCTGTTTTTTTCTGCCGTATTCGCTCTTGCGTCCCGTGTTGATTTGGTCGCTGAGCGCACGCCTCGCGCCATTGTTGGTCGTGGCATTGGTCGTGCTTCCTTTGGTTGACGTGAGTGGATGGCGATCGTGGCTGATGTTTCCGTTGGCGTTGTCGAATCTGGTTCTGCTCTTTCAGACGGCATCGCTTTATCGAGACTTCTCCAGGCGAAACGTTAATCTCCTCAGGCTTTGTGATGCGATTCCGACGGGAAAAGACGTTTTGGTTCTGACACGGGGCGAGCCGAGGGAAAGCAACGTGGAGGATCCATCGGACAAAGTGGCGAGTCTTCCGGCCTATCGACACGTTCCCTCATGGCCAATGGCATTGCGAGGAGGCCACAGTGATCGACCTTTTTCGCAGGGGATCCCCGTCAGGCCTCACGTACAGCAATCGTATCGATGGCCCAACCCGGACTCATTCTCGCTGCAATACGGTCCGTACTTCGACTACTACATTCTTCGCGGTTCCGCCGCTGACTTCGATGGATCTCCGCGTGTCACACGGGTTGCAACCCGCGGTCAGTGGAGCCTATTTGCTCACAACCCGGGGAACTAAGGTCAGTCAGGGTAGACAATTGGTTCAAGTCTTCGATTCAGATCCACGCTGACGACACCAATTGAGCTGATTCCCGAGCGCGAATATCGGACGTCTCGGATGGTGACACGGTATCCAAAATCGGTTTCCGTTTCCTCGAACGCGGGATACCGTAACCAGTTGGCCGCGCCTGCGATCGCCGGGTCGGCGAGGGCCGCCTGGATGACGGCGCTTCTCTCGCCCATCGGAATCGGCGGGTGAGACACCTTGATGTGTGGCGAAAATGCCCATCGAAGCGTGAAGAAGTGGTACTGATTTCCGATACGCGCGACCACGTCACGGCTGAATGGCTGGGCGGGCAAGGGCATCGCAGCGACCGCCTCGGCGACCAACCCCTGGCTTTCGAGGTAACGTCGGGCCTGCGTCTCGGCGAGCCGGGTGCCCATGAGCATCGTGCCGATGTACATCACGATGGTAGCCGTTGCCACGATGGCGGTGTGTCTCGGGTTGGGCCGCACACTGCGGAAGCGCAAAAATACCATCAACCCAGCGCCGATACACCAGATCATCTTCGCTTCGGCGGGCGCCTGTTTGCTTTGTGTAACGATTGCCACGGCAATTGCGAGCAAAACCAGCCAGGCAATCCCAGTTTTTCGGTTGCTCGAATGGGCGAGTGCCACCGCACATCCACCCATCAACCATAGCCACGGATCGATGATGAACAGGGCGTCGCCGTAGAACCACGCGCCCGAAAATGGCATGAGCAAACGAACGCCATACTGGTTTAGCCAGTCGAGGAAGGGGTGGCTCCAGACCGAGAGCGCAGACAACAACAACAA
>JAWXBF010000155.1:0-20332 GCA_034439895.1 Deltaproteobacteria bacterium
AACACCATGTCCAACGTGACGCGCAGAGACTCCCTGAAACTTGGTGCCACCGTTGGCATCCTATCGACCGGTTGCCAGCGCGGCACCGGGAGCGAAGAACCCATGAGCGCAAAACCCGCCCTTGATCCTGTTCTGTCCGTCGAGAAGCTGAGCTTTCCCTGGCATCCGCCGGATCCCTTTTTGGCCTGCATGCACCACGACGATCATTACCCGAAGGGTGACGAGCGGATGGCGCCAACCGTGTCACTTTCCGGACGCGATCTCGGCCAGGACTTTTCCCGCAAGGATGGGTTCAGCATGTATCACGGTCGCACGATCCCGGGCTTTCCACAGCACCCGCACCGTGGATTCGAAACCGTCACGGTCGTGCGACAGGGCTTGCTGGATCACTCGGATTCGCTGGGTGCGGCGGCGCGCTTTGGCAATGGCGACGTGCAGTGGTTGACCGCAGGCGGTGGCATTTTGCACTCCGAGATGTTTCCGCTTTTGAAAAGCGACCAAGAAAACCCGCTGGAACTGTTTCAGATCTGGCTGAATTTGCCTGCGCGGGACAAGATGGTTAAGCCGCACTTCACGATGTTGTGGCACGAAAAGATTCCCCGGGTGGTTCACCGGGACAGCAGAAACCGCAGCACAACCGTAACGGTCGTGGCGGGAAAACTGGGAGAATCCCGGGCGCCGTCTCCTCCGCCGAACTCCTGGGCATCCAGACCTGAATCGGACCTTGCGATCTGGACGTTCCGCATGGAGCCGGGCGCGGAGTTCACGTTGCCTGCGGCCAGCGCAGGACTGAACCGGTCATTGTACTTCTTCCTCGGCACCAGCCTGCGCGTGGCGGGGCGAAACGTCGAATCGTATCACTCGGTCGCGTTAAAGTCGGACGAGCCGGTTTTGTTGCAAGCGGGGCCAGATGCGGTGGAGATCTTGATGCTACAGGGTCGCCCGATTGGCGAGCCGGTGGTGCAATACGGACCCTTTGTCATGAACACACGTACCGAAATTCAGGAAGCCTTTGCGGATTACCAGCGCACCCAGTTCGGCGGCTGGCCCTGGCCGGGGAATGATCCGGTGCATGCGCGAGACGAGGGCCGGTTTGCGCGCCTCATCGACGGAAAGCTGGATCGCCCGGTATAACCGAATGCCGACCGGGGGTGAACATGGTAATTGTTGCCTTCCATGGTCGCCGAAAAAGCCCGTTTGCGCACGTTTGAAGCTGTATTTGGTCGTTCCCCGGAGATCCGTTCGCACGCGCCGGGCCGGGTGAACTTGATTGGTGAGCACACGGATTACACGGGTGGCCTGGTTCTGCCGACCGCCATCCCCCGTCAGACCGAGGTCACGCTGGCCCGCCGCGACGACAAGACCGTGCGTGCTGTGTCGGCCAACGCAGGGACGGGTGAGCCCGAGACCTTTACCCTCGGCAGCGAAACCCCGACTCGAACCTGGATAGATTATTTGCAGGGGCTCACATCGGAGCTCGCGAAGGACGGACACGTCCTGTCGGGCTTTGACATCCGACTTGAGTCCGATGTGCCGATTGGTGCCGGCCTTTCCTCCTCAGCCTCACTCGAAGTCGCGGTGTTGCGGGCATTGCGTGAAACCTTCTCGTTGCCGATCGACGACGTGCAGATCGCGCTTTTGGGTCAGCGCTGTGAAAATCACTTTGTTGGTGCACCCTGCGGCATCATGGATCAAATGGCAGCGTCCCTGGCCGACGTGGCCGTCGCGCTGATGCTGGATACGCGATCGATGCAGTTTCAGCGCGTTCCCTTGCCCGACTCGATCGACGTTGTCATCGTGAACTCGGGTGTCACGCACAGCATCGCCGGCGGCGAATACGCCGTTCGTCGCAAGGAATGTGAGCGAGCAACTGAAATGCTGGGCGTGAAATCCCTGCGCGACGTGGACCTTTCACGCCTGTCCGAAGTCGAAAAACTGCCCGACCCCGAGCGCAAACGGGCACGGCACGTGGTGACCGAAAACGCCCGGGTGGTACGTTTCTTTGATGCCCTTGGTCGCGGTGACACGGATACGCTTGGCAAACTGCTTTACGAAGGCCACGCCTCGCTGCGAGACGACTTCGAGGTGTCGGTACCCGAGATCAACTGCATCGTGGAAATCGCCCGCAATACCCCGGGTGTGATTGGCGCGCGATTGACGGGCGGTGGCTTCGGCGGATCGGTGGTCGTCCTTGCCAAGGCCGAACATGCCCGCAACGTGGGTCCCGCGATTGCCTCGCAATACCAGATCCAGACTGGCAAGCAGCCGACGATTTTGACCCTGCGTTAGTGACGGGACAATCGCCTTTCTGGTTTCTGCGAAACCCGTTGCTGTAGGTCGGCGGGTGGCGCCGCCGCCCGGAGGGGAGCTACGGTGTAGCTGGACGATTTGGTTCAGGATTCCTTGGGACTTTTGCCTCCAAGCTCGCCCCGCGCAGGCGCGCCCGAAATCCACAAGGTGAGGCTTTGAGGCTTCGCTGGCAGTGGCTATGCCACCGTGTTACTATGTGGCCTAGCCACTGCTCCACGATGATAACTCTCCCGGAGGCAACCTTTCGATGAAAATCGCGACACGCATCTCTGTACTTGCCGCCGCCTTCACCTGTGCCTCGGTCTCGCTCGTGCTGCCCGCGCGCGCCGGTTCAATCTCCTACGACCGGGATGTTCGTCCGATCCTGTCGGCCAAATGTTTCAAGTGCCACGGTTTTGATCCGGACACACGCAAGTCGGGACTGCGCCTCGATACCTTTGAGGGCGCCACACACGGCAGCGGAGGCGAGGGCTCCATCGTTCCAGGCAAGCCGGACAAGAGCGAGTTTCTCAACCGTCTCACAACCACCGACGAAGACGATCGAATGCCGCCCAAGGGCGAGGCGTTGTCTGCCGCACAGATGGCGACGCTGCGCCAGTGGATAAGCGAGGGCGCCACTTACGCAACCCACTGGTCCTACCGCAAGGTTCAAAAGCCCAGGCCACCCGCCGTCAAGCAGCAGAAGTGGGTGCGCAATCCCATCGACAGCTTCATTCTCGCCGGCATCGAGAAAGCAGGCCGCGCCCCCGCACCCGCGGCCGAGCCCGCCATCTTGATTCGCCGCGTGTACCTGGACCTCACCGGCTTGCCGCCCACCGTCGAGATCGTGAAGGCCTTCGAGGCCGATCCATCGGAAGCGCACTACCAGCGCATCGTTAAATCGCTAATGGAAACGCCCGCCTTCGGCGAACACTGGGCTCGCTGGTGGTTGGACCTGGCACGTTATGCGGAATCGACCGGATATTCAGGTGATTTTTTGCACACCATGTGGCCCTATCGCGACTGGGTCGTCGATGCACTCAGCCGTGGTATGCCCTTCGATCAATTCACGATTGAACAGGTCGCAGGCGATCTCTTGCCGAAGCCGACGCGTTCGCAACAGATCGCCACGGGATTTTATCGCGCTGGCGCCATCACGCTCGACGGTGGCTACAAGTCCGACGAAATCCAGTGGATGATGGCCAAGGATCGCACGAACACCACCGCCACGGTGTTTCTGGCCTCGACGCTCGAGTGCGCACAGTGCCACACCCACAAGTTCGACCCCTTCACGCAGAAGGAGTACTACAAACTGGCAGGGTACTTCCGCTCGAACGAGGAAGAAGTGATTTCACTTGGACTGCGAGAGGCGGTCAAGCGCCTTCATGGCGGCTCGATGATGCTCGACAGCTTTCCGAAGAACCAGATGTCGGACACGGAGCTGCGCGATAAGTCCTCCGATCTCGCCAAACGCATCCTGACGGTCAAACGTATTTCGGATGAGCTCGTACAAGGCCGACGCGCTGTGGTTCCCGGCGAACCAGACTACGTGCAGCTTGCCAAGGACTTGAACTCGAAGGAATCCGATCCCCTCGTCAATCAGTACGATCGATACGCGCCCTACCGGCTCTGGGTGATGAAAGACCGCGCGCTGCCGCGACCCTGTCACGTCTTGCGTCGCGGGGATTACCTGCTGCCCGGCGAAGCCGTGACGGCCGGGACCCCCGCATCACTGCACCCGTTGCAACGCCTGAAGGTTTCCAATCGACTGGAGCTCGCGCGATGGCTTGTCAGCCGAGACAACCCGCTTGCGGCGCGCGTGATGGTCAACCGATTCTGGAACGAAGTTTTTGGTCGTGGGATCGTCACCTCGACCGAGGACTTTGGTCGTCAGGGCTCCGCCCCTTCGCACCCCGAGTTGCTCGACTGGATGGCGAGCGAATTCATGGATGGCGGTTGGAAGATGAAGTCGATGCTCTTCAAGATGCTCACCTCGGCCACCTACCGACAAAGCTCCGATCAAGGACCGGAACGCGCGCCGGATAGCCTGTTTGCCTTTGGACCACGACACCGTCTTACCGCCGAGGGCGTGCGCGACAACCTGCTTGCCATATCCGGTTTGTTGGATAGACGCGTGGGCGGATTGCCGGTTTTTCCGCCCCAGCCCGATGGGTTGTGGGCCGAGATCTTCCAGTCGTCGGCGCCGGAATACCCAACCTCGACGGGCGCGGATGTCTACCGACGCAGCCTTTACATTTTCTGGCGGCGCGGAAGCTTGTTCCCCTTTTTCACCACCTTCGATGCTCCGTTGCGCGACTACAGCGTCACGAAGCGACTGCGGTCGAACACCCCGTTGCAGGCGCTCGCCCTGATGAACGAGCCCGTGCTGCTTGAAGCCTCCAAAGCATTCGCGATCCGAATTCGCGATCAAAAGGGAGACGATCTGGAAAAGTTGCGGTGGGCTTTTCGCTCAACCGTAGCACGCTCCCCCTCTGAACCCGAAACTGAAGTTCTCGCCTCGATGTTGAAAGACACGGGCGGATTCGGTGGAGAAGACAAGGCCTGGTTCAACGTGGCCCACACCTTGCTGAACCTCGATGAGACGATCGTCAAGCGATAAGGACAACGACATGAGCTTCAACCGTCGCAATCTTCTAAAGTCCGCCGGCACCACCCTTTCGGCCCTGCCCCTCCTTGGCACCCGAGCGTTCGCCGCCGCTGCACCGAAAACAGGGCTGCACCATCCCGCGCGCGCCAAGCGCGTGATCTTCATGCACATGGTTGGCGCACCTTCGCAAATCGATCTTTTTGATCCAAAGCCGATGCTCGCCAAATACGCGCACAAGTCGTTGCCCGCGTCGGTCATCAAGAACGTGAACTTCTCGTTCATTTCACCGGACAGCGCCGCCTTGCCCGCGCTCTGGGATTTCAAAAAACACGGACGACGGGGTACCACCGTTTCGACGCTGTTGCCCCACTTCAGCAAGATAGTGGACGACGTTTGTATCATTCGTTCGATGTACACAAGCGAGTTCAACCATCCGGGGGGAGAGTTGATGCTGCACACGGGCTTTGGTCAACTCGGGCGCCCCAGTCTCGGTGCGTGGATCGACTACGCGCTGGGTTCTACCAATCCTGACCTACCTTCCAACATCGTGATGTGCACGGGTGGCGGCAGCGCGGCTGGCACGGCGCCTTGGGGAACCGGTTTTCTGCCAAGCCAACATCAAGGCGTGCGCATGCGCGGCTCGGGTGATCCCGTACTTTTCCTCAACAACCCGAAGGACATCGACACCGATCGCCGTCGCAAGATGCTGGATGCGGTCCGCAAACTGAATGAACTGCAACTTGCCCGATCCCACGATCCCGAAACGGAAACCCGCATCGCGCAGTACGAAATGGCCTACCGCATGCAGAAATCGGTTCCCGATCTGGTGAATCTCAAAAGCGAGTCGAAGGCCACGCTGGATCTGTATGGTGTTGATCCCGACAAGCCAAGCTTTGCACGGAACTGTCTGCTGGCACGCCGTCTGGCCGAACGAGGCGTGCGTTACATCCAGTTGATGGATGGAGACTGGGACCACCACGGCAAACTGAAGGAAGAGCTGACGGTCAAGGCGGGTCATGTCGATCAGGGGATGTCCGCTCTCGTCACGGATCTGAAGAACCGGGGCCTGCTTGATGACACGCTGGTTGTCTGGGGGGGTGAGTTCGGTCGCACACCGATGGCACAGCTCAACGATGGCCGCGACCACCACAAGGACGGCTTTACCATGTGGATCGCAGGCGGCGGCACCAGGGCCGGTATCGACTACGGTGCCACGGATGACTTTGGCTTCAACGTGGCGCAGGATCCCGTTCACGTCCACGATCTCCACGCGACCATCCTGCACGCACTCGGCATCGACCACGAGCGGCTGACCTTCAAGTATCAGGGACGGGAATTCCGCCTTACCGATGTCGAAGGCAACGTGATGAAACAGCTCCTCACCTGATTGAATCTCGTGAGTACCTCGGCGTGACACGGCCAGACTGAGACTTGTCATTGCCTCGCGCGTTGACGCCAGGGTGTGCGGAATACGGCGACGGCAAACGGTGGTTCCTGCGTCGCCCACCTGATCAACGGCTGAATCGTGTTACGATTAACAGACACCCTCGACTACATCGACGATGAATCGGGGGGCACGTATCCCAACTTTTGTTGCGACGAGGTGCGGAATCCGCCGTCTTGAAAGCGAGACGACTCATTCTGAGTCCGCTACAACCGCCCAACAGGTACCACGATGAAAACCAATCGCTCCATCCCCATTTTCGACCCCCTTGGCTCACGGAACCGCCGCTATGCAACATTGTCATTGTCGCTGCTCAGCATGCTTGCGGCATGCGAGGGACCACCTTCTGCGTCAATTTCTGAATCTGCGCCCAATGACGAGTTTGTCGCTGCTGTACTTGAAGCAAAAGCAACGCATACCGGACCAGAAATCGAAGGTGAACTCCGAAGAATTCAACGAGAATTCGGATACTCGGATCGCAACCTCGATACGCTCACTTCTCCCGACGTCCCCAAGGCTCAGCAAATAGAGAGTACGTCCCACGCCTTGGTGGAATCTCCGATTGCGTTCGACCAGACCTATTCCAACACTACCGAGTTGGCTGCGTTCGGATTTCGAAAAAACATCGCCATCAGGAAAGCCGGGAATATTGTCCGAATCACCGCGGAAGCTTTCGGGAATAGCGACCCGATGCTTTTCCTGATTCGATTCGACGATCCATACTACCAGAGCACTGGCTTTCTTTCGGCGTCAGGACAGAACTCCTTCCGTATCGCTGCGATGGATGACGATGGTCTTGGTCGCCTTGGATCAACCATCACATGGCAATCGGGAGATTCCGACACCGGCCGCTATATGATTGTTGCTGCTCCGTACGCGAATGCGAGCCGTGGCCGCACCGTGATTCGATATCAACAAACGCCACCCGACGGAGACTGTGGACCCGATGGTGCGTGGTGCGAGTTTTACCAAACAACCGATCCGCAACTGGACACCTTGACAGGCGGGATATTGCGGGGATATGGAGGCAATCGATTTGAGGTTCTCTCAGCCACCGGAGGAGTCGACCCGTACCTGTTCGTGTTCAACGGTTCACAATCCCGCGGTTCCGCAAATGACGACAACATCGGCCTCAACAGCGCAGTCAAACTGGTCGACTACTCGATACCCCAACCTCCAGCATCCGCCTACGACTTTGTTCTGTTGTCCGGGTATTCTGGGAGTGGGACCGTGAACTATCGACAGGGTTTTGAGTCAGATCCGCAAGTTCTGGCGTTTCGCGCGAACCCAGGTTGCTCTACTTGGAAAGAGCGTCGTACAGCACCTCCACTTTTCGGATTGGGAACAGGTTCCAGTTCCTCCATCACACTTGGAGAGGACGGAACGGTTTTGACCCGCAGCGGGATTCGTGACTTTGTCGTGACGCCGGGATATTTGCGGACCGCCTCATTCTCGTTCAAGAAAGAGCAGAACAATGCACTTCGATATCTGTTGTATGTCGACGGTGCCTCTTGTCCATCTCAGGTGATAGAACAATCCGCAGAAGATGTGGTACGTTTTACCATGTCCGCACTTGAACCTGGGCGCGAGTACCGGGTCTCGATTTCGGCGGTGTTCAACTCCGGTGAGTCGCTCCCGTCGCCAAGCTTGACGTTCAAAACGATCACCAAACCTCGCGCCCCAACAAACCTCGTTTTGGTCTCCAGCCAAGTTGATCCGGTGGACCGCTCTAGAATTGAAATCAAGCTGCGCTGGGATGACAACGAACCGGAAGAGCAAGAGTATCGCGTGATGCTAAACTCAAGTGCCTATCATGTGTCCTCCGCCAATGGAATCGGAACGGCAACCATCACGGTGAACAACAATGTTATGCTGGCCGTATCCGTCATTGCGTGGAATGGGTTCGAGGCTTCCGACCCGTCGAATGTCCTGAGGTTTACTTCGGGTCCCGGCGTGACCGTCACGCCATCCGGCGGAACAACGAACTCGATAGTGAACACCGTTCCACTCGACAAGTGGCTCGCGGGTGACGACGTGGCATCACGACGCTTTGGCTACAGGGGAACTTTCCCGTTTTCAGGACTCAGTCACACGGGGCGGTTCGAGGTGCAGAAAGTCAACCTCGTATTTCCGGTGGGCAGTGTGGTTCGCCTGGCCAAGGCGGGTACCCTTAATTGCAACGCAGAAGGGTACATAGAGCTCACGACTGGAAACAGTGTCGTTCAGGGGGCCGCTCTGGATCGACTTTTCGGATCGTCCAACCGAATCGCAGATGACCTGCATCACTTGACGCTGTCAGCGTGTGTGACGCTTCCTGCAAATATTCAGCACGTACCGGATAACCTGCTCGCGCAAGTCACCTTCCTCACGCTCAACTAGATCGAACCGTTCGTTTGTTTTGGTCGACGTTCTCGGGCAGGCGAGAACGTCGGCCTCTCTTTGACCCCGATGCCCGCCAATAACCGCTGAACTCGCTCGATATCCGTAGTACGTCTGGTGATGCGATCTCAACCTCGAAGCGGCCTTACGCTACATCTTCTGGTCGACCTGTCCGACCCTCACATGCAACAGCTGTCGCGGTAACCACAGCCCAAACATCGGTAGTGCGCGTGTTCGGGTTGCATTTGTGTGCCGCACTCAGGGCAGCGGGTCGAAAAGTCGACTTTGCAATGGGTGGCATTGTCCGAGCTCAGGTCCTTGCGCACATGGGAAGACGCAACAATGTTCGACTTTTCTGCATTTGCCATCGCAGCGACGATATAGAAATCACGCTGTTCCGACAATCTGAATTTGACGATCACGCGCGGCTGGCGGGTTATCCCAACACCCCCTACCTGATGGATCAAACCATCCTGGTGTGAGCGGCGCGAGCGCAACGCGACAGATCTGCGGTGCCGCCTCGGAAAACTGAGGCGATGGCTCGTCGGAGCGGCCTAAACCCGTGGATCGGGTCGCATGAAGCGTGCATTTTAGACGCCTATGAAAATTGCTCGTGGATGCATTCAAAGGTGGATATGGCCGGGTACGTTTGTTGCAACGTCATGTTGTGTAGTGAAGCAAAGCATTCGACGTTTTTCTTGTCTCACCATCACGTTTTGCGCGCTAGTTGCCTTCGTTCGGGTCGATGGTGCTTTCGCCGATCCGTCATCCAATTTCGTGGTCGGCGCGGCGCTTCGAGCCGGAATCGACAGTGCGGATCTGTGCACCAGCCAGTTTAGCGATGGGGTTGGGTGCACGCCCTACAATCCTTTGGTCGGATTCGACCTGGGTGCCCGCGCGCGGCTCGATGACCAACTGGACATGGGCCTTTTGCTTGGCTTCTCAACAATACCCAAGGCAGAGAACCAGGTCATCCGATTGTCGGCCGATCTTCGTGTGCAGATCCCATCGGTAATTCCAACCTGGGTAGGGCTTGAAGCCGGTGGCGCGCTTGCCCGCGATTTGTACTACGCCTCATCCACCGTCCGTACCGTGAAAAACGGTTATGGTGGGATCATCGGCGTCGGTGGCGGCTTACGCATTTTTGCCATCGGCGCGTTCAGCATGGGCGTCGAAGCGAAAATCTTCATGTTGATATTCCCCGACGATCCGACGGTGGGGTAGGCCAATGTCACCCGTTCCGGCACCTCCACCTTCACATCCATTGCGCTGACCAGCGAATATGGATTCTAGATACCGACCGGACGGGTACCGGAGACCTGAAATCGCAGCGTTCTGAATATGACGCGACAGCGCCAGGTCATCGACACCGCGGAGGCGCGAAGTTCAGGCTCGCGATGCGCTTCCACCGATGAAAGGACCACAGCGGCCCGGTGATGATGGCGTTCAGATCCTCGTAGAGAGCGCGTACGCATTTCTTCTTGATGAGATTCTTCCCGGACCGAAGCGTTTCAAGATAGCCATCGGGCAGCTCACGGAAGTAATGCCCGGGACGCCAGTCGTTGTTCTTGGCAACAAAGGGCAAGCGCGCCAGCAACGGCTCACTCAGGGCGAAGCGTTCCACAATATGCATGGGTCGCGTTTAGGCGAAGCCAACCAGTCCGACGAGATCGTAGACGATAACGTTTCCCTCGGTGCGTTCAACGGCCTTGGTGTAGTCCGTTACGTACCCGTGATTACGCCAGGTCGAATATCTCAGATTTTGCACAAGCCCGGTGGATTCGACGTAACACGCTCGCTCGTCAACGATTCCGATGTTCGTAACGTAACACTCTCCAGGTGAGACCACCCGGTGTTCGTTGAAGTGCCGCATCGAAAAGAGAAGGGCCACGACGGTAGCGCCCTGCAAGAGGCGCAGAGGTGGCTCGTTCCCTAAATTGGCGGCAAAGTGAAGCAAGATGGCCACAAACGGCACCGTCAGAAAACGACCGGCCATGAAGTCGCCGCCGATGTTGATTGCGTACACGAGATAGGCAAGGCAGCCAAGTGGGACCAATTTCGTGGCGATCGGGCCTCGCATGTTGAGGCCAACAAAGATTCCACCGAAGACCACCAGCGCGAGGACCGGATCACGGTAAGCGGCATCAGCAAGGTAGCTCAGCCCTTGCAACAGCTTCTGTTTCAGAGGGATGACGGTATTGAGTTTGGCGTACGCGGTGTTGGGCCACGGGAATCCGTAGTACACCGTCGCGCCCATTAACCACAGCCAAAGTGGACTGAAAGCCGCGATGCCCTTGCGAATTGCCTTGCGCGGCGACAACGCTGCCATTCGGACAAGGCCGGGCAACACAAGGATCCCAAGATCGAATCGGGTCAGAGCCAGCAGTGCCGACAACAGGAAAAAGATCCAGTCCGGCTCGTCACGCTTCCATCGTGCCATGCGCAAAACGCAGGCTGCAACCAGCGCGTGGGCCAGCGGATTTTCAAGTCCCGAGGTGCAATAGGCAAGGAAGATTGGCGATGCGGTGGCAACTGCCAAGACGGCGATGGCTATCCAGGGCCGTTGCCGAAACGCGCGCAGGAGGACGGTACAAAAGGCGATGCAGCACAGCAGACCCAGAATCATCAGACCGAAATAGGGACCGCGCGCGATGGCCTGTGTTGGGATGTCGAGAAGTGTGAAGAGCGGACTTGTGTACGCTTGTACGCGATAACCCTGGTTGATGACGAGCCCATGACCGTCGATAAAATTGGCGACCGCCTTGGCTGCGATGAAAGCATCATCCGAGATCCACGCGAAGCGCAGGACCCCAATCATGAAGACGGCCGCCGCGAGCAGGCCAATGGGTGCAATCGCAGGTGGTCGCTGTTGCGGTTGAATGAGGTTGGTTTCCATTGGGTAGGGCCATCGCTTTTCTTCTGGTCTGCGAGTGAGTTGCAGAGGAATTCGTCGCCGACATTGGTGGGAATCGTCGCGCGAGCGTCCGGGTGAATAGACTCCGACGCGGAACAGGCCACAATCGACCCGTGGCGACCAGGAAGGACGGCACGCTGGCGACGAAGCGGATGTTCATGTGGAGCGGTTTAGCAAAAGCTGTGCCTTGACTGAAGTCTTGAAAAATCGGGGTCTTTCCACCCGAAGGCGCTTGCGACCCGCGACGAGACCGCGACATTGTCGTCATCGCTCTACTGCCGGAAACCAAATTGTAAACCAAGAGCCAATACGCCCGGGTACTGACCCTTGATGCCGAGCCCGCGACCGGCGTCCGGGAGGATTTCGACCCAAAAGTTTGCGCAATGTCCGCAACGTCCGTTATCGGACTTTAGGCCTGGCTGGGATGGACCGGGCGGCATCCAATCCTTATGCGCCCCGAAGAATCCGCAACGGAAACCGCCCCGGTGAACGATGCCCGTCCGTTCATCGGAACGAGTGCCTGTCTTGCGGGAGACGAAGTACGGTTCAACGGTGGCCACGCACAAAGTCGATTTTTCATGCAAAAAATGGCTGACGCTGTCCGATTCATCAAGGTATGTCCCGAGGTGGAATCTGGAATGGGTGTCCCACGCGAAACGGTTCGACTGGTGGCCCGCGACCGCATCCGCGTGGTGGGTAGCCGCTCGGGCGAAGACCACACGGACCGACTTGAAACCTGGGCCAGTGCGCGCGTACAACACCTTGCCGAACTTCCCCTTGATGGGTTTCTGTTGAAGAAAGATTCGCCAAGTTGCGGCGTGGCGCGGGTAAAGATCTATGCGGAAGGTGCCAATGCCATGCCCACACGAGACGGACAGGGTGTGTTTGCGGAGGCCCTGCAAAAGGCCATGCCGTGGTTGCCGCTCTGTGAGGATGGCTGGCTGGCTGATCCATCGCTGCGCGAAAGCTTTTTGTCGTGCGTTTACACGCACCGGCGCTTTCGCAATGACGTTCTCGCCGCACCAACCCGCAACGGTCTGATGAAGTTCCATGCCGCGCACAAGTTCCTTTATCTTGCGCACAGCCCGGAGGGATATCGAAAACTGGGCAGGATCTGTGCGTCGGTTGCATCGCGCCCACTTGAGGATGTGGTGGCCGAGTATCGCCTGATCATGATGAAAACCCTGGCCGCGCGAGCAACACCCGGAAAACACGCTAATGTACTACAACATATCCTGGGATACTTCCGCAACCTGATCCCGACCGACGATCGACTCGAGATCATGGGGTACATCGAATCGTTCCGTTCGGGTACCCACGGGCTTTCGACACCCCTGACCTTGCTGATACACCATCTTCGACGACACGCGCAGGGAACGTGGCTCGCTGAACAGCGCTATTTCGATCCCTTCCCTGAAACCATCGCGGTCCGGTAGGCCGCCTGACATGGAATGAACCGGGGCTATTTTCCCGCCGAAGACAACAGTCGAATCTCGAGCCGCCGGTTTGCGCTTTGGTGCACCCGGTTGAGCAAAGGTGGAACAATCGGGCTCTTGCTTCCGATCCCCAACGGGAAAAGCCGAGACGCCTCGACCTCGTGCCGCATCAGCCACTCGATCACTGCATTGGCGCGACGTTGCGCGAGCTTGGTCATGTCCCTTTGACTGCGCCGGGCATCGGTATGAACCTCGATCGCAACCCGTCCCGGGTACTGGCGAAGCAGACCGGCCAAGACACTCAGTTCTCCACTTTGCGCCTCGGAAATGGTTTCACCATCGGCTCCAAAATAGGCGTCGGTGGGGATGTAGATCCGGGTTGCACCGCCCGCCTCAAAGAAGCGCTCGGGTGCCTCGACGACCTGATCGAGTGACAACAACTCACCCCTTGCATCACCGAGCGGCGTTGGATTGTCCTGCGCCGTCGCACCGGCATCGGCGATCACCGAGTGCGTTCCACGTTCTCCTTGCGGGTGTTCCAGATCGTGCGCGGGAAACTCGGGCGGCAAGCGACCCGCACCACCCAGCGAGGGAGTCCCTTCGCCTTCGGGATCCGCGCGACCATCGTCTCCCGTCGGGACCACACCGTCGTCACCCATCGGAATACCGCGATCTCGCGCTCCCCCTGCGAAATCCGTCGGCAAGGGAGGAAACGCGATTCCGGGCGTTGAACCCGGCAAACGCGAGGCGCGTGCATCGCCCACATCAAACGCGCCCTTCGGCATACGACCGCCACCCGGGCGGCGTGGCCATCGACCTTGCGTGTCGACGCGGGGGCTCGCGTCCTCCGGAGGGCCGGAATTGGCAACCGCCGCGGCCAGGGCACATGCGCTGCCCTTCAATTCGTCGCACCACGAGAACATGGCCACAGTCCAGATGAGCGACGTGAAGACGAGCGGCAGTTTCCGCGGCAAAAGCGCGGCCACCACAACCGGCAGCGCAAGCCAAAGCATCTTGTCGCCCAGCGCGGGTTTGCAACTGGTTTCGTACCACAAATTTACCGGACCCCACAAAAGCGCGAGATGTCCTCCGAGGATGGCGATTCCGAACAGCCGCCAGATCAGGTGGTCGTGCGCATTCCCTATCTTCAACGTCCGACGCAACAACAAGGCAACCGTCATCGCCGTTCCCCACAACAAACCCGTCGGAGCGCCGCAGAAGATCCCCAGACTCACGGTCAAGATCATGACGGCCGCGATCGTCAACCACCACCCCACACCCAGCGGCTCTTTCGGTTCTTCCTTTTCTGCTTCGGCTTCTTTTTTTACTTCGGCGTTCACTGCCGCAGCTGCAACCGGCAATTCACCCCGGTCGCCAGTCGCCTTTGGTGGCACGTCTTCTGGTGAAAGTCGGGCATAGACCGTCCCGAATACGGTTCCAAACGCACGCCCATCCGCGGTCGCTGGACTCACAAGTTTCCAGTCCACCACCCGCAGATCGAAGAGTGGTACGGTTCGCCAGGCCAGCTCACCTTCGAGCGGCGGAAACATTGCCTGGATGAGCTCGCGCTGCCGAATCCAGTTTGGCGTCGGGCTTTCGGAGACTGCGGGTCCATCCACGGCTTCTGAATCGCGAACCAGCCCGCGTTCAAGCCGGATGTTGTTGATGTGCAGCGATTCATCCCGGTCGTCTGTCGACTTGCTGCCCGAGCGAGGCGCAATTCGCCCTGCATAGGTGCCTTCGAATCGACCGCGGATCCAGGTGGTCATGCGCCCTGTTTCACCGGCTCGTTGTGAAATGGCGCATCGGCGTACATTTGAATCGGGGCGCCGGGATAACTCGGGTACGCGCTCAATAGACGGTCGGCGGTTTCGCGAGCAAGCCGGTCCTCCAACATCACGCGGGCCCGACCGCGGGCATACTTGCGAGCCTCGTACGCAACCACCGCGGCCAAACTGGGCCCCCTCACCAGCAACAACGGGAACAACGCCACGAGCGTGAACAGCACCGTGAAGATCAGTGGTTTTTCGGGTGTAAGCCAGAGCAACTGGACCCGACGGACCGCAAAAGACGACGCTTTGATGCGCGCGTTGTAGTCCGCAACCCGTGCCGCCGCGTGTTTGGGATCTGAGCTGCGCACCGCTTTCTCATGGGCCGCCATCATTGCGACCCGATACCGATCGATGGCGGGCGCAAGCGTGGCCTCGTGCAAGACGAGCTGCGCGGGTTGTGCAAAAATGATCCCGAGCAGCGCGAATATCACGACCGGTGTCAGGCGTGGTTTCCAGCGGCCAGCAAGTCGCGGAGGCAAGCTCAAGGTCATGCCGCTGCCGGCGATCGCAACGCGCAACATGTTCAACAACAACAGCGCGAAAACGAGCGCACCACTGCCCGCGATGAGAGCCGAGCGTTCCACCAACCAAAGCCCATATCCCGCCGCGCCACCAATGAGGCCACAGGGTAGAAATCCCAGAAAGCAAAAGTACGACAGATCGCGACGGTACTTCACGTCGAGACCTTCGAGCAGTTCCGGATCAAAGCCCAACAACTGCGGTATGCGCAGACGTGCGCTCATGTCTCGGAATCGCTCCCTGCCGAAGCCTTGCGAATCTCGTTCTCGGAGGCCTTGCGCAGACGCTCGTGTACCGCCCTGGCGAGCGCCGTTTCCGCTTCCAGGCGTCGCTTGTATTCTTCCATCACCCTTTCGGCTTCGTGATACCGATTCACCCGGATCTCCTTGCCAAGGTTGACCCGATAAATTTGCGCATCGATCTCCACGCCCGCACGCGCGGTGGCAACCCGCCTGGCATTCTCCAACATGTAGTCGTACGTGCCCCGGGTCAGCATCATCTTGAAGAAGATGGGCCCGGTCTCGATGGCCAAAAGCAAAAGCAAGATGAACCAGGGCACCATGCCGCCGATTTCGTGCGAGATCAGAATGCGTTTCATCAACCCATCCAAGTGCCTCGCCTGTCGCAAATTGCTGGCTTTCGCGGCGTCGAGCTCAACATTGATGTGTTCGGCCTCATTTTTCCATCGATTCAGATCGTCGAGGGTTGGCTTGTTTTTCGATTCGTCTTTCTTCCAATCGGTTTCGATCTCCCGCTCCATCTTGTCAAGCGTGTCACGTTTATCTTGCCAGGCAGGTCCGCGGCCCGCGATGCCGCTTTTGGTCTTGCCTTCCGCCTCAAGTTCAAGCAACCGGCGTTGCTCCTTGATCTCAAGTCGCCGTTTCTCGAAATACATCGTCCGGCCATCGAGCCTGCCCTCTGCGGCATCCATCTTCCGGTGCAACTCGTCCTTGCGCGACTGAATGAAAGATTCCGACTGGGCATTGAGCTCGGCGAGGTATTCGTTTTGCTCAAGTTCAAGCTGGGCATCGATTTCGGGCTTCAACACACGGATCTCAAGTGGCGCCGAAATGCAGACGCCGATGATCGCAGCCATGAGGAGGCGGGGAAACGACGTCGCAAGTTCACCAAACGCAATGCGATCGGTTCCGTCCCCTTTGCCGGTGCTCGATACGATGAAGCGATCGATGTTAAAGATGATGACGGCCCAGACAAGGCCCATCAGCACGGCAAGCTGCACGGTGGGCATGTGCAGATCCGCGCTCAGTGCCGTCTCGTCCTTCGGCGCGAACACGGTGTAAAACGCATACGAGCCCGACACAAACGCGAGCCCGGCGGTCGCGAGCACGATGCCTCCCACCCCCTGGTACTTCACCCCGTCGGAGACCGGACAGCGGCGCAGCAGTTCGGCGTCCGCGCCGGCTGCGAACCAGAGAAACCGGGTGGCGAACCCAACCCTTCGAGCCCCTGTGTTTTCGTCCGCGCTACCGACAGTCGACATCCCTCCACAATAAGACGACCTGCGCCAAATTGAAATGCAGCCATTTTTTTGAACCAGGTTACCGAACTCAATTCTTGAGCTCGGCGCTCTCATGGGGTTTTTCGGAGGGCAGGTTACGATACCCATATGGTCCCAAGCTCCAAACGACGGAACTGCAAAAGCCGCTCTCACCGATTCACCCTCGCCCCGACGGTCGTCGGGCTCCTGCTTTCCGGTGGGGTAGCCGTTGCACTCGATCCGGCCCAGCATCCGACGGCGAGCAACCCGGCGATGTCACCGGCCGATGCGCAAAAACACTTCGTCGTCGATCCGGGATTCGAGATGCGGTTGTTCGCTTCCGAGCCCGACATAATCAATCCGGTCGCGATGAGCTGGGACGAACGCGGACGGCTGTGGGTGATCGAGCTCTTTCAGTATCCCGAGAAAGCCGCAGCCGGAACCCGCGGCAAGGATCGCATCAAGATCCTCGACGACACCAACAACGATGGTCGCGCCGACAAGGTCACCGTTTTTGCCGAGGGCCTCGACATGGCAACCGGCATCGTCATTGGCAATGGCGGCGTCTACGTGGGCCAGGCACCCGAGCTCCTGTTCTTGCAAGACACCGACGGCGACGACATTGCCGACAAACGCACGGTCTTGCTGACCGGATTCGCCGTTCGTGATACGCATGAAACCGTCAACGGATTTACCTATGGACCCGATGGCTGGATTTACTTTACCCATGGTGTCTTTAACTACTCGAACGTTCGTGCGCCGGGAGAAGAAGAAACCGAAGGCAATCCCTTCGACGCCGCCATCGTGCGTTACCATCCCCTGCGAAAGAAGATCGAGGTTTTCGCCGATGGCACGAGCAACCCCTGGGGCCTCGATTTTGATAAAACCGGCAACGCCTTTGTCAGCGCCTGCGTCATCGACCATCTGTTTCACATGTCACCCGGTGGGGTCTACGCACGGCAGGCCGGCTCGCCCGGCTGGAAATACGGTTACGATCTGTTGCCATCCATCGTCGATCACCGTCACTTCCGTGCCGCCTATGCGGGCGTGCAGATTCTGTCGTCGGATCAGTTCCCTGCCAAATACCAGGGCAACATCGTCATGGGCAACATCCATGGCAATTCGATCAATCGCGATCGGTTGATCCCCGTTGGCTCGACCTGGAAGGGGCAAGACGAGCCGGATCTGGTCAAGACCGACGATGGCTGGTTCCGCCCCGTCAGTGAACAGATTGGTCCCGATGGCGCCCTTTGGATCGCAGACTGGTACGACAAGTATCCGTGTTACCAAAACGCGCTTGCCGATCCAAAAGGCGTGGATCGCAAGATGGGCCGAATCTGGCGCCTGGTCTATACCGGTCACAAACCCGGAGCCCCGCGTCCGAGTGGACGGGACAGGCGCCCCAATCTGCGCACGATGAAATCCGCCGATCTCGTGCCACTTTTGTCCCACCCCAACATCTGGCAGCGCAAGACCGCACGTCGACTTCTCGGTGAACGCCGCGATGCCACCGTGACAAAAGCTGTCACGCAGGTGGCTCGAACGGGAAAGACCGTGGAAGCGCGGCTTGAGGGATTGTGGTCGCTGCATGCGGCCGGCCTTCTGAGCGAAGCGTTGTTGGATGAACTGGCCGGTGACAAAGATCCCGCCATACGAACCTGGGTTGCGCGGCTGACGGGCGAACGCAACACGGAAGCGGGTGCAGATGAGCGCGCCGTTGGAGCGGCTGCACGACTCTTGCGACTGTCCTCCGATTCGGATCCAACCGTACGGGCTGGCGTCGCGGTGGGTGCATTCAAGATGGTCAACCGCGACGTGGATGCAACGATTGCGGGCCTATCGGAAGGGAACAACACCGCCGAAGATCGCCTGTTGTCGCTGCTCATCTGGCGCGCCCTTGAACCGCGCGTGGCAACCGACTCAAAGTTCACGTCGAACTGGCTCGAAAACAAGGGTGAGAAACACCTGCCCTTCTCGGCAAAAATCGCCGAAAACGCCACCCGTCGACTGCTTGAATCGGACAACGCCCAAAGCCACGAAGCCGCGGTCACGCTGGCAGGACGTCTCGCCCAAAAAGACGCCAAGCTCGCACTCGGTGTGCTCGTGGGATTCGAGAAGGGCAGCGCGGGTGGTACGGTTGTAAAGACCAAGGCGGCTTACGCGTTGCTTGCAAGATTGCAAAAACGCAAAGAGCCCGAGATCGCGGAGGCTGCGTTGCGCGTCGGAGCACGCTGGGGTGAAAAGGCCGCCCAAACCAAGTTACTGGGTCGCATCAAGAGTCAGGCCAGGGATCAGCCGGACGCAACCCGATTGCAGGCGATCGAGATAGCCGCGTCGGTCAACGTGCCCGGCGCCGAGTCCGCCATGCTGACAGCGCTGCGCTCGCCGAATCCCGAGGTCGTGCGTGCGGCGATTCGCGCGCTTGCAAAGGTCGGCGGAAAGGGTACCGCGAGGGCACTCCTCGGTGCCTACCGAAAGTTGCCCACCAACGTTCGTCCAACCGCACTTGAAACGCTTGCAGCACGTCCGGCCTGGGCCATTGAACTTCTGAACGCAGTCGGCAAGAAAAAACTGCCGGTGGCCGATCTCTCGGCGCCGGTGCAGCGAATTTTGCGCGACAGCAAAGACGACGCAGTCAAAAAGCTAGCAACAGAGCACCTTGGCGCCACACGCCAAAGCAGCGAGGAACGCCTTGCCCTCATCGAGGAAAAGCGGCGCATGGTCATGAACGGACCGGTTGATTTTGCCGACGGCAAACTTCAGGCGGAACGTACCTGCCTTTTGTGTCACAAGTTCCTTGGCACAGGCGCCGAGGTGGGACCCGATCTCACGGGCGTGGGCCGCTCGACGTTACAAGCCTTGCTCACCAACATCATTGATCCCAACCAGGTCATCGGCAAGGGCTACGAGCAGGTCACGGTCACCACCAAGGATGGCCGACTGATCTCGGGACGTTTAATTGAAGACACACCTTCGCGCGTCACCCTCGCCGGCATGAACGTCAAGGAAACCATACCGCGCAGTCAGGTGCAGACGCTCGATGTCTCCGATGTTTCGGTCATGCCCGAAGGCCTGGAAGGGCTGCCCGATGAAAACTTCCGCAATCTCATCTGGTACATTTTTGCGCCACCCGAAGATCCGGCCAATCGCATTCGTGTCACGCCGAGCGACAAGAAGCTGGGCATCTCGGTCCGAGATCAAAAAGGGAATTGGTTCCCCCTTTTCGACTACGTGATGGATCCTGCCTTACGGCCCTACATCCATCCCCTGCGTGACCGTCAGGGCAAGATCACCTTGACCGAGGACAAACCGGGCGATCACGTCTGGCAACACGGCATATTCACGGGACTGCACGAGGTCAACGGCGTGGATTTCTGGAGCGAAAAAACAGGAAAACAACACTTCGTCGAACT
>JAWXBF010000156.1:0-9077 GCA_034439895.1 Deltaproteobacteria bacterium
CTCCGCACTCGCCGCCCCAATGGTGCTACCATCCCACAAACCCAAAAGGGGACATTCCTACTTTGCAGAAATGGGGACATTTCTACTTGGGCCCGACAGGAATCCGGGACCCGAGGGTATCGTGATCGACAGTGTACCGCTCTTATGTTTCCTATGCTCCCCGTTCGTACAGCCCGCGAAGCAACGCCCCATCCTCAAGTGTCTTGTTGATGTCGATGCCGGTCGCCAGCAGATTGCCCAGCTTGACGATGTAACTCAGTACAGGAAGATTGGCGCCAAGGCGCAGGGCAAATCGACGCACGGTTTGGCTGCCGGTTTGACGCAACGATTGCTTGCACACCGCTTCGAGAATCGCGGGCACGATGTTGGATGAAAGACCCCCACCCTGGTATTCACCCTTGATGAACCCTTCGACCTGAACCTGGAAAAAGGCAGCTATCAGGGCGGCGGCGCCTTTAACGTCGCCCATCTCGTAGGCCTTCAGCGCGTTCTGTAGCACTTCTGTGCGCTAACCCTACGACAACTTCAAGCACGTCATGCTGGACCATATTATCGTCGCCCAGTGTTTCACCAAGGGCGTATTCGAGTGCCGGTAGAATGACTTGCTGGACCAACGTGCGAATGCGCAGCCATTGTTGCGCGCTGATACCGGCCACGCTGGTCGGCGGCATCAAGTAGCCCGCCGTCACAATCTCGACCTTCGCATCAACGTATTTCGGTTGCGCAAAGTCCTTGTCCTCGCCGCCGTACAAAACGATGGCGAACAAAGAAGGTCTGTACCCGGCGAATACGGCAAAGCTGGCTCTCATCGAAGCCTCCCTAGGCTGCACGACGGTGCCGGTGCCCCGTCGCGAATTTGGTGGGTACGCACGGTAACATCTCAGCCATAAGAGGGGAAACGGCGGAGGCGCTGTTCCCAGCGGTCCACAATCGCAAAAATGGCGTAACACACCGTGTGCGGTCGCCGGCGCATCTTCGGTCACCAAACAGCATGAACGACCGCCGCGTGGCCGGGCGCACATTGGGGCCCTTGCCTTAGAGGTAAATTGGTAATACCATTTTGAAATGTTGAAGATTCAACCCCGTCCGGTTGCCAAGGTCACGGTTGTGGATGGCGTCATTGATGAGCTGAAACACCTACTGAGCAGCTCGCAGATGGGCGCTGGCACCCGATTGCCCAGTGAACGCCAACTGGCGCAGGACATGCAAGTCAGCCGCCCGATGCTGCGTGAAGCCTTACGCACGCTGTCACTCATGGGCCTTTTGAACACGCGCCATGGATCTGGGTCGGTGGTGGCAGATAGCGGTGCCGATCTTTTTAAGGTTCCAATGGAGCTGATGTTGGCGCTTGAAAAGCCTGCTGTTTCGGATTTGCACGAGACGCGCGAACTATTGGAAGTGTTTTTGGTCGGCAGGGCGGCCGCCAATCGTAGTGCGCAACATGTCCGCGACATGAAGGCGTGTCTTGTCCAAATGGCCGAGCGCTTGGACGATGAAGCATCGTTCACCGCCGCTGACCTTCGCTTTCACGCCATCATCGCCGATGCCGCAGACAACGTGATTCTGAAACACATCATGAACACCTTACGCGACAGCGTTGGCGAAATGGTGGAACGTTCGTGGTCCGCAGAGCCCGACCCCAAGGTGAGCTACGCCGATCACAAACGGGTGTTCGAGGCAATCGTTGCGCGTGATGCCAAGGCGGCGCGCCGCGCGATGGCCCGTCACATGTTGAACAACTTCGACGAACTCGCTGCGGCGAAACTGGTTCCCAGCCGCAGGTAGTCCCAATGCCTTGTGTTTCGTTTTTCGCGATACTGTCACTGCTCGCCGCACCAACGGATGGCGCGGCAACGGCGGTGCAGGAAAACCAGGAGGTTTTCGCGCGTCAGGTATTGCCCGCGTTGTCGCGTACGTGTTTGCCCTGCCACGGCGGTGTTCGAACCAAGGGCGGCCTAAACATGAAATCAGCGGCGGCCCTTGCCGAGCTGGTTGTACCGGGTGATGCGGAAGAAAGCGATCTGTATCAGCGCATCGTGACCCACGATGTCGATGACCGCATGCCACCCGAAGGACCCCGGTTGGACGCCGCTGCAGTCATCGCATTACGCACGTGGATTGACGGCGGGGCCAACTGGGCACCGCACGGCAGTTTTACCGATCTTGATTCACCTCCTCTTGAAGGCATCGACGCATACATTGGTCAGCGGTTGGCACAGCACAGTTTGTCCTTTAATACACAGGCCGATCGACACACCTTGGTACGTCGGGTCAGTTTTGATTTAACGGGGTTGCCGCCGGACGGCTTAACCGTGTCACGTTTTATCGATGACCAACACCCGGGGGCCTATGCCCGCATGGTTGATCGTTTCTTGGCGTCGCCGGCCTATGGACAACGCTGGGGGAAGTACTGGTTGGACACCGCAGGTTATGCCGATTCGAATGGGTACTACGACGCAGATACGGATCGTCCGTTGGCATTTCACTACCGCGACTGGGTGGTTGATTCACTGAACCGTGACCAACCGTTTGATGCATTTGTCCGTCAACAACTGGCCGGTGACGAACTGGCCAACTATCAGCCCAAGGGCGATATCACGGCGGACATGGTGCCACTGCTGACGGCAACCCATTTCCTACGCAATGCCTCGGACGGCACGGGCGAATCCGATGGCAACGCACAAGAGCGTCAGCGCGATCGCTTGGTGGTACTGGAAGGCACGTTGGACCTTGTCGGCGGCGCCTTGATGGGCGCTACGTTTGCCTGTGCAAAATGTCATGACCATCCTTTTGAACCCATATCGCAACACGATTACTATGCCTTGCAGGCAGTGTTCGCTTCGGCCTTTGAAGACGACGACGGTCGCTGGAAGAAACCGGCACAACGCACGGTTGTTGCAACGACGCGTGCGACCAACCGACGATATGAACGGAAAGCGGCGCCCTACAAGGCCAAGATTGCCGAGTTGCAGGCCCAACTGGTTGCACCGGCGCGGGCCATCAAACTGCGACTGGACATGGAACACCTGGCAAAGCTCGATGCGAGTGATCGTCAAGAAGCCGAGGCGTTGTTAAGTTGTACGGTGCGATCGAAGGATCAGGAAAAGCGTTTTCAATCGCTGGGATTTGGCGCCGACAACGACTACCCGCGATTCGCACGCAACAACGCCGCGTTCAAGCAACAGTTGGTGCGTATCGAAACACAGGTTAATCCCATCCGCGCGCAGATGCCCAAGGCGCCACCGCAGCTGTCCATCCTCGCCGACACCGGCGGGCGCACACCATTGCCGCACACATTGAAACTGCGTGGTGTGTACACTGAACCGGGGCAAGTGGTTCAACCCAGCGCACCGATCGGGTTGGCTGCACAGCCCGATGTGCTGCATATTGACCGTTATGCGCGCGCCAACACCAGCGGACGACGCTCGGCGTTTGCGTTCTGGTTAACCAACGCGGCGGCTCCGTTGTTGGCGCGGGTCACGGTCAACCGAATGTGGGCCAGGTTCTTTGGCCAGGGGTTGGTTCCCACATTGGACAACTTGGGACAAAGCGCAGCACAGCCCAGTCACCCCGCCCTTTTGGACGCATTGGCACGCGCCTTTGTGCACGGCGGTTGGTCACGCAAGGCATTCCATCGCATGGTGCTAAATTCGAGAACCTATCAGCAAGCCAGTACGCCCAACGATGGTGCGCTGGCTGCCGACCCAGACAATCGATTGTTGTGGCGTATGCCGCTGCGACGCCTGGATGCCGAATCGGTACGTGATGCCATGCTGGCGGTTTCAGGTCGCTTGGATCGAACACAAGGTGGTCCCTATGTGCCGACAGTGCGTACGGACAACGGCGTGGAGATAAAGCCAGACAACCCTGGGCAGAACCGCAGGTCGATCTATCTGCAACACCGCCGGTCGCAAGTGCATGGATTCTTGGCCACCTTTGATGCACCCGCCATCAACACCAGTTGCCCTTCGCGTATGTCCAGCACGGTGCCGTCGCAATCGCTATCGATGTTGAATTCTGAATTTGCGCTGCGAACGGCCCAGGGGTTGGCCAACCGCGTGTTACCGCTGGTTAAAGAGGACAAAACGGGATTGGTTGATTCGGTCCACCAATTGTTCAACCTTGTGCTGGCCCGCCCACCACAACCCGCCGAATCAAACGCGGCACTGGCGTATGTGCACGCACAAACCGACACCCACGTGGCCCTGCGCGAAGTCGCGCAAATGTTGGTCGGATCCAACGCATTCTTGTACCTGGAATAGGATGACCATGACGAAATACGAACAGGGATTGTTGTCGCGGCGCCAGCTGGTGCAATCGTGTGGCGGAATGCTCGGGGCGTTGGCGTTGTCTCATCTGACGCGCGGCCAAGCCGCAGCGGCCCCGTCAAAAAAGAACAAGTCGGTGATCTGCTTGTTTCAACACGGTGGGCCCAGCCAAGTTGATCTGTTCGATCCCAAGCCGGTGCTGAACAAATGGCATGGCAAAGCCTTTGCAGGCGATCTCGAAGTACATTTCGATCAGAAGCGCGGCGCATGTTTGGGAACGCCCTTTGCGTTTTCACCCTATGGACAAAGCGGCATCGAGCTTTCCGAGTTGCTGCCACACACCGGCATCATTGCCGACGAATTGACGTTGGTTCGGTCGATGACAACCGACTCGATTGATCACGAGCGGGCACTACGCATTTTCCACGGAGGCAAAGACCAACCTGGACGACCGACGTTGGGCGCGTGGATGGTTTATGGAATGGGCAGCGCGAATCAGAACTTGCCGGCTTACGTAGTTCTAACGGATCCCAGAGGCCTGCCCGTCGATGGGCCGCGCAATTGGTCAGCGGGGTTTCTGCCGGCGGAATACCAAGGCACGCCATTCCGATCAGACGGCAATGATCCGATTGCTGACATCAAGGCCCCGGCTGGCGTGTCACCAGCGGCACAACACCGTCAGTTGGCGCTGTTGGATCAGCTGAACCGTGCCCATCAACAACGTTATTCCCAAGACACCGATCTGGCAGCGCGTATTAAGAGCTACGAATTGGCGGCCCAGATGCAAACCTCGGTGCCCGAAGCCGTGGATCTGTCAGACGAACCGTCACACATTCGCAAGATGTATGGACTGGACAACCCCGCCACCGAATCCTACGCCCACCGCTGCATCATGGCGCGCCGGTTGATCGAGCGCGGTGTGCGTTTTGTGGAGATCTTCTTGAAAGGGCAACCCTGGGATACCCATGACAACAACGCCAAGCTTCATCGAAGTTTATCTGCGGGCATTGATCAGCCGTCGGCGGCCCTGGTCAAGGATCTGAAACAGCGCGGATTGCTAGATGACACGGTGGTCTTGTGGACGGGCGAGTTTGGCCGGTTGCCGATTTCTGAAGCCAAGGACGGGCGCGACCACAACCGCCACGGTTTTTCACTGTGGGCCGCCGGTGGTGGTTTCAAACGTGGTCATGTACACGGTGCTACAGATGACTTCGGCTACAAAGCCGTCAAGGATCCGGTTTCGGTGGGCGACTTTCACGCAACGCTGCTGCACACCTTGGGCATGGACCATACCGCCCTCAATTATCCGCACGAAGGTCGCGCCGACTCGCTAACCGATGCCGCCATCACGAAGGCACGCGTGATCGATGCCTTGCTTTTGTAATCAGGAGACAACATGGACAACCCCAATGGAATGAATCGACGGTTGATACTCAAGGGTGGGTTTGCAGCAGGCGCAGCCTCCATGGGCGCGTGCGCGCGGCCCTTGCTGTCGGCCGGTAAGCCCTCGACTCAAACGTCCTACATCGCTGCGTACGATACCGAGTCGGATGGATGTTTGGATGCGTGTAAGGCCATTGTCGCAGTTCACAAACGATTTGCGATGCCTGCCACATTTTTCATCGAGGCCAAGAAGCTGGAAGAGAACGCAGAGGCCTATCGACACCTGTTGGATGATCCGTTGTTCGAGGTGGCGTCACACACTTACTCGCACCAGATGTTGCGCGACCACCCCATGTGTGGCGATCAGGTTTCCCCCGAAGAACTGCGGCGCCAGATCATCCAAAGCAAGGCATCGATAGAAAACATCTTTGGGCGTCCATGCACCGGGTTGCGTCCAGCGTGTGGATTCGACAACGGTTTGTCCGGCGCCGACGATGTGTTGTCGCTGGTGGCCGAGGCTGGATACAAGTACGTCAGCAGTTTGTTGTGGGGCGCGGACTATTCCATGCCGGCGCAATTGGTTGGCCCGCACAACTATGCCAAGGACGGCTTTACCGACATATGGGAACTGCCGGGCCACGGTTGGCATGAAAACCTTTTGAAGGACAACAACGGCTGGGGTGCCAAGCGGTTGGCGTTATGGCCGTCGCCGTTTCCCGAAGCCGTGCCGGCCGGATTCGTAAAAATACCGGACGACGAATTCCAGGTCAATCGCGTGTTCCTCGATCGCGCGGTGCAGACGGCGCAGTCGTTCGTTTCGTTCATTTGGCACCCATGGTCGCTGCGACGGTTTGATCCGGAAATGAAGATGTTGGAAGCGACGTTCTCCCATGTGAAAAAACTGGGCATGCGTGGCTCCACCTACGACGCGTTGTATCGTACTACGGTGCAGGCACACAAAGGAGCGGCAACATGATCGAGTCGGTTGATTTCTTCTATCTGTCGATGCCGCAGGTCCATGACATCGGGGATGGCAGTCAGGATGCCTTGTTGGTTCGGGTTCGATCGGGGCAGTACGAGGGCTGGGGCGAGTGTGAAGCGGCGCCGCTGGTTTCCATCGCGAGCTTTGTATGCCCGATGTCCCATTCAGCCTGTAAGCCGGTTGGTGCGTCGGTGCTGGGACAACCGTTGCACGACGTGGACGACATCTCGCGCATAGGTGCCTTGGTGCACGCACAAAGTTTCGACCTGTTGCAGGCGGATCACACGTTGTCGGGCATCGACATGGCGTTGTGGGATCTGTTGGGGAAAAAACTACAGGCACCGGTGTGGCAGTTGTTGGGTCACAAACGGGCATTGGCCAAAACGCCCTATGCGTCGGTGTTGTTTGGCGACACGCCTGAGGCGACGCTGAAGGTCGCGCAGTCCATTCGTACTTCGGGTTTCCATGCTGCGAAATTTGGTTGGGGTCCCTACGGACACGGCACCGTCGCTGCGGACGCCGATTTGGTTCACGCCGCGCGTGAAGGACTAGGCCCGGATGCGCAACTGATGGTGGACGCCGGGACTGCGTTTGGACAGGACGTTGACGCGGCGGCCCTGCGTTTGCCGGCATTGCAGGAAGTAACGGCGACCTGGTTGGAAGAACCCTTTGTCGCCGATGCCACGGACAGCTATGCCCGACTGGCAGCCCAGTCCGCTGTCTCCATTGCGGGCGGCGAGGGATCACACAGCGCACTGGGTGCCATCAACTTCATCGAACACAGTGCGGTACGTTTCATTCAGATTGATGCCGGGCGCATTGGCGGCATCTCGCCGGCAATCGAGGTATTTCGCCACGCCGACCGTAAGCGTATCACCTACGTCAACCACACCTTCACCTCGCACCTGGCGCTGGCAGCCTCGATGGCGCCGTTTGCCGGTGGTGCTGATCACCACCTGTGTGAATATCCGACGCAGGCGCAACCGCTGGCACAGGTGTTGGGCCGTCCCGTCATCACACGCAACAACGCCGGCACCATCCAACTGCCGGACACGCCAGGGCTAGGCGTAGGCGTCAACACGGCGGCACTGATTCCCTACTTGGTCGACGTCGACATCAAAGTGGCCGGCAAGACGCTGTACAAGACGCCGACACTGTAGGGAAACAACAGCGCCGCGCACAGACCTTCGACGGCAACATCGGCAACATCACATACGGCCGCCATACATTCGTCATCGCGCAAACACTTCCCGCTTAGAAACGACATCTCAGTCAAGCGGACGTTGAATTCGCCGCCACAAACGAGGCAAACCCCCGACTGGCGTCCGCTACGGCAGCGCGCAGCCGTTCGACAGCCGTTGCGGTACTCTCAACCGAACCTTCCTCGGCCGCCTGTTCAACGTCGGCGGCGCAGCGCGCGGCAACCGTTGCACCAATGGTGCGAAGACTGCCCGCCATACCGTGTGCCTGTGTCTTCACGCCGGCAAGGTCAGTACGTTGCTGCGGAATCTGAAGTGCTTGCAGCCCTGTCTGCAGTTCCGACAAGATCAAATCAGCCGTGCGATCCAAAATACGCGAACCATCCGCGCTACACAGCAACAGTTGATTAAGTACCTCGCCATCAAACAGCGCGGCAAGCTCGGTCGCGGAGGGTACCTTTTTCTCGGCTACGATTTGCAAAATGCGTGCGAGATCGGCAAGCCGAACCGGCTTGCCCAAGAAAGCATCTATGCCAGCCTCCATACATGCCGCACGCGCTTCAGGTAGCACACTTGCCGTCACCGCGACGATAAACGGTTGTGCGATGGATGGATCCCGACGAATCTGCCGCGTCAGTGTGAGGCCATCAACACGTGGCATCCGCTTGTCCATCAACACCAGGTCGTACGACGATTTGGCCAACAGTGACAACGCCTCCTGTGCCGCCGTGGGGGGGGGAAGTTGGCATAAGGTTTATTATCGGACAGGAATCCGGGACCCGAGGGTATCGTGATCGACAGTGTACCGCTCTTATGTTTCCTATGCTCAGCAAGGCCAGTTCCAGGTACCAGAGGCCCAGATTCTTGGTGTGGCGCCTGGTTTCCAAAGTGGTCGCGAGCAATCGGTCGATCTTGCGCGCGTGGACCACGCCATTCCTCATTTCTGTGAACGCATGCGGTCCGTTTTCCCAACATTGACGCCCCGACTCTTCGGATAGTTCTCTCAACGGGGGTGGGATTTGCCGAGGAACGCCCACCACTCGAAGGAGCTTGCGGAGCTTTTCGGATGCACGTCCGTTGTCGAACTCTTTGAGACTCGTCAGGCTCTTATCCTCGACGATCAGGACAGACGCTACTAACTCCAGTGCCGCCTGCAACAGAACCAACGCAGTCTCCACGTTGCCTTCGCCGGACAGACTTTCCACATACCACCCGACGGCCAATCCGAAATCTTCCCTCCAGATC
>JAWXBF010000157.1:0-17181 GCA_034439895.1 Deltaproteobacteria bacterium
CGAGCTTTTGGCGCCAATCGCGTGTGAAGAGCAATTGCGCTTTGCAATCCGCGAAGGTGGCCGTACTGTCGGCGCCGGCGTCGTCACCAAAATCAACGATTAGGAACTAAAAAGTGGCGTCGTCAAACGTTGTCATAATTACGCTGGAGTGCCAGGAGTGTCGTGAACGCAATTACACGACCACAAAAAATCGGCGCACCAAAAGCGAAAAGTTGGAGCTTTCCAAATATTGCAGTCGGTGCCGTTCGCACAAACCGCACAAGGAAACTAAGTGAATTTAACTAGGGCAGTAGCTCCAATGGTAGAGCAGCGGACTCCAAATCCGCGGGTTGGGGGTTCGAGTCCCTCCTGCCCTGCAACCGGCTTATAAACCGGACGCATAAATGTCGAATAAAAACGTTCATCTCATGTTTGGAGTCGGGGCTGTGGCGCTCGCGGTTTTGCTCGTCCTCACGGTCGAGTGGATCTGGGGGTATTTTGCCAAGCCCCCGGAACTCGGGGTGTACGGTATCGGATTGGGACTCGCTTCGATTGCAACGCTGGTCGCATTCAAGAATCGAGCTCTGTTCCAGAGCGCCGAAGAAGTCATTGGTGAACTCGAGAAGGTCTCATGGCCTTCTCGCAAGGAAACCTCGGTCAACACCGTGGTTGTATTGGTTACCGTAACTGTTGCCGCACTGATTCTCAGTGCGTTCGATGGTATCTGGTCCTTCGTAACAGCACGGATATTGTGAGATCGTGGTGATGGCGATGAAATGGTACGTAGTGCACACCTACTCGGGTCACGAGAACAAGGCGAAGCTTTCGCTTTTGGATCGGGTGCGGCAGAATAATATGAACGAGAAGTTCGGCGACGTGCTCATTCCCACGGATACCGTGGTTGAGCTGCACAAAGGCCAAAAGCGATCGACCACTCGCAAGTTCTTCCCGGGCTACATGTTCGTCCAGATGGATCTCGATCAAGAGACTTTCCACTTGGTGAAAAACACGCCCAAAATCACAGGTTTTCTTGGCGGCCTCAATCCGCAACCGGTCAAAGAAACCGAGATCAAGAACATCAACACAGCAATGACCGAGGGCGCGTCCTCCCTCAAGCCGAAACAGTCTTACGAAGAAGGCGAGACCGTTCGGGTGACCGGTGGTCCGTTCGCGAACTTCTCGGGTGCTGTAATCGAGGTCAAGACCGAGAAGCAGAAGCTCCGCGTGAACCTCTCCATCTTCGGACGAGCCACGCCAGTCGAACTCGATTTCTCCCAGGTCGAAAAGGCCTGATGGTGTTTGCGTAACGAATCACAAGCGATACTCAGTGCGATTCTAAGAGCGATACGAAAATGAAAAAGATCACCGGATACATCAAACTGCAGGTTCCCGCCGGAAAAGCAAACCCGGCTCCGCCGATCGGACCCGCGCTGGGCCAACACGGCGTGAACATCATGGAGTTTTGCAAGCAGTTTAACGCCAAGACCCAAGATCAAGCCAAAGAAGCTTTGGCGATTCCTGTCGTCATTACAGTGTTTTCCGATCGTTCCTTCACCTTCATCACAAAGACGCCTCCGGCCTCTGTTCTGATCAAAAAGGCTGCAAAGCTCAAGACCGACAAGAAGCCCGGTTCGGGATCGAAGGAGCCGAACAAGGTCAAGGTCGCAAAGATCACGCAGGCTCAGTTGCGAGAAATCGCATCGACCAAGTTGACGGACCTAAACACGACGAGCATTGAATCGGCGATGCGAACGATCGCTGGTACCGCCCGTTCCATGGGCGTGGACATCGAAGGATAGGCAGATAAGCAAATGTCGAAGCACGGAAAAAAATACAAGACCGCTCGCGCCAAGGTTGAGACCGGGCGCAAGTACACGATGGCTGATGCCTGCGCGCTCGTGCCATCAACCTCAGTCGCCAAGTTCGACGAGACAGTCGACATCGCGATTCGTCTCGGCGTTGATCCGAAGCACGCGGACCAGATGGTTCGAGGCGCGGTCGTTCTTCCTCACGGTACAGGCAAGAAGACCCGCATCGTCGTAATCGCAAAAGGCGACAAGGCCAAAGAAGCCCTGGAAGCTGGCGCCGACCACGTAGGCGCAGAAGACATCGTTGATAGGATCCAGAAGGAAAACTGGACGGACTTTGACACCTTGGTCGCAACTCCCGACATGATGGGTTTGGTCGGTCGATTGGGTCGCGTTCTTGGTCCGAAGGGCCTGATGCCGAATCCCAAGGTCGGCACGGTGACCGCGGACGTAAAGCGCGCTGTTGCCGAACTCAAGGCGGGTCGTGTTGAGTACCGCGTCGAGAAAGCGGGCGTTGTCCACTCACGCATTGGCAAGGTTTCGTTCGGTGCATCGAAGCTGAGCGAAAACGCCCTGGCTTTGATTGAAGACATCCAACGCCGCAAGCCGCAGACGTCCAAGGGAACCTACCTACGCTCCATTTCGCTATCTACCAGTATGGGACCCGGGCTCACCGTCGACACCGGCGCATTTGTGGCGGCGACCGCGACCAGCTAAGACCCGGTCATTCAGCCTAATCTAGTTCAAGAAGAATTTCTGGAGTAACACTGTGGAACGAACTCAAAAAGCCGAAAACATCGAATCGCTCAAGGGTAGCCTTGCGCGGGCACAGAGCCTTGTCCTCACGGATTTTCGTGGCTTGACGGTCGACAAAGACACCGAGTTGCGAGCACGCCTGCGCAAGGCCGGCTGTGAGTATCGCGTCGTGAAGAACAGCCTGCTTTCCATCGCGATCAAAGGCACGCCGATGGAGGTCATTGATGAGCTTCTCGTGGGCCCAACCGGGATTGCATTTCACTTTGAAGAGCCAGCAACGCCTGCAAAAGTTGTAACGGACTTCCTCAAAGACGCTGAAAAGCTCACCGTCAAGGGTGGCTACGTCGACGGTAAAAAATTGGACGAGAAGGGTGTTTCCGCTTTGTCGAAACTCCCGGGCAAGAACGAGCTGCGAGCAACCTTGCTTGCGACGTTCATGGCTGCGCCACAGACCTTCGTGCGGTTGACCACAGCCGCTCATTCAAGCTTCATGAACGTGATTCGGGCCCGGGGCGATGCTCTGAAGTAGAGCGCAGCTACCAAAAATTTTAGAACATCCATCAATCAATTAAGGAGTCAAGCAAATGGCTGACGTGACGAAAGAACAGGTTATTGATTTTCTCAGTGGCATGACCGTAATGGATCTTGCTTCGCTCACCAAGGAATTGGAAGCGAAGTGGGGCGTTTCGGCTGCTCCCGTTGCAGTGGCTGCTGTCGGTGGCGGTGCTGCCGCAGAAGCTCCCGCAGCTCAAACTGAGTTTACCGTTGTATTGACGGAAGTCGGCGCAAACAAGATCGGCGTGATCAAGGCTGTTCGTGAGGTTACCAGCCTCGGTCTGAAAGAAGCCAAGGATCTCGTGGATGGCGCACCCAAGAACATCAAAGAAGGCGTCTCCAAGGATGACGCCGACGCCATCAAGAAGAAGCTCGAGGAAGCTGGAGCGAAGGTCACCGTCAAGTAATTGGACCCTTTCGCGTACGCAATTTCTTTGACAGCTCATCGCTGCCTATTCGTCCGACAGCTTCCCGCCCGCCCTTTTTAACGGGGATAGGGTGGGATCTGTCGTTTGGCTTATTTTTTTTCCCAGGCACCAGGCTCCCGACAGGACACGTCCATGCCGACGCACATTCAAAAAAACTTCCGCGCCCGTAAGAGCTTTGCGAAGATCCGCAAGATCATCGACATCCCAAACCTGATCGAGATTCAAAAGCAGAGCTATGAAAAGTTCTTGCAGAAAGATCTCCCATCGGAGCAGCGAGCTGAGCTCGGTTTGCAAGGGGTTTTCAACAGCGTCTTTCCGATAAAAGACTTCTCTGAGACCTCGTCGATCGAGTTCGTCAGCTACGTCCTCGATCGTCCGAAGTACGACGTGGACGAGTGTCGTCAGCGTGGAATGACGTTTGCGGCGCCTGTCAAGGTCACCGTCCGTCTCGTCGTTTGGGATACGAATGATGAAACCGGTTCGCAGTCGATCCGCGACGTGAAGGAGCAGGAAGTCTTCTTCGGCGAGATTCCGTTGATGACAGACAACGGCACGTTCATCATTAACGGTACCGAGCGGGTTATCGTGAGCCAGCTGCACCGCAGTCCTGGCGTGTTCTACGATCACGACAAGGGCAAGACCCATTCATCCGGCAAGTTGCTCTACAGCTGCCGCGTGATTCCGTACCGCGGCTCCTGGCTCGATTTCGAGTTCGACCCGAAGGATCTGCTGTACGTCCGCATCGACCGTCGACGCAAGCTGCATGCAACGGTGTTGTTGCGCGCACTCGGTTATTCCACCGAGGAATTGCTGAACTACTACTACGACCCTGAGACGATCCATCTTGAAGAGGGCGGCAAGTTCTCCAAATCGGTCGAGTACGATCTCTTGCCAGGCCAACGTGCAACGCGCGACGTACGGCACCCGGAGACCAAAGAGGTCTTGGTTCGCAAGAATCGCAAATTTACCAAGGTCGCGATCAAGAAATTGCGCGATTCAAATGTCGATCGTTTGCCAGCCGATGTCGCCGAGCTCGTAGGCAAAGTGGCGGCGCATGACGTGATCGACGAATCAACCGGTGAAGTTCTCCTGCAATGCAACGAGGAGATGACCGAGTCAAAACTTGAGGAATTACGGGAGCATGGGATCTCGGAGTTGAAGGTGTTGTTTATCGACAACCTCAACGTCGGATCATTCCTCCGTGATACGCTTATCGCTGACAAGCTTCAGACGACCGATGAGGCGATTCTCGAGATATACCGTCGCCTTCGCCCGGGCGATCCACCGACCCTCGAGACTGCAAAGACGCTCTTCAATAACCTGTTCTTCAATCCAGAACGTTACGACTTGTCGAAGGTCGGCCGTTTGAAGTTGAACTACAAGTTCAAGATTGACGAGTCGCTCGAGAACGCCGTGCTCACGAAGCGCGACATTCTTGAGAGCGTTCGTTACCTTGTTGATCTCAAAAACGGCAAAGGCCAAATCGACGACATCGATCACCTCGGCAACCGCCGTGTTCGTGCGGTGGGCGAGTTGATGGAGAATCAATACCGCATCGGTCTCGTTCGGATGGAGCGCGCGATCAAAGAGCGGATGAGCATGTCTCAAGAGATCGAGACGCTCATGCCACACGACCTCATCAATGCGAAGCCTGTGTCCGCCGTCGTCAAAGAGTACTTCGGTTCGTCACAGCTATCGCAGTTCATGGATCAGACCAACCCGCTGTCCGAAGTCACGCACAAGCGCCGTCTTTCGGCCCTCGGACCAGGTGGTCTGACACGAGAACGCGCGGGATTCGAGGTCCGTGACGTTCACACGACCCACTACGGTCGTATCTGCCCGATCGAAACGCCTGAAGGCCCGAACATCGGCCTCATTGCGTCTTTGTCGACCTATGCTCGTGTCAACGAGTTCGGGTTCATCGAGACCCCTTATCGCCGAGTAGGCGAGGGTGGCACGATGGGTGCCGACCAGGACGTCGAGTTCTACTCGGCTCTCCAGGAAGAGGGCCACCATATCGCTCAGTCCAATACGCCGATAAAGAACGGCAAGATTGACGCGGACCTCGTCTCTTCACGACACAACGGTGAGTTCATGATGTCCCGTCCTGAAGACGTGACGTTGATGGACGTTTCGCCGAACCAACTCGTGTCGGTTGCCGCCTCGTTGATTCCGTTCCTGGAAAACGACGACGCAAACCGCGCGCTGATGGGCTCGAACATGCAACGCCAAGCGGTTCCTCTGATCCGCACCCAGGCTCCGTTCGTTGGAACCGGCATGGAAGGTATCGTGGCCCGTGACTCTGGCGTCACGACGGTCGCACGCCGTGACGGCGTGGTTGAATCGGTCGATGCCGCTCGCATCGTCGTTCGTCCGACCAGCGCCGACGAACACGACCATCTGGCCGCAAAGCCAGATATCTACACGATGAACAAGTTTCAGCGTTCTAACCAGAACACTTGTTTCAATCAGAACCCGATTGTCGAGAAGGGTGACATCGTCAAGAAGGGCGATGTTATCGCAGACGGTCCTGCGACGGAGCGCGGCGAGTTGGCTCTTGGTGCGAACGTCATGGTCGCTTTCATGCCTTGGGGCGGATACAACTTCGAGGACTCGATCCTCATCTCCGAGCGCCTCGTGAAGGAAGACGTGTTCACGTCGGTTCACATCGAGGAGTTCGAGTGCGTCGCACGTGACACCAAACTCGGCAAAGAGGAAATCACCTGCGACATTCCAAACGTCGGTGAAGAAGCCCTCAAGGACTTGGACGAATCGGGCATCGTTCGCATCGGCGCCGAAGTAAAGTCCGGCGATATCTTGGTCGGCAAGATCACGCCCAAGGGAGAGACGCAGCTTTCTCCAGAAGAGAAACTGTTGCGCGCCATCTTCGGTGAGAAAGCCGGCGACGTTCGGGATAGCTCGTTGCGAGTACCCCCCGGTGTTCAAGGCATCATCATTGGTGCTCGCGTTTTCTCTCGAAAAGGTACGGAGAAAGACGATCGCGCCAAGGACATCGAGGATGCTGAGAAGCAGAAACTGGTCGCCGATCAGCGCGATGAGAATCGCATCATCATCGAGCACTATCACGATCGCATGCGAAAGCTGCTGGTCGGGAAGAACACCGCCGTCAAGCTTGTCGACGACAAGGGCACCGTGCTCGCCAACAAGGGTCAACAACTCGACAACGCGACGCTGGATCAGATCCCGGCTCGCCACTGGCCCTCGATTCAGATCGAAGGCAGCAAAGTTGACGAGCAACTGGTGAAGTTGGCTCAGTCGATGGACGAGGACATTCTCGCCATCGAAGAGGTCTACAAGGAAAAGATCAGCAAGCTGACCAAGGGCGATGAGTTGCCCCCGGGCGTCATCAAGATGGTCAAGGTCTACATCGCCATCAAGAGAAAGCTCTCGGTTGGTGACAAGATGGCCGGTCGTCACGGTAACAAGGGCGTCGTCTCTCGGGTTCTCCCGGAAGAGGACATGCCCTACCTCGGCAACGGTTCGCCCGTTGACATCGTGTTGAATCCGCTCGGCGTTCCTTCTCGTATGAACGTTGGTCAGATTCTCGAAACCCACATGGGCTGGGCGGCAAAAGAACTGGGCAGCCAGATCGCCGCCATGATCGAGAAGGATTGGCGAGGCGAACCACTTCGAGACAAGTTGCGCCGCATCTATACCGGACCAGAAGATCAGAAGTTGATAACTGAGCTCGGCGATGAAGACCTGCGCGAATGGGCGCACTCCGTACGAAACGGCGTGCACATTGCAACGCCGGTGTTCGACGGCGCCAAGGAAGCCGACATCACCGTGATGCTCAATGAGGCGCGTTTGCCGAAAACGGGACAGGCGATTCTATTCGACGGTCACACAGGTATTCCGTTTGATCAGGATGTCACGGTGGGCGTCATGTACATGTTGAAGTTGCACCACTTGGTCGACGACAAGATTCACGCTCGCTCGATTGGTCCATACTCCCTCGTTACGCAGCAACCGCTGGGTGGCAAGGCGCAGTTCGGCGGTCAGCGTCTCGGTGAGATGGAAGTCTGGGCCATGGAAGCTTACGGTGCTGCCTACGCTTTGCAGGAGTTCCTGACCGTCAAATCCGACGACGTTATTGGTCGTACAAGAATGTACGAAGCAATCGTCAAGGGTGAACAAACGTTGGAGCCGGGCTTGCCCGAGTCTTTCAACGTGTTGCTGAAAGAACTTCAGTCCCTTTGTCTCAATGTGGAGCTGATCGAGGATCCCAATGCCCCGAGAAAGCAAGAGTCCACGGTTGAGTTGATGGCCCGAGAGGTCGCCGCGAAAGCCGCTGCAAAAGCAGTAGGCGACGGCGCGCTGGGCGGAGAATAACGACCGCGATTTCCACGGAGCACCACCATGACGATGAAAGACATCTTCAACTTTTTCGAGAAGCCCAAGGATCCGTTGTCGTTTTCGGCAATCCGGATTTCACTTGCTTCGCCCGAACGCATTCGCGAATGGTCGCACGGCGAAGTAAAGAAGCCGGAAACGATCAACTACCGGACGTTCAAACCTGAACGTGACGGCTTGTTCTGCTGCAAGATCTTTGGACCAGTCAAAGACTACGAATGTATCTGCGGCAAATACAAGCGCATGAAGCACCGCGGAGTTGTGTGCGAGAAGTGCGGTGTTGAAGTCATCCAGGCCAAAGTTCGCCGTGAACGCCTTGGCCACATCAATCTGGCCACACCGGTGGCGCACATCTGGTTCCTGAAGTCGTTGCCCTCGCGCATCGGAACGTTGCTCGACATTACACTCAAAGATCTGGAGAAGGTTCTCTACTCCGAGTGTTACATCGTCATCGATCCGAAACAGAGCGGTTTGCAGGTCGCCGAGTTGTTGACCGAAGAGCGCTACATGAAGGCACTTGAAGAGTTTGGCGAAGAAGCCTTCTCTGCCGGTATGGGCGCAGAAGCAATTCGCGATATGCTCAACACCCTCAACATCGTACAGCTGTCTGAACAGCTGCGCATCGAGATGAAAGAGGCGACGAGCGAGGCCAAACGAAAGAAGCTCTCGAAGCGTCTCAAGGTTATCGACGCCTTCCGCGAATCGGGAAATAAGCCCGAGTGGATGATGCTTGACGTGGTTCCGGTGATTCCGCCGGATCTCCGTCCGCTCGTTCCGCTCGACGGTGGTCGTTTCGCCACGTCCGATCTGAATGATCTTTATCGGCGTGTGATCAACCGCAACAACCGGTTGAAGCGTCTCCAAGAGCTGAACGCCCCTGAGATCATCATTCGAAATGAAAAGAGGATGTTGCAGGAAGCTGTTGACGCGTTGTTCGACAACGGTCGCCGCGGCAAGACAATCACCGGGCCGAACAAGCGGCCGTTGAAATCCTTGTCGGATATGTTGAAGGGCAAGCAGGGTCGGTTCCGACAGAACTTGCTCGGCAAGCGCGTCGACTACTCCGGTCGTTCGGTCATCGTCGTTGGCCCCGAACTGCGTTTGCACCAGTGCGGTTTGCCAAAAAAGATGGCGCTCGAACTCTTCAAGCCGTTTATCTACAACAAGCTCGAAGAGCGCGGCCTTGTGACCACAATCAAGAGCGCGAAGAAGCTCGTTGAAAAGGAGAAGGCCGAAGTTTGGGACATCCTTGAAGAAGTCATCAAGGAACACCCGATCCTGCTCAACCGTGCTCCGACGCTCCACCGTCTGGGTATCCAGGCATTTGAGCCTCTGTTGATCGAAGGCAAGGCCATCCAGTTGCACCCGCTCGTCTGCTCGGCGTTCAACGCCGACTTCGACGGTGACCAGATGGCGGTTCACGTTCCGCTGTCGCTGGAAGCACAGATGGAAGCTCGCGTTCTGATGATGTCGACCAATAACATCCTCAGTCCCGCAAACGGACGGCCGATTATCCTGCCATCGCAGGATATCGTTCTTGGTCTGTACTACATGACGCGTGAGCGCGTCTTTGCCCGCGGCGAACACCGCGACGCTAAAGAGAAGACAGCCGAGATGTTGCGCGGTGTTTACTCGTCGATTGACGAGGTACGTGCTGCATATGATCACGAAGAACTCGATCTTCAAGCGGCGATCAAGGTTCGCATCGCCGGAAAACTTGAACTCACGACGACCGGTCGTGTGCTGCTGTACGACGGTTTGCCTCCGGGCCTTCCGTTCCGTCTTGTCAACCGCGTCATGGGTAAAAAGCAGCTCGGAGATTTGATCGACTCGTGCTACCGCGCGTTCGGTCAGAAAGAAACGGTTCTGCTCGCAGACCGGCTTCGTTCGATGGGTTACTTGTTCGCAACCCGCTCAGGCGTTTCGGTTTGCATGTCCGACCTTGTTATCCCAAAGCGGAAGTACGAGTTGTTGGACGAGTCGAAGGCAAGTGTTCGCGAGATCGAAGACCAGTACGCAGAAGGTCTAATCACCGACGGAGAACGCTACAACAAGGTCGTCGATATCTGGGCGCAGGTCGCCGAACAGATCGCCGAAGAGATGATGTCGGGCATCGGGAACGAAGAAGTCACCAGTGATTCGGGGGAGAAGCGCATGTCGCCTTCGTTTAACCCGATTTACATCATGGCGGATTCGGGCGCCCGTGGTTCGGCTCAGCAGATTCGTCAGCTCGCCGGTATGCGTGGTTTGATGGCGAAACCCTCGGGCGAAATCATCGAGACACCAATTACCACCAACTTCCGAGAAGGGTTGTCGGTTCTTGAGTACTTCATTTCGACACACGGCGCTCGCAAGGGTCTTGCCGATACGGCGCTCAAGACTGCCAACTCGGGTTACTTGACCCGACGTTTGGTTGACGTGGCGCAAGATGCCATCATCTCCGAGAACGACTGCGGCACCCTCGATGGTGTTGAGCTTGTTGCGCTCGTTGAAGGCGGCGAGATCATCGAGAAACTTGGTGATCGTATACTCGGTCGTGTCTCGGTTGAAGATATCTTCGATCCCTACACCGGTGAAGTCTTGGTCCAGGCCAGTACCGAAATCGATGAAGAAAAGGTTCACATCATCGAAGACGCTGGTATCGACAAGGTCAAGATTCGATCGGTGTTGACGTGCGAGTCACGCCGTGGCGTATGTATCTTGTGCTACGGCCGTGATTTGGCTCGTGGTCACATGGTCAATATCGGTGAAGCGATCGGCGTCATCGCCGCTCAATCCATCGGCGAACCCGGTACTCAGTTGACGATGCGTACCTTCCATATCGGCGGCGTCGGTCAAGTTCGTACCGAACAGTCACAACTCGAGGCGCGATACGACGGTATTGTTCGGCTTGAGAACACAGATATCGTCAAGCGCGACACGGGGTATATCGTCATGAATCGCCACGGCGAAATCGTGGTTCAGGACGAAACCGGTCGTGAGCGTGAGCGCTACGGTTTGACCTACGGCGCAAAGCTGTATTTCGCCAACGGAGACAGGGTCAAAGTTGGTACGCTGCTGTCCGAGTGGGATCCATTCTCGGTTCCGATCGTCACGGAGGCTTCCGGTATTGTGAAGTTCGGAGACGTTATCGAAGGCGTCACCATGTCGGAGCAACTCGACGAGGTGACAGGCCTTTCTCGACGAAGCATCACCGAATCGAAAGATGGCGATTTGCGTCCTCGAATTTCGATTAAAGACAAGGACGGCGGAACCCTCTCGGTTCCAAACTCGGAAAACCAGGCTCGTTATTTCTTGCCAGTCGGGGCCACGATTGCTGTGGCTGAAGGCGATTCGGTCAAGGCTGGCGACATCATTTCTCGTATTCCTCGTGAAACCACGAAGACGAAGGACATCACGGGCGGTCTACCGCGTGTTGCTGAGCTCTTCGAGGCTCGCAAGCCAAAAGAGCACGCTGTTGTCACAGAGATCGACGGTGTCGTCTCGTTTGGTAAGGATACCAAGGGTAAACGCAAGGTCGTGGTGACTCCGGAAACGGGTGATGCCAAGGAATACTTGATCGCCAAGGGCAAGCACCTCGCCGTCCGCGAAGGCGACAAGGTTCAGGCCGGTGAGCCGTTGATGGACGGCGCTGCCAATCCGCATGACATCTTGAAGGTGCTCGGCGAGAAACAACTCGCAAAGTTCATGGTCGACGAGGTCCAGGAGGTTTATCGCCTTCAGGGTGTTCGCATCAACGACAAGCACATCGAAGCAATTGTGCGCCAGATGCTCCGTCGCATTCGTGTGACGGACGTGGGTGATACAGGCTTCCTCATCGACGAGCATGTTGAGAAGTTCGTCTTCGAGGAGGAGAACGCGGCTGTTCTGGCTCGTGGTGGTCGTCCGGCGGTGGGTGAACCGCTGCTGCTCGGCATCACCAAGGCATCGCTGTCGACCGAGAGCTTCATCTCGGCTTCATCTTTCCAGGAAACCACGAAGGTTCTCACCGAGGCTGCAGTTTGCGGCAAGGTCGACTACCTGCGCGGTCTCAAGGAGAACGTCATCATGGGTCGCTTGATTCCCGCTGGTACTGGATTGGCAGCCTACAAGCGTTTGACGCTCCGGGTTGATGATCAGGCGGAGGAAGGTCCGCTCGCCTTGGCCAGTGGGGCAGCGACGCCGAGCCTGACGAAGTCGACCTCCGACGGCGTCCAGATGGCGCAAGAAGACTACTAGGACTGTCTCGCAGGGGTGGGTCATACTCGGATCCGAAAGGAATCGATCCCATGATCCGCCTCGTTTTGACCGCCGCGCTGCTTGGACTATCGTCCGGTATAAACGTCGCGCGGGCGCAGGACTGCCGACAGCTGAATATTGCATTTCGACCGGATTGTTTTCGGCCGGATCTTTCGGCGGATTGCAATAAACGAAAAACTGGATCGAAGCTAGATCTCGGTCCGCAGATCGCCATCTGGCTCGAAAAAGATGGTGTTTTCGTCGACACCATCATGGTGACGAATTTGACCGCGATTCGTGGCCTTGGAAATCGTCCAGGTCGATGGGACCACGCTTCTTCTCCAAAGTTCCCTTATGGCCGACGTTCGAATGTGCTGCCTATTTGGGCGCATGCTCGTGGCCGTCTGTTTCCACGGCTAGTCATGCAGGACGAACAGGAGGACGGTCTTGGTTTTCACGAACTTACATCGTCGCCCGATCCGTACTATTGCCGACCGATGTCGCTGGCAGAGGTGGACGTCGATGCCATCTCTTGTCCGACCGCTGTTTTCAATTCAACGAAAGGTCGCTTCGATCCCGCTGGTGTTTTTGAATATTATCCGCCACGCAACGACTTGATTCGTTTTACTCGTTCAGACTGCGACATTCCTCGATCACCCGATACCTGCGACATGAGTGCTCGATCATTTTCGGCATTGAACGATCTCGACGCCGTAGCCGCGGCGACACCTCGATTTGGCGAGTCCGCGATCGTGACGTGGCGATTGCCCTCAAGTTACGAGCAGGGCGAATATGTCGTCAACATCGAGATCAACAAGGAGTTTGACCAGAATTCGTCGCACGCCTACACAGCATTTACCGACCCGCGACTCAGGGAGTCTGGTGTCAAAACCAATATTGGACAACCATCGGTACTATTTAGACTTCCGGTGACGATTGCTTCCATCGCGAATTATTCTTCAACCAATACATTCGAGGGCTACGGAGATTGGGATGGTCGAACCGGTACGGTGCACCCTCCGGATCCAACCATTTCCGATTCGCCAGGGTCGGGGATGGGTCGTCTCCTTGCATTCAAGAACCCTTGGGCCTCCGGAGCAGATCAAAACATGGCGCGCGTTCATGCCATGACTTCGGAGTGCGCCGCTGGTACTGAATGCGTACCACGGCCAGTCGAGCCCCTGCCTGCGCAGCCCACGGTTGATTTCCAATCATTGACCGCAACGAGCGTCGCAATCTCCTTCGTGCATTCTTCTCAGGATGGTGCGCCGGTTGATCGGTATGAGATTCGGTATCGCGAGGGTACATCGATGGTAGACGGAGATTTTATCGGGGCAACGCCCGCTGGCTCCGTCGCGCCCGGTAGCCCTGGAACCACAGCTGCGTTTCTCGTGGGGTCACTTAAAGGCGATACCGACTACGTCGTCGGCATTCGCGCCCACGGGCGATGTCAAACGGCTTCTTTGCTCAAAACGGCGTCCTTTCGAACGCCCGAAATGAAATTTCAGCAACTCTCCGGTTGTTTTGTCGCCACCGCTGCGCACCAGAGTCCCCTTGCGCCACGGGTTCGGACTTTGCGTTGGTTTCGCGACAACGTTCTGACGCAATCTTCGATGGGCGCGTACGCTGTCGATCTCTACTACCGAGCAAGCCCGCCGGTTGCATCCGTCATTGCGTCGGCGTCACCACTTCGAGCCGTCATCCGTGAGATCTTGACGCCAGTGGTCAGCGTTATTGAGAGCATCCAATTGCCCCGTACCGTCGAAAAGTCCGAAAACTCTGACCAATCTCGTCAAACTCGTCGTTGACAACTCGATCGAGAACCCTATAATCCGACGCTCCCTGGAACCGGGGAGTTCAGGCCCACGAATTTTCGGGGATTTCCGCAGAAAAATGCCGACCATCAATCAACTTGTTAAGAACAGCCGCAACGCCCAGCGCCGCAAGACGAACTCGCCCGCGCTGAAGTCGTGCCCCCAACGCCGGGGCGTTTGCACCCGCGTCTACACAACCACTCCGAAGAAGCCAAATTCGGCACTTCGCAAGGTTGCTCGTGTTCGTCTTACCAACGGAATGGAAGTCACGACCTACATTCCCGGCGAAGGCCACAACCTGCAGGAGCACTCGGTTGTGTTGATTCGCGGAGGTCGCGTTAAGGACCTTCCAGGTGTTCGTTACCACATCGTTCGCGGCACACTGGATACTTCAGGCGTAGCCAATCGGAAGCAGGCCCGTTCCAAATACGGCGCCAAGCGACCTAAGTAATTTTTGGACAGGAAGGTTCTTTAGACGATGCCACGTAAGGGCGAAGTACCGAAGCGCAAACCGCTTCCCGATCCCAAGTACACGGATCAACCGATGGAAACGCGCCGTCGCGTTACGCTGTTTATCAACAGCGTAATGGAAGACGGAAAAAAGGCGATTGCCGAGCGCATTGTCTATGGGTCGTTTGATATTGTTGCTGAAAAGGCAAAGGACGATCCTGTCAAGGTTTGGGACCGAGCCCTTAGCAACGTTCAACCAAAGCTAGAGGTTAAGTCCCGCCGCGTCGGTGGTGCTACCTACCAAGTTCCGATCGATGTCCGGTCAGACCGGGCACTCACGCTCGGCATGCGATGGATTATCAACGCAGCTCGCGATCGGAATGACGGGCGGACGATGAAAGAGCGTCTGGCAAATGAAATTTTCGATGCTTCGAACAGCCGCGGTACCGCGGTGAAGAAGCGAGAAGACACTCACAAGATGGCCGAAGCCAACAAGGCTTTTGCACACTATCGCTGGTAATTCTTAGAAACACACTTTAAGGCGCCTTGAACCGAACCTTTCGGACCCAGATATGGGACCGTCTGAGCGCTTCAAGGTTTGAACAATACGGAACTAGTCGTGGAATCGGTTTCTACAAACCGCACCCGAAATATCGGGATAATGGCGCATATCGATGCGGGCAAGACTACCACGACTGAACGTATTTTGTTCTTTACGGGCCGCTCTCGCCGCATGGGCGAAGTCGATGACGGAACCACCGTCATGGACTGGATGGAGCAGGAGCAAGAGCGCGGCATTACCATCACGGCTGCCGCAACGACTTGCGAATGGCGTCATCATTCGGTGAACATCATTGATACGCCGGGCCACGTTGACTTCACCATCGAGGTGGAACGGAGCCTGCGGGTTCTTGATGGCGCGGTCGCTGTCTTTTGCGCCGTTGGCGGGTTTGAACCGCAAAGTGAAACGGTTTGGCGTCAGGCGGATCGCTACGGCGTGCCTCGGATCGCATTCATCAATAAAATGGATCGAGTCGGTGCAGATTACGCGAGGTGCGTTGCTCAGATTCGCGAGCGTGCGGATGCCAATCCGATCGTGACTCAGTTGCCGATGGGCAACGAGCAAAACTTTGTTGGCGTTGTAGATCTGGTCAGAATGCGCGCGTACGAATGGGTTGGGGATGTGACGGGTGCTACATTTGACCGGATCGATGTCCCGCCCGGCCTGATGGCCGATGCCACCCGCGCTCGGACCGCTCTCATAGAATCCCTAGCCGACGTTGACGAAGAGATTCTATCTCGCTTTCTGGATGGCGATGAACTTGGATCCGACGTCATCCGTGATGCGATACGTCGGGCGACGATTACTGGCAAGGTTGTTCCCGTTCTTATGGGCTCGTCCTTTCGCAATCGTGGCGTTCAGCCTCTCCTGGATGCGATCGTCGATTACCTTCCCTCTCCGGCCGATCTCCGTGCGGTTGAGGGGGTTGATCTCAACGGTGTACCGACCTTTCGCAGTATCGACGACAGTAGCAACCTTTCCGCGCTCGCATTCAAGCTGATGAGCGATGTGTATCTCGGAAATCTCACGTTTATCCGAGTTTATTCGGGTCGGGTCGCGTCGGGCGATACCGTTTTCAACGCCAATCGAGGCGTCAAGGAGCGCATTGGGCGTTTATTCCGGATGCACGCGAATCGCCGCGAGGAGATCAAGTTCGTCGGTGCCGGCGACATCGCCGCGGCAGCGGGCCTTCGCGCGACGGGAACTGGTGATACGCTTTGCGACCCGGCCGCTCCGATTCGCCTTTCGCTGATTCATATTCCGGAACCAGCGATGCGTCGGGCGATCGAGCCCAAGACGCAGAACGACGCCGAGCAAATGATGGGCGGTCTCCGAGCGTTGGCGCTTGAGGATCCCTCGTTCGAGGTCTCGACGGATTCGGAAACCGGCCAAACGATTTTGGCAGGGATGGGTGAACTTCACCTGGAAATTTTGGTCGATCGGTTGGTGCGTGAGTTCGGCGTACATGCGAATGTGGGCAAACCGCAGGTGGCGTTGCGCGAGACCGTTAAAGGTGTGGGAGAGTCCGAGGGCCGATACGAAGGTGTCGTGAACTTCCGAGGACAGTTTGCCCACGTGAGGCTGCGCATCGAGCCGGGGGCTCGCGGAAGCGGTGTGGTGTTCGCAAATAATGCAGGCGCAGACATCCTCTCGAAAGATTTCCTGGCCGCTGCCGAGCGCGGCGTTCGTTCCACGCTCGCAGCTGGTTTGATTGAGGGGTATCCGGTCATCGACGTGGTCGCCACGCTGGTGGATGCCACTGCGCATCGCACCGATTCCACGGAGATGGCCTTTGATATTGCGGCTTCTCAGGCTATTCGGGCAGCGGCCCACGGTGCGGGTGTTCAGGTGTTGGAACCCGTGATGGCGATCGAGATTGTGACCCCCACCGAATTTATTGGTGAGGTAAACGGAAATCTTATGTCGCGTCGGGGCCGAGTATCTGCTATGCAGGCGCGCGGCGCGACGCAGGTCATTTCGGCCCACGTCCCGCTTTCAACAATGTTCGGGTACGCGACAGACCTTCGGTCGCTTTCGCGGGGCCGAGCAACCTTTTCAATGCAGTTTGATCACTACGCACCTGTTCCGGCCTCAACGTCGCGAACGAATAAAGCTGAGTGAAATAGGAAAAACCGAGGACGATCATGGCCAAAGAAAAATTCGTACGAAACAAGCCACACCTGAACGTAGGGACGATCGGGCACGTCGACCATGGGAAGACGACGTTGACGGCGGCG
>JAWXBF010000158.1:0-16048 GCA_034439895.1 Deltaproteobacteria bacterium
CCGCCCAGCCCCAGTCGAAGACGAACTCGCCGTAGCTGTGTTGTTTGAGATAAGCCGGAATCGCGCCCACAAGGCGTCCCGATTCATCGACGGCGGTCACAAATCGCGGATTCCAACCCGTACCGACACCCACGCTGCGCGATGTTTCGAGGCCCGACAAAAAGGCGTGTTCGATGAAGGGATTGTCGGGATCCGCTTCTTGCGCAAGTGCGTCCCAGTCCGCCGCGGAGACATCCGCGTCAAGAAGACCGTTTAGCAACTGGATTCGCATCGTAAGCGCGTGCAAGATACAAGGTGAGGCAACCTGTGATCGGGAAATTGTACGGGATTTTGAGTCAGGCGGTCGCCGTGCTCGGGCCATTGGGCTCGATACTCGTGTTTGTGGCAATCACCGTGGTCGGCCTCGTGGGCGCGGCGGCTGCGATTGTCCTTCTTCCGAAAGACCATTTTCGACTGGATCAGCCCGTGCGCCATCGGCATCCATCGATTGGCATTCCATTGAAGATTCTGAAGAATCTTCTCGGCTGGGTATTGATTCCGCTTGGCGTTTTCATGTCCCTGCCGCTCGTCCCGGGTCCGGGCGCGGTTTGCATCTTGATTGGCGTGTCGCTGGTCGATTTTCCGGGAAAACGCCGCTGGCAACGGCGGATCCTCCTTTTGCCCTCGGTCCGACAGCACATCGACGGGTTGCGCGTGCGTTTTCAACGCCCGCCCTTCGATCTTGAGTGAGTGGTCGCGCTATCGGACTTGGCCGAGCAAGTATCGCAGCAAGGGTGCCGCATGGAGCGCCTGCGCCACCTGGCCCGAGTCAATGAGCTCAAGCACCGCATGGTTCGGAATGAGATGCACGCGGAGATCCTCGGTGGCCTCGGGATTCGGGTTGGCAATGATCTCCACGTCTCGTGCTACGAAAGAATGGGAAAAATTGTTCTGCATGGCCGGGTTCGGTGCAAGCTGACACAGCGGTTGCCAGCTCCCGCCGCCAAATCCCGTTTCTTCGAGTAACTCGCGGCGCGCAGCCTGTTCAAAATCATCTTTGTCCGCGGCATCCACGAATCCGGCCGGCAGCTCGAAATGGACACCTGCAAGACCTGGCCGATACTGCCGAATCAACACCACCTCTTGCTGTCTGGTGATTGCCACAACGTTGACCCAGGGTGGGAACTCGGTGATCCAGTACCGGGGGATCTCTGCGCCGCCCGGCAAACGCAGATGATCGCGGCGCAACGTAAAATACGGCGCATCTCGTATCACATACTCGCGTGCGAGAGTTTGCCAGGGCGCGGGATCGTCGTTATATCGGCGCGACATTGCCGTTGGCATCTGGGGGCGCGTCGACATCCGAGTCACTCGCCTCGGCGGCGTCGTCCGTGCTTCCACTGTCGAGCCCTGTCAAAGGAGGTGTCGCGGCGGCGTCTCGGATACTCATCCGGGCATCGACGCCTGTATCCGGCACCATGGTCACTGGCACAATAGGCGGTGGCACGATGATGGAGGGTGGGTCGCAATCGGTTGCAGGAAGGCAGGCCGCCTTCTTTCCGAGGTTGTTGCCGTGGATGGGAGCCTCGCAACAGACGTCGCCTTGGGTCCGGCAGTCGCGAACATCCGTACAGGCTGCGCGGCAAACCCAAACGGGCGTTTGCTGAATTTTGTAGGAGTTGATGCAGACGTAATCCGCCTCGGCGCGGTCACATTTGCGGTATGGATCGTCGTCCGAGTCCGTGCTGCAGGCGACCCCTTCGCCTGAAAGCAGGGTGGCACCCGAGCAACTTCCCAGTAAAAGTAAAACACCAACCGACATTGCGAGCCGCGTCATTTGCACGAGTATATGTCGGATTGTAGAACCCAACTTACGAGCCCATGACCGAAAAACGCGACTACTACGAAATCCTTTCCGTTGCTCGCGATGCGGACGGGACGACCATCAAAAAGGCCTATCGCCGCCTTGCCGTCGAATTCCACCCCGATCGGAATCCCGGCAATGCCAGGGCGGAGGAGCAGTTCAAGGAAGCGGCCGAGGCCTACCAGGCTTTGTCTGACCCCGAACGTCGCGCCGCCTACGATCGGTTCGGACATGATGCCGGTCGCGCCGGGGGTGGTTTCTCGGATGCATCCGATATTTTTTCAGCGTTCGGCGACATTTTTGGCGATCTGTTCGGTGGGCGGGGCGGTGGGGGAGGTCGACAGGCGCGCGGTGCCGATCTCGAAACCGTGGTCGAACTCACGTTGCTCGAAGCGTCGGAGGGTGCCACCCGCGATCTCGAGATCACGCGCCAGGTTTCCTGTACGCCCTGTGGCGGGACGGGGGCCGCTGCCGGAACGCAACCCAAGAAATGTGGTACGTGTCGCGGTTCCGGTCAGGTGGTCCATTCCCAGGGTTTTTTGATGATCTCGACCGCTTGCCCACGCTGTCGCGGTGCGGGACAGGTGATCGAAGATCCTTGCACGGAATGCCGTGGTACGGGTCACATTGGCAGCAAGGATAAATTGCAGGTTCAGATTCCGGCCGGCGTGGACGACGGCTCAACCTTGCGCCTGACCGGTCGCGGTGAAACGGGTCCACGCGGCGGACGTCCGGGCAATCTTTATGTGCACGTTCGCGTGAAAAAAGACGATCGCTTCGAGCGCGAGGGTGCCAATTTGCATACGGTATTGTCCATCACCTTCGCTCAGGCAGCGCTCGGGGGCACACTGTCCGTGGATACCTTGACTGGCAAGGAAGAGGTGGACGTGAAGGCAGGAACGCAGCCTGGCGAGGAAATCGTCCTACGCGGCCGAGGTTTGCCCGAGATCAATGGTCCGCGTACGGGCGATATCATTGTGCACTGTCGTCTCGTGGTACCCACGAAACTCTCGAAGGAAGAGGAACAACACCTGCGCGCGTTTGCGGCCGCCGGTGGCGGTGGCCCAGTGAAAGAGGGCAAGGGCGGTCTGTTTCGGCGAAAAAAATAGGGGGCTGCAAGCAGAGTGCCCGCGACCGAGTAAACTCTCAATTGGAGACGTCGAGCAACCCTTGCCAGTCGCTTCGACTCTCGGGGAGGAGGTCGTCGTCTTCCTTCGGCGTGTCACGATTGGCCTCGTTCGGCGCCATCAATCGATACAGCACATCGTGCAGTTTATGGGATGTCCCCCGATCAAGCGGCGCGTCGCGAACGATGCGCAGGCGGCGTCGCAACCGATCGTCGGCGTTGTCGGTATCCAGACCCATGGCGTCCGGTTTTTCACCCTTGCGAGGTGCCACGTTCCACAACCCGCGACAGTGATCGCAGGGAGCCTTGTCGTTGGACAAGCCACACAGCTTGTCGAACAGGAACCCGGTGTTGTTGCGTGCGGCCTCGGCGTAACGGTTCACATCCTCGACACGCATGCGCAGGGTATCGGCGACCCGTTCTTGCGACCAGCCAAGTGAATCGACCAGCAACAGAACGACCTGCTCCTCGAACGGCATCGACCGTCCAACCGCGGAAAAACAATAGGCCACGTGGCTGCGCGGATTGAACTCCGTGTCCGGATCCCAGAGGGCATCGGCCACGTCACCGAGCATGCTGTGGCTTTCACATAGATCTTCGACCTTGAGCTGCGCCGACGGTCGCCACCGTCGTTGCAATGCAAGAAACTCCAGCGTCTTGCGTACGGCAAGGGTTTGAATGGAGTTCTTGAACGGCTCGTTTTCGGGCAGCTCCGCCATCGACGTGAACGCATCGACCATCGTTTCCTGAACCAGATCGCTCACGTCGTCGGGCTGGCCAACCAGCAACCGTACCACCTTGCGCGTCTCCGGTTCGGAGGCGCGCAAGAGGTCGGAAAGCGCCTTCTTGTCACCCTCGCGGGCAGCCAGAAAGCGTTTGCGTTCGATGTCGGACACGTTATTCGACAAAGATATCAACCGACGGCCGGACCTTCGCACAGGCTGCAAGGGCAGGGTGGATCGGGTGAGCCTTGAACTTGGAGATCAGGCTTTCGTCCAGCTTGCCGAGCGCGATGGCGCGGAAGCCTTCCTGCTCGATGAGGTAGTCAAAGCGCGGGGCCCATTTGCGCGAACCGAGGCGCGCGGTGGTTGAGCAGTTGTCGACCATATACGCAACACCACGGGCGTGCATGTAGGGGTTGAGCGAGTCGACGGCCTCGATGACCGATTCGTTCGCAACTTCCGAGTACGGGTGATCGTGATCGAGGAGCACGTCGATCTGGGCCATCATCGTGGCGGCGTAGACACCCGCGGTGAAGGGATGCACCGGGATATTGCCCTCGACGCGCTTGGCGCGAACCTTGGCGCCGGTCTGCCACGTCTCGGTTCCATCAATGACACCCATCTTGCGGCGTTTCAGACGATCACCGGCGAGGATGACGCTGCGAATTTCGTTGCCCGATGAAACCTCGTCGTAGATCTCTTCAAGCACATCGCGGGCTGCAGGGTAGGTTCCCTTGTAGGCCGTCTCGAACTCTTTTTTACCGGCATCATCAAGGCCCTGGTAGAGCGCCAAAATGCCCTGCTTGCTGATGGTCTTCGAGATGGGTCCCGTGATCGATTCACAGGAGTTGAGGAACGCGTCGTCGTGGCTCATGCCCTGTGACACGTATCGGCGGTACAAGACCTCGACGATGCCGTGAACCGCGCCAAGCAAGATGCCGCGTTCGCCGTAGATGTCCGACTTGAACTCGGATTCGAGCGTCGTCATGAAGGTGTAAGGAGAACCGATGGCAACCGACCATCCGAGTGCAATCTCGGTGGCGCGGCCGTCGATGTCTTGCTCAACGGCGAAGCTGGCGTTGATGCCGGCGCCGTTCATTTCCTTGCCCTGCACGTACAGTCGGCGTACCGAGGGGCCCATGCCTTTGGGGCAAACCGCGATGACGTTGATGTTCGCGGGAAACTTCGCACCAACGTTCTGTAAGTGGCCGAGCAAGAATCCGTGTGACAGCCCGAGCGTTGCCCCGGGACGAATTGCCTCGAAGATATTGGAGTAAAGTTCGGCCTGCGCGCCGTCAGAGATCAGAAGTAGCACGAGATCAGATTCGCGCACCACCTGGAACATCTCTCCCAGCGTTCCGTCGTTTTCGTTAAAGCCAGCGGCGCGGGCAGCGTCCATCGAGGACGACCCGGGACGAAGGCCGATCTTCACCTTGATGCCGGTGCCTTCAAGCGTGTCACGCAAATTCTGTGACTGAGCAGGACCCTGCGATCCCCATCCGATGACGCCGATTTGCTTGATTCCGGCGAGCGCTTTCGGAACGAGGGGAAACAGGTTGCGACCACCCTTGACGATGTTCTCGACCTGACCAGCACCCACCTCCATGGACTCGACCTGAAAAATTTTCGACGAAAACGACAGTGACTTCGGCATCGGGATCTCCTTTGTTGAGACCAAGGGTAGGGCACAGGCGGCGTTGCGTAAAATGAAATTATCGGCATATACTGTTGCGAAAACTGCAATACAGGAGAGCCATGGACTACGACGCGCTCAGTCAGTTCTCGCATTTGTGCCGCACCCTGCATTTCGGCCGAACGAGCCGCGAGCTCCACGTCAGCCCCTCGGCGCTCTCCCGGACCATTTCCCGTCTCGAAGAAGAGTTGGGATGGCCGCTCTTTGAACGGGATCGCCGCACCGTTCGGCTCACCCCCGAGGGTCAGCAGTTTCAGGTTCACGCGGTCGAGACGCTACAACGCTGGCAGGCCTTTTCGACGCGGCTGTCCCGGAAATCCGAAGCCTTGTCGGGTGAGATCGGGATCTTCGCGTCGGTCACCGCTTGCCAGAGTTTTTTGCCACGAATTCTCACCGCGTTTCGTTCCTTGCATCCCGAAATACGAATCAAGCTTGAAACCGGATACGCTGCGGATGCACTCGGAATGCTTGCAGCGGGTGCGGTGGATGTTGCGGTGGCAGCCTTGCCCGAAAAGGTTGCGACGTCGCTCGTTTCGCGGATCGTCGTTGTGACGCCGCTTGAATTTGTTGCACCTGTTTTGGATTGCGAGACCACGCGTCTGCTCGAGCGCACTCCCGTGCCCTGGGACGCGGTGCCGATGGTATTGCCCGCAGGGGGCATTGCGCGCGTGAGCGTCGATCGCTGGTTCCGGCAGATGCGCATCCGTCCCAACGTTTACGGAGAGGTTTCGGGAAACGAGGCCAGTCTGTCACTCGTGAGTCTCGGTTGTGGCGTCGGCATCGTGCCTCGAATCGTCGTGGATCGAAGTCCTCTCCGAAATGACATCCGGGTTCTGTCGGTCGCACCGCACTTGCCGCCATTTCGAGTCGGTGTTTGTACACAGAAACGAAAGCTGACCCATCCCATTGTCCGCGCGTTCTGGGATTCGATTTCGTAGGGTACACTCAGCCCCCGATGAACCGCTTCGTCCTTGTCGCAATCCTGTTTGCCGCTCCGTTTGCCGATGCCGGTGAGACGCGGCATTTTCGGCAATCGAATCACGAAGAGTTTTCTCAAGGCGAGGCGACCGGCTCGATGGTGCTACCGGCGGGCGAGGTTGTGGTTGGCATGAAGAAGGAACGGTTCGTTGTCGACGCCGCATTTGTCTGGTGTGCAACCCTGTCGAGCGACGGAAAAACTGCGTTTCTTGGAACGGGTGATGTGGGGAAAATCTTTGCCGTCGCCGCCGCCGAGAAGAAAACCACGCCCCGATTGCTCGCGACCCTTCCCGAGCCCTGGGTAACCGCGATCACGACGACCGGCGATGGCAACGTGTTGGCGGCGACGACCCCAGGCGCGCGGATCTACCGAATCGATTCCGTGACCGGCAAATTTGCGGTGGTCGCGACCCTCGATACCAACCACATCTGGGCCTTGGTACACGATGCCAAAAAACGTATCACGTTTGCTGCAACCGGCGGTCCCGGCAAAATCGTTGCACTTTCGCCCGGTGCCGGTGATGTACTGAAGCCGCGGGTATTGTGGGACTCAAAGGATACACACATCGTGTCTCTGGTTCGAGGAGGAGCCGATCGGTTGCTTGCCGGGACTTCCGAAACGGCGGTCCTTTACGCCGTGAATTACGACGGAAAGGCCACCGCGCTGCACGACTTTGAGGCGAGCGAGGTTCGCTCGATTACAGCCGTGGGCGATGCGCTCTACGTGGCCGTCAATGCCTTCACGCCGGGCAGCGGAAGTCCCACTGACGATGCGGGCCGCGCAACCGGGACAAAAATTCAAGTGGTGACGGGGGGCAAGGTTCCCTCTGCGGCCGGTGCGTTGCCGCGACCGGGCGCCCCGAAGGGCACGGGTGCTGTGTATCGGTTGGAGAAAGACGGCAGCATTGAGCAAGTCCACAGCCTCTCTGATGGGTATTTCACCGCGGTTTTGAGTGACGGAAAGTCGAGGGTGTTCGCCGCAACGGGCAGCGACGGCAAAGTTTTCCGTATCTCGTCCGAACGCGAGGTAGGCCTCGCCGTTGATCTCGATGAGCGGCAGGCCCTTGCCTTGTTGAACTACGGCGATGGTCTCCTGGTTGGCACCGGCGATGGCGCGGCCTTGATTTCGGTTCACCCCAGCCCGCCAAACGACGCACGCTATTTGTCGAAGATCTTCGATGCGACCCGGTCAGCACAGTGGGGTCAAGCGATGTACGGCGCTTCGACCGCACTCGAACTCGACACGCGCTCCGGCAACACCGCGCGCCCCGACGACAACTGGGATACCTGGAAGGCCCTCGGTACCTCGCAATTCATGAAAGATCAGGAACGCGGTTCAGGCCAGGTGGCAAGTGCGCCCGGGCGATATCTACAATATCGAGTCAAGGTCGCAGGTGACGCGCGCCTGCGCGACATTGAAATGGCCTATTTGCCGCAGAACCAGCGTGCACGGGTAACCGAACTCAACCTAGAAGCGGAGACGGCCACCGAAACGAAACTCACGCATACCGCCGTGTTGAAGTTGCGCTGGAAGGTCACCAATCCCGACGAGGATGCCCTCATCTACAAGCTGGCCTACCGGCAAGCATCCGAGCAGGTCTGGCGTCCGCTTGGCCCCGAAGAGCCCTTGACCAAGGCAGAATTTGACTGGGATACCGATTCGGTTCCGGATGGCCGCTATCTCGTCCGGGTTTGGTCATCGGATGGCAACGCAGCGGCTCAAAACCGCGCTCTGTCACACGAATACATTTCACCGCCGCTCCTCGTCGACAACACGCGGCCTGTATTCAGCGATCTCTCCGAGAAACTGCCCGTCGTGTCTGGCAAGGCGACCGACACTTCCGGAATCGCACAGGTCGAGTTTGCGATCAATGGCGGCGCATGGCGGCCGGTCTCGTGTGATGACGGCATTTTTGACGAGAACAGCGAAGGGTTTTCATTCCGTCCGCCGGTTCTTCCTCCGGGAACGCACGTCATCTCGGTGCGTGCTCGCGATGAGGCCCATAACCTCGGTGTGACGCGTTTGGTTGTGCGGGTGAAATGACCGCGCCGAAGTCCGATACCGACGGATTGCCGTCGCCTCCCGAGGTTCTCCAGATCGAGGTGGGGCTGTTGCAGAACTTCGTCGAGATCCTTTATTGTCCAGAAACACGCGAAGCCGCGATCGTGGATCCGGCCTGGGAGCCAGATCGCCTCTTGCGCGAAATTGCGGCCTTGCAGCTAACCCTTCGGTCGGTCCTCATCACGCATACCCACAACGATCACATTGAAGCCGTGGAGGCGATCGTCCAAGCAACCCGGGCCCGCGTGTTCGTTCATCCCAGAGAACAGGCTCGGGTCGAGGCGGTCTGTCGTACGGTTTCTCCGCCGGTTGAGTATTTTCCGGTTCGGGATCGGATGGATATTGCGATTGGCAATCGTGGCGTTCGCGTGCTTGAGACCTTTGGCCACACGGTGGGTGGTGTTTGTTTCCTTGCCGACGGATTCATCATCGCAGGCGACGTCCTGTTTGTCGGTGGTTGCGGGCGAACCGACTTGCAGGGAGGTGATACGAATGCGCTCTGGCACAGCCTTCAAAGGCTGATCGCCTTGCCCGAGGAAACCCGGGTCTACCCGGGTCATGACTACGGACGAACGCCCACCTCGACGCTTGGCCGTGAGATGTTGGAGAATCCGTATCTGCTGTGCTCCGACGCAGCAGCCTTCCGCGCCCTGCGCGAGCGACGTTGATAGACCCACTGACAGAGCGGGACAATGGGACCGCACGCGTCTGTTCAGCGACTGCCCTACGACAACACGGTCAGCGACTCACTCGCCGCAGCCACGAAGGCATCCACGTCGTCCTCGTCGTGGCACATCGACAGAAATCCGGCTTCGAGTTGCGCGGGCGGCAAGTAAAACCCCCGCTCCAACATCGCGTGGAAGAATCGCCCGAATCGAGCCGAATTGGCCAGTTTTGCCGACGCAAAATCCACAACCGGCCCACGGCAGAAAAAGAGCGTGAACGCCGAACCGATGCGTTGCAAGCGCGCCACGGTCTTCGTTTTTTCTATGACCTGCTCCATACCCGACTCAAGCCGGGCTCCGAGTGCATCGAGTCGCGCGTACCCGGGGCTCGTCAGCTTCGTGATGGCCGCGAGTCCTGCCGCCATCGCCAGCGGGTTACCCGAAAGGGTTCCGGCTTGATACACGGGGCCTTCGGGGGCAAGGCGCGCCATCACGTCGGCACGGCCACCAAAGGCACCAAGCGGCAAGCCTCCGCCGATGATCTTTCCAAGGCAAGTCAGATCGGGTTTGACCCCGTAAAGCGCCTGCGCACCACCGCGTGCAACGCGAAAGCCACTTATCACCTCGTCAAAGATCAACAGCGCGTCGTGTTCATCACACAGTGCGCGGACCGCGCGCAAATAACCTTCATGGGGAGGCACAAGTCCCATATTTCCCGGGATGGGCTCGATGATAAAGCACGCGACGTCCCCAAGATGATGGGCAAACGCAGCACGCAGCGCCGATTCATCGTTGAAGGGCACGAGGATGGTATCGGCGACGGCCGCCTCGGTGACACCTGCTGACCCGGGTATACCAAGCGTCGCTGCGCCCGATCCCGCGGCTGCCAACAACATGTCGGCATGGCCGTGGTACCCACCTTCAACCTTGATGATCTTCGGCTTGCCGGTAAATCCACGCGCCAATCGCAGCGCGGACATTGTGGCCTCGGTGCCCGATGAAACGAAACGCAGGCGTTCCATCGATGGAAACGCAGCACGAACCGCCTCGCCCAGCGCAATTTCTTTCTCCGTGGATGCACCAAAGGTTGTGCCCTCGGCCGCCGCCGACACAATCGCAGCATGAATATCGGGGTCTGCGTGACCGAGGATGAGTGGCCCCCAGGAACCCAGGAAATCCAGATAGCGATTGCCATCGGCATCAAAGACATGCTTGCCCGTACCGCGTGCAAGAAATACCGGCGTCCCCCCCACCGATTTAAAAGCGCGCACGGGTGAGTTCACCCCGCCCGGGAACAGGTTTCGTGCCTGCTCAAACAACAGACTCGACTTGTCGTGCTTCATGATCGCAGCCTATTCCTCGTCACCCACGTCGTCGCCTGCATCGTCGGCGGCATCATCATCCTCTGCCGCGTCGTCGTCGCTCTCATCGCCCAGATCCTCGGCCTCAAGTTTTGCAGTGGCCAATTCGGCTCGCGCTGCTGCAACCTCCGGCGATACTTCTCGATCTTCGTCCTCATCCTTTTCAGCGAGGCGCTCCATCGCGACCACCTTCTCGCCCTCGTCGAGGCGAATCAGGCGGACGCCCTGCGTGTTACGACCAATGGTCGGAATGCCATCAACGGGCATGCGGATCAACTTGCCGCCGTCCGTGATGATCATCAGATCGTCGTCGTCGTTGACGATGCGCAACTCAACCACCTTGCCGTTGCGCTCCGTCGTCTTGATCGTGATAACGCCCTTGCCGCCGCGGCCCTTGGTTGGATAATCCGAGGTTGGTGTTCGCTTGCCGAACCCGCGTTCACAAACCGTCAACAGGGTCACCTCCGCATTGCGCGGAATAACCGCCATGCCGACCACCGCATCGTCTTTTTCGCGCAAATTGATGCCCCGGACGCCACGGGCGCTTCGACCCATCGGGCGGACCTTTTCTTCGTTGAAACGGATCGCGTAGCCGTTGCGAGTGCCCAGCAACAAGTCGCTTGCACCCTCGGTAACCCGCACGCCGACCAGCGCATCGTCTTCGTCGATCGACAGTCCGATGATGCCCGTAACACGAATGTTCGAGAATTTCTCAAGCGAGGTCTTCTTGATGATGCCCTTATTCGTGGCCATTACCACGAAGGCGCCCACCGAAAATTCTCGCACCGGCAGCAAGGCCACCACGCGCTCTCCCTGTTGCAGCGGCAAGAGGTTGACGAAGGCTTTGCCCTTGGCGTTGCGACCCGCTTGCGGGATCTGCCAGATCTTCTTCGAGTAGCACCGGCCGGTGTTCGTGAACATCAACATCGTATCGTGGGTGGAGGCCACGAAGAGCTGTGTCACGAAATCCTCTTCGTGCGTCTTGGCGCCCTGAACACCCTTCCCACCACGTTTCTGTGCCCGGTAGAGCGTCTTGGGATTGCGCTTGACGTACCCGCCGTGGGTAACCGTCACCACCATGTCTTCTTCGACGATGAGGTCTTCAATGTCGATGTCGGATTCATCGAGGTCGAGCAGCTCGGTTCGGCGATCGTCACCGTAAAGCGTGCGCACTTCTTCAAGTTCGGCTGTGATAACAGCCACTAACACCTTGTCGTTCCCGAGGATCTCCTCAAGGCGTGCAATCTCTATCTTGACCTCGCCTATCTCCTTTTCAAGCGACTCGATCTCAAGACCGGTCAACTTGGCAAGGCGCATGTCGAGGATCGCCTGCGATTGCCGTTGCGACAGCGCGAAACGCGCCATCAAATTGCCGCGAGCAAGTTCGGTATCTTCGGATTTTCGGATGACCGAGATGACCTCGTCGATGTTGTCGACGGCGATCTTTAGGCCTTCGAGAACATGCAGGCGATCGCGGGCCTTTTGCAGCTCGAAAATCGTTCGGCGGGTGATCACCTCGCGGCGGTGCTGAACGAAGTGTTCCAGCATGTCTTTGACGGTTACAAGCTGAGGTCGGCCGTCGACGATGGCAACCATGTTGACCCCGAAGCTGTCCTGCAGCTGGGTCATCTTCCAAAGGTTGTTCAGGACAACCTCGACCACGGCATCCCGCTTCAGTTCGATGACGATGCGCATGCCATCGCGATCCGATTCGTCTCGAATGTCGGAAATACCATCCAGCTTTTTCTCGCGCACAAGCTCGGCGATCTTTTCGATGAGCTTGGACTTGTTGACCTGGTACGGGATCTCCGTTGCGATGATCGTCTGGCGCCCGGTCTTCGGATGCTCCTCGATCGAGGTGCGTGCGCGCATGATCACGCTGCCCCGGCCGAGCGCGTACGCACGCCGGATGCCGCTTTTGCCGCAGATAAACCCGCCTGTTGGAAAGTCCGGACCCGGCATGAATTCCAGGAGATCTTCCCAGCCAAGTTCCGGGTTTTTGATGAGTGCTATCGTTGCATCGATGACCTCGCGCAGGTTGTGCGGAGGCATATTCGTCGCCATACCGACGGCAATGCCGGATGCCCCGTTCACGAGCAGGTTCGGAATGCGCGTGGGCAGAACGGTGGGTTCAACTTCCTTGTCGTCGTAGTTCGGCTGGAAATCGACGGTCTCTTTTTCGATGTCGGCCAGCAGGTCCTGGCCGATCTTCTCCATGCGACACTCGGTGTAGCGGTAGGCTGCGGGTGGATCGCCATCGACCGAGCCGAAGTTGCCTTGGCCGTCTATGAGCGGGTAGCGCATTGAAAAGTCCTGCGCGAGCCGGACCAGCGCGTCGTACGCAGCGGTATCCCCATGCGGATGAAACTTGCCAAGAACGTCGCCGACAACGCGCGCGCACTTGATGTATGGCCGATTCCAGACGTTGTTCATCAGGTGCTGCGTGAACAGGATGCGGCGGTGCACGGGCTTCAGGCCGTCGCGGATGTCCGGGAGCGCGCGCGAAACAATGACGCTCATGGCGTAATCCATGAACGAGGACTTCATTTCGTCTTCGATCGCGACCGGGATCCGGTTGCCACCGGGCGCGGGTGGACCCCCGGGGGGAGGGGGTGGATTTGAAGAGGCGGGTGTATCGGAAGGAGAGTCGCTCATTCGGTTCGTCCGCAAGCTATCAAGGTCGCGTCAAGAAATCACTACATTAGAGTGCTGAAGTTCGCGCCACCTTTCCAAAGAATCTTTCGAAGACCGCCTAAAGTTTCCCAACAGCCGGTCGATTCATCGCGCCGACCTGAACGCCCAGCTCTCCTCTAAACCTTCCGTAACGACCGTTACTGAAAAAAATAAGGATTCAAACCAACTTTAAAAAACCGATCGATTTAAACAAAATCCAATTGAGATTCTTTCGACATCTGAACGTTTTTTCTTGCGTTCCAAGCCGTCTCGACGAGAATGACGCGGCTTGCGTAGTGAACTGGGAAGACTCCCTGCGCACCAATTTCCATTTTTTCACCAACCACAAATATGCACCGTTACCGTGTATGGAGGCCTGAAGGCATGAAACGCCAAACAACTTTTTCGGCACTGTTTAGTTCTGCTCGATCACTCGCTCTTCTTTCTGCAATCGCTGGTCTCGCCCTCTCGGGTGTGGCATGTGACGACAGCTCGAACGCGACACCCACTGACGCTGCCACCGACGCTACGGGTGGAGATGGCGCGGGCGTCACGCTTACGATCGACATGCCGACCGCCGATTTCGGCAACGTCGTCCTTGCAAAGAGCTCGGCGCCGAAGACGATCACGGTGACGAACACCGGAACTGGCGCTTCGTTGCCGCTGGCCTCTGCTTTTGACGTTGGTGGCGACATTTCCTTCGTCAAGGGCGCGGATACTTGCTCGGGTACGCGCCTGGCTTCCCAGGCCACCTGCGCCATCACCTTCACCTTCTCTCCCGCAACCACCGGTGCCAAAACCGCACGTTTCGGCGTGTTGAGCGACACCGCTGGTTCCGTCAACGCCGCTGCCGTTTACACCACGCTTTCGGGTGTTGGCGTTGCGCCGGCTGCATTCTCGGCAACTCCGATTCAGCAGTCGTTCGGCGCTCCTGAAGTAGGTAAGACGAGCACCCAGATCGTGACCGTCACCAACACAGGCGGCGTGCCGTCTGGTGTGCCTCAAATCGTTGTCGCCGGCGCCAATCCGACGCTCTTTGTCGTGAATCAGGCCGCCTCGACCTGTACGGCAGCGCTCGCTCCAGCGGCGAGCTGCACGCTGTCAATCGTATTCAGCCCCACCGAGGTTGGTGGTTTCTCGGCCGCTGTCACGATTACCGCGACGGATACCGCGAGTGCAACCGCGAACTTCCTTGGAACGGGATCGCCAGTCGGAACGCTTTCGATCGACCCGGCAACGCGCAACTTCGGCAGCATCCAGGTAAATGCTCCGAGTGCGGTCTCGATGTTCACCGTCACCAACAACGGCACCACGGCTACTGAAAACTTGGCTGTGACCATCGGCGGTGAAAACCCCGGTGATTACACCCGCACGACGACCTGTGTCGCTGCCCTCGCTCCGAAGGCAACGTGTACGGTTTCTGTCACCTTCACGCCGACCGCAGCGGGAGGCCGTCCGGCTGAACTCGTTGTTGCTTCGGCAAACAACCGCATCACCGCGGGCCTCTCGGGAATCGGCGTCCGCGCCGCTCTCCTCAGCCTGACCCCGGCAGCGCAGCTCTTCGGTTCGACCGCACTCGGTGCTTCGGGCTCGCCCATTACATTTACGGTTCGCAATGCAGGCGGCGTCGACACTTCGACGATGACCTTCACGAAGACCGGTGCCAACGCTGCGGACTTCGTCGTTTCCCAGAACAACTGTGCTGGTACGCTCGCCGCTGGCGCTTCTTGTACCCTGCAGATCGTGTTTAGCCCCGGTGCACTCGGGGCACGTGAGGCAACCATTTCCGTCACTGCAACGACGGGTGGCACTTCCGAGGGCTCTCTCAGCGGTACGGGTATTGCCGCTGGAAGCATCCAGGTTAACCCGAGCGCTTGGGTGGCCGGATCGGTCGCTCTCTCGGGCATGCTTGATCAGGTCTTCACGGTGACCAACCCCGGCCAGGTTCCGACCAGCACAGTGACGGTTTCGATCGGTGGCGCCAATTCCAGCGATTTCACCAAGCTTTCGGATTCATGCAATGGCATGACGATTTCTCCCGGCGTGCCTTGCACGATCGCCCTGCGCTTCCGTCCCGGTGCAATCGGCGCGCGCGCTGCTTCGTTGACGGTTGGCGCCGCAACGGGTGGCACGGTTTCCGTTCCCCTCTCGGGCGACGGACTTGCCAACGCATTGCTGGCAGCAACGCCTCCCCAGCAGGACTTCGGTGGCATCGTTGTTGGTCTCGACAGCTCGCCTGTGGTTTTCACGGTCCGCAACAACGGCCAGGTCTCGACTGGTACCTTGGTTGCTACCGCGATCGCCGGCCCGATGGGTCAGTCGAATAACTTCCTCGTCACCGACAACTGCGGTGGTCAGGTTTTGGATGCAGGCGGCAACGACACCTGCCAAATCAGCGTCTTCTTCCGCCCTGTTTCGGAAGGGTCGAAGACCTCGACCATCACGGTCGGCGACGGTACCAACGCTGTGAACATCAACATTTTCGGCAGCGGCTTGCCTCCGGCAGCGCTCGTCGTGACGCCAAGTCCACAGTCCTTCGGAACGGTGGTTATTGGCGAGTCAAGCTCCTCAATTAACTTCCAAATCCAGAACCTTGGTGGTAGCCCCACTGGCGCTTTGGACATCGCTCCGAATGGTGTCGATGCAGCGCAGTGGACGGTCGATCGCCAGGGATGCCCTGCACAGGGCATCGCTTCGGGTGCAACCTGTAACTTCACCGCGGTATTTAGCCCAGTCTCTCCGGCTGGAGCGAAGACCACTTCATTGCGCGTATCTGCTAACAACGTGCAGTTCAACGTTACTGTAACCGGTTTCGCACGCCGTAAGACGGTTATCGGAAATGGTGGATTGGCCAGTGTCGATGCTCTCGTCAACTCGGCCGCTCACGCTCACGGCAGCGCACCTTCTGCAATGCGCGCCATCAAC
>JAWXBF010000159.1:0-30045 GCA_034439895.1 Deltaproteobacteria bacterium
CGGTGCGCAGTGTGGCCGCGCGGTTGATAGGTGGCGTTGGCAACGCCGCCGATGCCGCTCGGCTGGATGGGGTGCTCGGTGCACTCGCCGCGTCCGGCAATCCCGAACTTGATCCGGTGGTGGGCGAGGCGCTGGCCTCGCTTGTTCGCCTCGAACCCAATCGCGCATTGCCGCGGGCGCTTTCATTGTTTGCTGAAAAGCGCATCGGGCTTAAACGTGTTTCGATTGAGTCGCTTGGTGCGTTGTGTGATCCAGGCGCGGGCGCGGAAGCCTTGAAAACTGCAGCAACTGGTGCCGATGGTTGGCTTGCAAGTTCCGCCCGCACGGCGCTCTCGCGTTGCGAAGGCAACCGCAGGCCAACTCCGGTCGATCAGCCGTAAAGCCGCAATCGCAACCAGCGCAAGATTCGTGCAATGTGAGAACGGTAGGGATATCCCAGTTGCCCTCGAATCAAACGCGAAATGGCGCCAAGTCCGGGCCGATCCTCGATGATCACCTCGGTGCGCGTGAATTGCAGCATGGATTCGGCGCCGTGCCGGTGACCAAGACCGCTGCCCTTGACGCCACCGAGCGGGGATTCGACCGCGAAGTAGTGAACGATCGTGTCGTTGATGCACACGCTGCCGGTTTCAATCCGGCGAGCCAACGCGCGGGCGCGGCTGCGATCTGCGGAGTACACGCTGGCAGTGATGCCGCCCGGTAGTGCGTTTGCCCGGAGTAGGGCCTCTTCCTCGTCTTTTACCCGTGTGATGACGAGGATCGGTCCGAACAATTCTTCGCTGGCGACGCGCATCTCATTCCGTACGTGATCCAGCACCATCGCGGGAAACGAATTCGGTCCGTCGACGGAAACGGGTCCGCGCGCAACAACCGTGGCACCTTGTGCGACGGCCTCGTCGACCAGCGTGCGCAAGTACTGAGCCTGGCCTGGTCGAGTGAGAAAACCCTGTTCAAAGTCCGAGGTATTGGCCGATGCGCCCTGCCGGAGCTTCTTCACCTCGGTCGCGAGTGCCGCCACCATGCGGTCCGCAACGGCGTTGACCACGAAGAGCTGTTCAATGTGCACACAGGCCTGACCGGTGTTGAGAAAGGCGCCCCAGACGATCGTGTGGGCGGCGCTGTCCACGTCGGCGTCATCGAGGACAATAGCGGGGTTCTTGCCGCCTAGTTCAACGATGGCCGGAATCAGACGTTCTGCCGCCAGCTTGGCCACCGCGCGCCCGGCCGTCGGGCTGCCGGTCAGAAAAATTAGATCCACGCCTCGGGTCAAGGCCTCGCCCACAGTATTTCCACCGGTTGCGATTTGCAACACATCGGGAGGAAACCCCGAATCGTCCCACATCTTCTTGATGTGCAACGACGTGAGTGGCGTGAGCGGCGATGGCTTGATCACGACCGCGTTGCCCGCGAGCAACGGTCCGACCGCGTCGGCAAAGTGATTCAGCAAGGGCCAGTTGAACGGACCCACGATGCCCACGACCCCGCGCGGCTGGCGGATTAAATGCGTGCGCTTGTTGGGAAAGAAAAACGGTGTGCGGTATTCCTCGCGCAGGGCGCGTCGTCCAGCGCGTCCGGTAAGATGTCGAATCAATTCGGCGGTGTACAGCACTTCAATGTGCTCGGATTCAAACAATGGCTTGCCGCTTTCTGCGGTGATGAGTTTGGGCAACGCCGGATCGCGGACGATGAGCGAGGAAAATCGCCGAAGCGCCCTGGCTCGCGCGATAAATCCAAGCTGCGCCCACTGCGGCTGTGCGGTGCGTGCGCGGGTGATCATCGCCTCCACTGCCGTTGCGTCGAGTTCCGGCGCCTCTCCGATCGGCTGCTGCGTTCCCGCGTCCACGATGGTGCGCATGTTCGAAGAACTCACCTGCTCGTTGTACACTGAACCACGGCGGCGCACTAAAACCCATGGATTTTCAGCCCGGTTCCGATGAAGCCATGGTCGCTCAGACCGTGCGTGCCTACGCCGATGACGTGCTGGTACCCCGGGCCGCCGAGCGCGATCGGTGCGGACGTTTCCCGGATATCGAGCTGCGCGAACTTGGACCCCTGGGCTTGCTCGGCGTGACGGTCCCCGAGCGCTTTGGCGGCTCTGGCATGTCCGCCGCATCGCTTGCCGAAGCCGTCTCAGCGATAGCAGAGGCGGATGCCTCGGTGGCCGTCACCGTCGCCGTCACGAACATGGTGGCCGAAATTCTCGCAAAACACGCACAGCCGGAGGTCGTGGCCCGTGTGCTACCAGGGCTTTGCGCCGGAACGAATGGTCCGGCGGCCTTTGCGCTCAGCGAAGCCGGCGCGGGCAGTGATCCAGCGGGCATGCGCACCACGTTTGCATCGGCAGCGCGCGACGGCCAGGCTGGTTATGTCATCAACGGCTCCAAACTCTGGATCACATCGGGTGACAGGGCCGGCCAGCTTATCGTGATGGCGCGTCGGGGAACCGAAGGCCGCGATTACACGGCTTTTCTGGTTGCAGGCGGCACACCGGGTCTTTCCGCCGGGAGTCACGAACGCAAGATGGGACAGCGGGGCTCGAGCACCGTCTCGCTGCTCTTCGATCAGGTCTTCGTACCGGAGACGCAGGTTGTAGGCGTCGTGGGCCAGGGCTTCAAGGTTGCGCTCGAAGCCCTTGATGGCGGCCGCATCAATGTCGGAGCCATGGCGGTAGGCATTGCGCGCGCTGCCCTCGGTTCGGCTGTGAAATACGCCCGCGACCGCGTTCAGTTTGGCCAGCCTCTCGCTGCGAATCAGGCCATCCAGTTCATGCTTGCCGACGCCGCGACCCGCCTCGACGCCGCCTGGCTATTAGTTCAACGCGCTGCGTGGTTGAAGGCCTCTCGGCAGCCCATGACGCTTGCCGCAGCCCAGGCGAAGCTTTTTGCCACCGAAACCGCTGTTTCGGTTTGTGACGCAGCCTTGCAAATACACGGGGGATACGGCTATACCCGCGAATTCCCGGTGGAAAGGTATTATCGTGATGTTCGCGTCACCACGATCTACGAAGGAACCAGCCAGATTCAAAAAATCGTCATCGCCCGCCATTTGTTGAAAACTGCTGCTTCGGCCATCGCCCACTGAGATCACCCCAATAATGACTGCACCTGAACGACCCCGACGCTCTTCCTTGCCCGTTCCGCCACCGGTTCAATCGCCGGTGGGCGCGCGCAAACTTCGCATCCTGGTTGGCAAGGTCGGCCTCGATGGACACGATCGCGGCGCCAAGGTGGTCGCCCGCTCGCTTGCCGATGCCGGGTACGAGGTCGTCTACACGGGCTTGCACCAAACGCCCGAAATGATTGCTTCAGCCGCCATGCAAGAAGCCGTCGACGCCGTGGGACTCAGCATGATGTCGGGCGCACACATGACGCTATTTCCCGCTGTATTGGAGGCGCTTCACCTGGCGGGCGCACCCGATGTGGTTGTGTTTGGCGGCGGGATCATCCCCGACGATGACGTGGAAGAATTGCGCGCTCTGGGTGTAGCGGAAATTTTCAAGCCGGGTACCTCGACGCACCAGATTGTGGCGTGGATGGAACAAGTTCTCCGCCCGCGCGTCGAAAAGACAGGAGCTTCACGATGAAACGCCATACCGTCTTTTTGCCGATGCTCGCCGCGCTGATTGCGGTTGCACCGGGTAACGCACGATCCGCCTCGGAAGCCGAGCGCGTCACGGCTGCGGTGGAGAACACCTTGCGCAAGCATGCACCCGATGCGCATCGCTGCTTTGAACAAGCCCTTGCCGACCGACTCGATGTCGCGGGCATAGTTGAACTGGAGGTAACGGTCGGGGCCGGGGGCCAGATCAAAAAATCCACCGTGGTGTCACGCGGAGACAAGATTCCCGAAACCATGGCGACCTGCGTTTCGAGGCGCGCGCTCACCTGGAAGATCGCCGATATCGAACCCGGTGCCAGCGTCGTGTTGCCACTTTCGTTTGCAGGCGAGATGAACCAGTATGTGGTGCGTTTGGAAGACGCGCCCGCGCGCGGTCCTGCCGGTTCCGGTAAAAGGGCTGGACCGTTCCAGATCAAAGTCCTCGCGGATCCTGTCAACATGCACACGCGCCAGCTGTCGGCAGTGTTGCTCACGGTTTCACCCGCATCTCGCGTGGCGATGCATCGCCATCCCCAGAGCGACAAAGCAATCTACGTTCGCAAGGGCAAGGTGCGCATTCTTGGCCCGAAGGGTTTCGCAGCCCTGTCGCTTGCCGAGGGTACGGCGGTCTTTATTCCCCGGGGTTTCCCCCACGTCATCGAGAACATGGGCCGACAGTTGCCGGTTCAAATCTTGCAAATCTTCACGCCACCTGGACCCGAGGTGGTCTACCGCGATCCGGCGAATCCTGCTGGCCGTGCTGCGTTTGAGGTCGTCCGCGATGCCAACGTGCCTTTGCCGCCCGGTCCCGTTCCCGCGGTGATAGCGGTTGCGGAAGATCGAACCCACATGGCGAACGAGGGCAAGGTCAAGGTTCAGTTGCTCCTCAATAAAGAGACCACCGGCTCGGACGCCATGGCACTCGAGCTGATTGAACTTGCCGCGAACAGCGACTTTCCGAAGCACACCCACGATGGGTCGGCCGAGTTCATGTATGTCGTCAAGGGTTCCGGAACGCTCTTTATTGGAAACGAGCCTTATCCGTATTCGGCTGACCAAGTGTTGCACATTCCGTCGGGACAGTTGCATGGTGGCAGAACTGGGCCCGAGCCGGTGATCGGTATCCAAATTTACGCACCCGCAGGTCCAGAACAGCGATTCAAATCAGGAGCTTTGCCGAAAAAGCCATGAACTTCGATTTGTCCGAAGAGCAGAAGATTTTGCAGAAGACCGTGCGCGAGTTTTGTGCGCATCACATCGTTCCGCATGCCGCGAAGTGGGATGAAAATGAAACCTTCCCACACGAGGTCATCGGGCCGATGTCGGAGCTGGGTCTTTTCGGCATGCGCGTACCGGAACGCTACGGCGGAGCCGGCATGGGGATGATGGATTACGTGATTGCACTGGAAGAGGTCGCCGCTGCCGATGCCTCGGTCGGTCTGACCATGGCGTCGCACAACAGCCTCGGCTCGGGACATATCTTTCAGGCGGGAAACGAAGCACAGAAAAGCAAATACCTGCCACGGCTTGCCGCCGGCGAGATCCTTGGCGCCTGGGGCTTGACCGAGCCTGGCTCTGGTTCCGACGCCGGTGCTGCCCGTACGCGCGCGATTCGTCGCGAGCGCAAGGTGGATGGTCGTACGGTTGTGGAATGGGTGATTGACGGCACCAAGACCTTCATCACACAGGGCTCCGTGGCCGGTATCTATGTCATCCTCGCATCGACTTCGCCCGAGAAGAAACAGCGCGGGCTCACGGCGTTCCTGGTCGAGCCAGGGACACCCGGATTTCGTCCCGGACGCAAGATTGAAAAGATGGGCCTGCATGCGTCAGACACCACCGAGTTGATCCTCGAAGGCGTCGTGGTTCCCGATGAATGTCGGCTGGGTGACGTCGACAACGGCTTTTACGACACGCTCCAGATACTCGACAAAGGACGCGTGTCGATCGGCGCCTGGGCGGTGGGCATCGGCCGTGCTGCGTTTGATGCCGCATGTAAATACGCCCGCGATCGCGTGCAGTTCGGTCAGCCGATTTCCGAGTTTCAGGGCGTGCAGCACATGCTGGCTGACATGGCGACGGAACTCGATGCGGCGCGGCTCCTGGTCTGGAACGCGGCCTCCATGCAGGACCACGGCCAGCGCATCACCCGTCAGGCCTCCGAGGCCAAGTATTACGCCGCCCGCGCCGCAACCCGGGCCTGCAACAATGCCCTGCAAATCCACGGTGGCTACGGCTACACGCGCGAGTTTCCAGTCGAACGGTATTACAGAGACGTGAAGCTGGCTGAGATCGGCGAAGGCACGAACGAGGTTCAGAAAATGGTGATCGGCCGCGAGCTCATCAAGGAATTCTCAGCTTGAACAACGCCCGATCACGCGATGGCAACGCAACGGCCGAGATGGCCGGTGCCGCGTTGGCCGCCCGGGTACTGACGGGCGATAGAGCCGTCGGTGCACGGTTGATTCGCGATCTGGATGACGATCAGCCGGCGGCCAATTCCGCACTTGCCATGCTTTTGCCTGCGGCGGACAAGGCGTTTGTGGTCGGGGTAACCGGGCCTCCCGGTGCGGGAAAGTCGACGCTTATCGACGTCCTCATCGCTGCCTACCGGGAGCGGGGTGCGCGCGTGGGTGTGCTCGCCGTTGATCCCTCCAGCCCCATTTCGGGCGGCGCGCTTCTCGGTGATCGCATTCGGATGCAACGCCACGCGACCGATCCCGGCGTGTTCATCCGTTCCTTTGCGACCCGGGGCGCAATGGGCGGTCTTTCGCGCTCGGTTTACGACGCCGTTGTGGTCCTGGATTCGATGGGTTTTCACACCATCTTCGTGGAAACCGTGGGTGTTGGTCAGGACGAAGTCGATGTGGCCGCCGCTGCAGATCTCACGCTGGTCGTCACGGTTCCCGGGCTTGGTGACGGCGTGCAGGCCATCAAGGCCGGCGTGTTCGAGGTGGCGGACGTTTTAGTCGTGAACAAGGCCGATCTGCCTGGAGCCGACACCGTTGTTCGCGATTTGCAGGCGATGGTCGAGATTCGCCAGAGTGGTCGCCAGGATGTGGCCATCGTCAAAACCGTTGCGGGCGAGGGCAAGGGCATTTACGAGCTGGTCGGGATCATCGAGCAAGAGCGCGCCCGGCCCGAGGCCGCCCTCAAGCGCGACATCCGCAGGCTTTCCCGAATCCAGTCCCGGATTCGGGGGCTCGTACAGCGTCGAATGGACGAAGCCCTCGACGCGGCCGCCGGAAACAAGACGGGCTGGAGCGATCTGGCCTATTCAGTACTCGATGGCGGCCGGACCCTCGATGCGATCGTGGACGAATTAACCCAGCACGTTCTGGGTGGCTCCTCTTCTGGTCGCTGATCCAATCTGGTGGTACGCTCCGGGGCGTGAAAAAACAACGATCCGAAATTCGGGTGTCGGCGCTCGCGGCTCTTTCGATGGCTGTGTTGTCAGCAAGCTGCGGTCTGATTGATGTCGACAGCTTCAATACAATTCCATTCGACATTCCACCGCAAAGTTTTGTGGTGGATTCCGATAGCCCCGATTTCAAGAAACCACCGGTCGGCGCTGTTCCCGCGGTACCTTGTGCCGGTACCGACACGTCCACTTGTTGCGCGGTACCCGGCGTTGATTGCGGTAAATATCCGCTCGTCTGCCGAGAAAACAAGTGCGCCTTTCTCTACACCTTCGAGCAAACGCAAACGATCGATCTGGCAATGACGGTGCCTTCGCTCAAGCAGGCGGGCAATTCCAGCCTGTCGGCCGTCAACCTCAAGAGCCTGCAGTACGACGTGCGCAACAATCTGACGACGACGTTGCCACCGGTCGAGATCTGGGTTGCACCAGCGAACGTCAAAACCAAGAACAACGCAGCCGCCCGCAAGGTCACCACATTACCCGCCCAGGCCGCGATGTCGAACGGCATGCAAACGGTGGTGGTCGACGCGGCGGGGCAGGCCGCATTCTCGTCCTTTGCCCGAAATCACAAAACGCCCTTCAACCTCATCACGGTGATTGACATGAGCTTGTCCGGGGGCCAGATCGTGCCTCAGGGCAAGGCCAACATCACCATCACAGGACGTGTCGAGGCCAAGTTCTAAACCGCAACACGTTTTCACAAGCACACGGCCATGAACGACAAAGGTAACGAGACTCCTCTCGGCGATTCGCTCGCTGAAAAACGCTCGCTGGTTGTCGAGGCATTGCGCTACATCCAGCGCTTCTCCGGAACCTGCGCCGTCATCAAGTACGGCGGCGCCGCCATGATAGACTCGGCGCTCAAGGCCAGCTTCGCTCAGGATCTGGTGCTTTTGCAGTCAGCCGGTCTGCGCCCCATCATCGTGCACGGTGGTGGACCCGAGATCTCCCGAACCCTCGATCGCATGGGTCAAACCAGCGAATTCTTCGAGGGCCAGCGCATCACCGGTGAAGAGGACGTTCGCATCGTCGAGATGGTGCTCACCGGTCGTGTGAATACGGAAATCGTCGGGCGCCTGAATGTGCTCGGGGCGATGGCGATTGGCCTGTCGGGCAAGGACGCACGTCTCCTGCGCGCGAAGAAGATTGAACCGCTGCCCGGTAAACGGGATCTGGGATTTGTCGGCGAGATCGAGTCCGTCAACACGGATTTCCTACAGCTTCTGCTCGACAAGAATATCTTGCCGGTCATTTCCCCGGTGGGACTTGGCCCCGATGGCAACGGACTCAACATCAACGCCGACATGGCAGCCGCTGCCATCGCAACCGCAATCGGTGCCCGCAAGTTGATCTTCTTGACCGATGTGGCCGGGATTCTGGACGAGAACGGCAAGCTCATCTCCAGTCTGACCCGCGACGAATTGCAGGCGATGGTCGGCGGCGCAATCAAGGGCGGCATGCACGTCAAGGCTCAGGCCGTCATGCAGGCACTCGACGGTGGCGTCAAGGCCGTGCACGTGGTGGATGGTCGCACGGCGCACAGCGTGGTGGTCGAGCTTTTCACGGATGCGGGCGTCGGCACGGTGATCCGGCGCGGCGACAGTTCGTAGTCAGGGCTTGTAGTTCACGACCAGCACCTCGCCGACCGGCCCCCGTTTGTCGGCGCTTCTGTTGATGTTGCGGCGGGCGAGGATTGGGTGGAGGGTGAAGCCCTTGTAAAGCTCGCGCACAAAGGGCGTGTCGCTGTTGGACAGCATCAGTTTGCATCCGCGCTTGTCGAGCTCGCGATAGATCTCGGCAAGCTCACCCTGTTCCGTGCGCGCAAAGTTTGTACTCGTGTAGCCAGTGAAGTTTGCCGTGTTCGAAACGGGATCGTAGGGTGGATCGAAGTACACGAAGTCATTCCGATTCGCCCGCTTTTGTACCAGCCGAAAATCCGAGCATTCAAGCGATGCTTTCTTGAGGGCGGCGCTAACCGCGCGCACATTTTCGGAATCAAAGATTCGCACCTTGACGTATCGACCGATGGGAACGTTGAATTGCCCCTGCGAGTTCACACGATAGAGGCCGTTGTAACAGGTCTTGTTCAGGTAAATGATGCGCGCGGCGCGTGCGACGAGGGTCGCAGGGACCTTCGCGCGGACCTTGTAGTAGTGGTCTTCGCTGTGGCGACCGCGGAGCAGGGTGAGCTCCGTGATCACACCCTCGGGACTGTCCTTGATGGCTTGATACGTTTCGATGAGATCGTGGTTGCCATCGAAGAGATGACACCGCCGCGGCTTCAGCGTCCCCAACACGTGGAAGAAAACCGAACCGCCCCCAACGAAGGGTTCGAGGTAGTCACCAAAGGAATCCGTTTTCGGAAAAAACGGTTGGTACTGCGCCAATAAACGCCGCTTTCCGCCTGCCCACTTCAGAAAGGCTGCTGCGTCGGCGTTCACGGCGACTGGATGAGGGCGTGGCACGGTCCCTCGGCTTACAGCACCCTTTGCCGTGGTGTCAACCTGTCCCCGATTTACCGGGTTGTAGGGTGTCGCGCTTGCCTTGCGAGGACATGGCGCTACATAACCGGGTTCATGTCCTCGTCGTCATTGTCTGGGCGCACGATCGGGATACCCGAGTCGCGCGAACTCGATCGCCTTGCCGAGATGTTGCAATCCCTCGGGGCGGAAACTTTGCGCTGCCCCCTGGTGGCCATCCTGGACGCACCGGATCCGGTGCCCGTGGATGCCTGGCTCGAAGCGTTGGTGCGAGACGAATTCAATGATCTGGTCATCCTGACAGGAGAGGGGCTGCGGCGTCTTCTGCATCGGGCGGAACGCACGGGCAGGCACGCCGAGGCCGTGACTGCCCTCGGACGGTTGCGTACCGTCACGCGGGGTCCGAAGCCTGCGCGGGCGCTGAAGGATGTCGGTTTGTCACCCACGATCGCTGCCAGGGTCCCAACGTCAACGGGCGTCGCAGAATTATTGGCCACGTTGGACCTCAAAGGACGAACGGTCGGATTGCAGCTATACGGAACGGAGCCGAACCTGCCACTCGTGTCTGCGATCGAATCGTTCGGCGCCACCGTGCGTTCCGTGGCGCCGTATGTCTACGCGCCGGCGGTTGATGAAGAGCGGGTGCAGATGTTTATCGCGGCGATGGGTGCGGGTTCGATGGATGCCGTCGCATTCACCAGTGCGTCGCAGGTGGATCGCCTCTTCGAGGTCGCGGAGAAACGCCAGTTGCTCGATGCATTGCGAGTGGGACTCGGGCGCACCCGCGTGGCCTCGGTGGGTCCGGTCGTAACCGAGTCGCTCACCGATCGCGGCGTTGCAGTTTCGATTGGTCTCGATCACGGTTTCGTAATGAAGAACCTGTGTAACGCGATTGCCGCCGCGCTCGGCCCGAAGTAGCGGTCAGGCTTCATCGGACGGAAGAGGGGATCCGTGTCCTTTAAAAAACAGGGGCCACGCAGCGATTGCTAACTTGGGAGCAGGCGCTGGGCTTGGCGGGGCACTGGTCGCTACTCTTGCAGGTGCACTCTTGCATCCTGACGCAAGGTCCGTAACACGAACCCACGACCGAGGGGACATACCCCGCAGGACAACTCGGCGTGGCGCGTCGGCAGGTGATTTTTCCTGGATCGCAATCCACGCCTGCTTCGCAGGAGCCCCGATGCGACCAGGCATTCGCGACACAAGACGAACTGCTGCTGAAGGTCTTGCCGTCGCAGCCGCAAAACGGCGCGATGTCGGTTGTGCAGATGCCCGGGTCGTTCACGCATTTCCACACGCCACTGCATCCTCCCTCGTCCTGCGCGACACAAACGCCTTTGCAGTTGGAAGAAGAGCAGGGCGTCGTTCCGGTTGAACCACCCGAGCTTCCGGCGGTGCCGCCCCCCACGGGTGACTTTCCCCCTGCTCCGCTGCCACCCGATGCGCTTCCGCCGGTCGCGCTGCCGCCTGACGCAGAACCGCCGGCTGCCGCAGCGCCCATTCCTAGAACTCCACCGCTTGCGGTTCCACCGGTTTCGCCAAGCGTACCACCGGTCACGACGCTGGTGCCCGTCGCTCCGCCCGCTGTGTTGCCACCCGTGGGGTTTGGGTCGAGCGCGCTATCTGCGGTGCTACACGCAAGCGGGACCCAGAGGAGCAGGGAAAATGTAGTCAATACACGGCGTAGGGCGTACTTCATGTGGCGACTGTATCACGGACTGGGAGACTCACACCGGCAACTGTTGCGTCAAGCAGTGCAGTGTCCCGAAACCCCACACCAGATCCACCGCGTGAATGCCCACCACGCGCCTCGTGGGGAACAACTCCGCCAAGATCCCCAGCGCCACCCGATCCATCTCGTCGTTGAAGGTGGGCACCAACACCACCTCGTTGCCCACGTAGAAGTTCGCGTAGCTTGCCGGTACCCGTACGCCATCAAATACCAGCGGCTCCGGCATCGGCAGCAACACGACCTCGACTCTCGCCCCATCTTCCAGTCGCGAGCCCTGCAAGATCTCCAGGTTCTTCTTCAACGGCAGGTGGTTCGGATCGCGCACGTTGGTTTCGTGACACAACACCACCGTGTTTGGGTTCACGAACCGCGCCAGATCGTCGACGTGCCCGTGGGTGTCGTCGCCCGCAATGCCGTCCTGCAACCAGATCGTGTTGCGAATCCCCAACGCCTGCGCAAATACCGCCTCGTAGTCCGCTGAACCAAATCCCGGGTTGCGAACTTGCTTCTTCGGGTGCAACAAACACTCGCGTGTCGTCAACAACGTGCCGCAGCCGTTCACATCGATGGCCCCCCCCTCAAGCACCACCGGCTTGCCGTTGTGAAGCACCGGTTGGTAAGGAATACGTACGTTTGCCGCCGCCTCGCTGGCTGTGTGAATGTCGCGCTTCCAGTTGTCGTATTTCGCCCAGGCGTTGAACCGAAAGCCCGCGATGTGTCGCTTTTTGCCGGTCTTCACGGCGATGGGCCCCGAATCGCGCATCCAGTTGCGGTCGGTTCGGATTCGCATCACGCGCAGCTGCTTCTTCGGCACGCCCACCTTTTCGAGAACTGCGCGCGTGTGTGCCTCGTGTTTCGCGTCCTGGGCCAATAGATAAATCTTCTCGCCGCGCACAAGCTGGCGGATGATTTCGCCATATACCCACTCGACCGCCGGCAACTTGCCGGGCCAGTCATCCGGGTTCGCAGGAAAACCCAACCAGGTGGCCTCGTGCGGCTCCCATTCGGCGGGCATGCGCACGGCGGAGATCGACTTTTTCGTATTGCGTTTCACGGCTTGGGACGATCGAGAAAGCGTTGGGTCAAATCGCCATAGGCATCGATGCGCCGATCACGGAAGAAGGGCCAGCCCCGGCGCACTTCCTCGGTGCGGGCCGGATTGATCTCGCAGTGAAGCGTTTCTTCGCGGTCGGTCGAGCCCTCGACCAGCACTGTCCCCATCGGATCCGCGACAAAGGAGGTGCCCCAGAACTCAAGTCCATCCATGCCCGGTGCGCCTGGCTCGTGTCCAACCCGATTGACCGACGCGACGAAGACACCATTGGCGATCGCGTGCGCGCGTTGAATGGTGCGCCAGGCATCGCGCTGGGCTACCCCAAACTCGGCCTTTTCTGCCGGATGCCAGCCGATGGCAGTGGGATAGAACAGCACGCCCGCGCCCTGCATTGCCGTCAATCGAGCGCCCTCGGGGAACCACTGGTCCCAACAGATCAGGGTACCAATCGTTCCGACCTGGGTCTCGAAGGCCTTGAATCCCAGATCGCCCGGTGTGAAATAGAACTTCTCGTAGAAACAGGGATCGTCGGGGATGTGCATCTTGCGGTACATCCCCGCGTTGCGACCGCCGCCATCAACGACGACCACGCTGTTGTGATAGAGGCCGGGTGCCCGCTTCTCGAAGATCGGCACCACCACCGCGACGTTGTGTTCCTTCGCGATGCGGGTAAATCGTTCGGTCGAGGGTCCGGGCACCGTTTCGGCGAGGTCGAAAAGGGCTGCATCTTCGACCTGACAGAAGTAGCGCGACCGGAACATCTCGGGCAGACAAACCATGCGAGCGCCCGCACGTGCGGCCTCCTCGACTTTTGTCGCGGCACTCTCAAGGTTGTCCGACAGTTTCTCGGACATCGACATCTGGACCAGTGCCAGTTGAAACGGTGCTGCCATGACGTGGGCCTTTTATTTCAGGTTCTTCGCGATTGTCACCTGATCTTTTGGCAAACTTGCCAATGCCGCCTTGTAGGTCTTGGTCTGGAAGTTCTCGCGATCCTTCAGAACCGCCTTTTCGCTGCCGGCGCCCATGCCCAGTTTCTGGAAAGTCACCGCGGCGTAGGCTGCGATGTCTTCCTGCAAACCTGCGAAGCCGTTATTGAACTGTTCACGCGAAAGAGAGATTTTCAGGATCTCTGCGTCGTTGTGGGTTCCAATGAAGGTCAGGTTTTTCAGGTCGGGCACCTTGTGGAAGTAGGCGGTCGCAAAGTCGATCCAGGCCTTCATGGCACCCGTGAACTTGATTTCCTCTTGGTAGGCGTCCTCGGTGTCCTTCCGGAATGGGTAGGTGAGCGCGGCCGTCTGGGCGGCGCCGTCGATCACAATTGCCGGGCGCAACTTCCAACCCGCATCGATGGGGGCCTGGTCCTTCGACTCCATCAGTTTACAAGTGTCGCTGCCGTTCTCCTCGGCTTTGCGCAGGAAGATCTCTCCAAAGGCGATGTTCGCGGCCCGGTCAAAGGTGTAGGCGACGCGGTTTTCACATTCGGGGGCCAGTTTTCCACGCGGTCGGGCGATTCGGGCGACGCCGGGGCCACCTGCGGTCGCGGCCGCTTCGCTCGCATAGAGGTCCGCCTCGAACGCCAGAGGCTCGTTGGTTTCGCGGGTCATTGCGTGGCGGTAGATCGTGTGCAGGACGGGATAAAGCTGTGTGCGCTCGGTCGGGCCGCTCAGGACGGCTTTGATTTTGACCACGCGCTCGTCGTAGATACCCGTGGCGTCGTCGCCGACAATTTTGAAGGGGGCGACGTCGGCCGGGATCTTGGGTTGGTCGCAACAGATTTTGGCTTCCTCTGACTTTTTTTCCGGACAGGCGGTTCCAAGGGCCAGCGACAGGACCGGAACGGCCAGCCGGACGCCAAGGGTGAGCAGGGAAAACGGGTTGGACTTTGGCCTTGTCATGAAACCTCCAGGTGAGCTCGGGCAGCGGAAATTGCGAGGGGACGGTAACACGGCGCCCGGTCGGGCTAAAGCTACGCGAAAAACCCCCGAGTGCAGTAGGGCCGACCCTCAACCCACCAGCCCCCGTAAGTCGGCCCAACCCCAGGCTATTTTTCTCCTGGATGGGGGGGTGTATAGTCCCTGACCGACCCCTGACGATTCATGGATGGCGACGTTTCGAATGCACTTGAGGCCCTGAAGGCCAACCCCGAAAACCTCGACGCGGTCGCTGACCTCGTGCGTGCTGCCGACAAGGTTGGCGCGGACAGCGGATGGGAGGACGCGGCCAAGATTTACGAAACCGCGCTAAAGACAGCGCGACGCGGGGTTGAACTTCGCCTGTTGGCGATTGTCGGCGACGTCTATGCGACGCGTTTAAACGACAAGAACCGAGCCGAAGGTGTGTTTCGCAAGGTACGCAAGGTCGATGCACGCGATCCCGCGGCGCTCGACTTCTACCGGGCGTATTACAAAGAGCGCAACGAGCTACCGCAGTTGCTCAACGTGTTGCAACAGGCCCAGCGCGCCGACGAGGACGAGGAGGCGCGTCTTGCGCTTGGCATCGAGATGGCGCAGGTCGCCGAACAAAGCCCGCAGACGATGGAAAAGGCCATCGATCTGTGGAAAGGCGTGTTGCGGAAGAAGCCTGATCTCCAGGTCGCGCAAACGTCACTGGAACTGCTTTATACCGAGACCGAAAAGTGGAACGCACTCACGGAGCTTTTGAAAGAGCGCGTCGATCACCTCGGTGACGAATCTGTCGACGCGAAGATCGCGCTCTACTTGCAGATGATCCCGATCTACCGGGACAAAATGCACCTTGAGGTAATGGTCACGAACTATTACCAGGCCATTCTCAAGCTCAAGCCCGAGCACCGTGCTTCGCTTGAAGCGCTTGCGGAGTCCTACGAAAGCAAGGCCCGTTACCCCGACCTCGTCACGGTATTGACCCGACTCGCCGAGATCGCGGCGCAGCCGGCCGATGCGATTGCGCTCTACCAGCGCGTCGCCACCCTCTGGAGCGAGCGGCTGGGAAAACCGCAGAATGCTGCCGCGGCACTTGAGAAGGTGCTGCAGATGCGTCCAGGCGATAGCGGCGCGCACGAAGCGCTGGTTGCGCTTTACACGAAGGGTCGCAAGTGGCGTGAGCTGCTCGAAATCTACAAGGGACAAAAGCCCCTTTCCGATACGGACAAGGAACGCGAACGTCTGGCCGAGATGGCCCGACTTGCCAATGATCGCCTGAGCGATTCAAAGCAGGCAATCGACCTCTGGAATCAGGTGTTGCGCATCGATCCGGCAGACGCCGACGCGTTGCCAGCACTCGTAACGCTTTACGAACGCAACAAAGACTGGGCATTGCTGGCCGAAACGTTGGGCAAGCAGGTCGATGCGACCGATGAACAGGCGACCAAGATCTCGCTGCTTGATCGCCAGAGGACGCTGCTGCATGAAAAAGCCGACGATGCCGCTGGCGCGCGCCTTGCTTTTGAATCCCTCCGGGTGCTTGCGCCCGAGCATTCCAAAGCTTTCCGACTGCTGCGTGAGATCTATACGAAACAGTCCGACGTCGAGGCGCTTGAGCGCCTGTTTACCGAGCGGGGCGCGTTTGACGATCTCTGCGAGGCATTGATCGAGCTTGCCGAGAAACTGGGCGACGACAAGGCCACACCCCTCTTCGAGCGCGTGGCAACAATTGCGATCGAAAAGCTCAAGCAGCCCGAACGGGCGATCAAGGCCTACGAGCGGATCGTGGCCATCGATCCGTCCAACTCGGTTGCAACCGACGCACTCGAGGGCCTTTACGGACAGACGCAAAAATGGTCCCGCTTGCTCGAGAACTACGAGTTGCGTTTGGGTGGCAATGCCGAAAGCGATGCCAAGGACGCTGCGGCCGAAGAGGGCGGCAAGAAAAAGAAAAAGCGCAAGAAGGCCGCCGAGCTTTCCGTTCAGGAACAGCTCGAGATCATGGGCGAGGCACGCAAGCTTTGCGAAGACCAACTGGGTTCGAAGTCCGAGGCCTTGAAATGGGCCTTGCGCGCACAGGTGCTTGCTCCGGGCGATTCCGAGCTGTTTGTCGAAGTGGAACGACTCGCCGAAGCGTCCGAATCCTGGAGTGTGTTGGCCGATTTGTACCACGGAAGCCTTGAGCGTCTCGGTGGTCTTGCCAAGGATGCAAAGGCCGACGAAAAACTGCCCATCGTTCGCAAATCCTTGAAGGTTGCGACGACGCGGACCAAGCGTCCGGCCGAGGCGCGCAAACTTGCAGATGCCTTGCTCGAACTGTCGCCAGGCGATCCCGAAGCCGAAGCCGCGCTGCAGTCGATTCTGTCGACGGAAGAAAAATGGCCCGAAGTCGTCGAATTGATGCAGCGGCGCGAAAAGCGCATCACCAATGACGGTGAGAAAGCCGAGTTGCTTGCTGGCCTCGCGCGCATCCAGGAAGAGAAGCTGGGTCAACCCGATGCAGCGATCGCATCGTTGCGCCGCGCGCTTTCACTCAATGCCAAGCCCGGCAAGTTGCTGGCAACCCTTGCACGACTCCACGAAAACTCGGCCGATCACGTCGGGCTTGCCGACGTCTTCGCACGCCAGGCCGAAGTGGAGACCGATTCCGACGCGAAGGCCGCGGTGTTGCTCCGCCTGGGTCGCTTGCAGGAACAGCAAATCAAAAACGGCAACGCAGCGCGGGCGGCGTATCTTGCCGTTCTCGAGATCGACATCGATTCGGTCGACGCGGTTGCCGGTCTTGAACGGGCGCTCTTTGACGGCAGCATGGAACGCGAGGAGATTCCTCCCGTCGCACAACGGCTTGCAAGGTACTACGAAACTGCCGAACGCTTCGACAAGTGGGCCGAGTCGCTTGAAGCCCTTGTCAGCGCAACGCCGGATGAGACGGCACGCCTCAAGCACCTCGAGATCCTGACCGGACTCTATGAAGATGCCATTGGCGACAAGGGTGAAGCCTACGGCGCCGCCCTGCGTGTATTCGAGATCGCGCCGCAAAACGCGCCGAATCGCGAACGTTTGCTTCGTCTTGCCAAGGAAGCCGCTCGCCTTGACGATCTGGCCCGCGGCATCGACCAGGTTTTGGTCGTCGCCGATGATCCAGCACTTCGCGTGCAGTTGCTCACGCACCTCGCGGACATCGAGGAGGCACAGTCGGGCCACGAGGCTCAGGCCGAAAAAGCCTATCGGCAGATCATCGAGATCGAACCGCTGCACCTCAACGCCCACTCGGCGTTGACCCGCCTGCTGCGTGACGGTGAACGCTGGCAAGACTTGCGCGGTGTGATGGAAAAGCGCGAAGGCAATCTGCCCGGCGCCGACGAGAAAGAAAAGATCTCGCTGCTCGCGCAGATCGCCGAAATCGACGAGTCCATGCTTGGTGACCGTGAACACGCGGTCACCACCTTGATGCGGCAACTTGAGCTCCAGCCCACCAACCGGAGCATCTTCCACTCGCTTGAGCGATTGCTCACCGCGCTCGGCCGCTGGTCTACGCTTGCGAAGACCCTCACGCAGGAAAGCGATCTTGCGCCCGAATCCGAGCGCGAGACGATCACCTTCAAGCGGATCGAAATCCTGGTTGAAAAACTGGGCAACTTCGACGAGGCCCTCGATATCCTCGAAGAGCGGTTGAAAGCCACTCCGGACAACGAAAATGTGTTGCGTATGGTCGAGCGCATGCTGCGCAAGCCCAAGGCGAAACAGCGAGCTGCGAACGTCCTCGGTCCGATCTACAACAAGCAATCCAAGTGGGAAGGACTCGTCGAAGTTCTCCAGATCCGCCGCGCCGCCTTGACCGGTCCGAAGGCGATGGCCGCACTCAAGAAGATCGCCGAGCTGCAAGAGCTAAAGCTGGCAGACGAGCCCGGCGCTCTCACGACCTGGCAAACCATCCTCGAGATGGATCCGCGCAATGCCGACGCGATGCAATCGGTCGAGCGTCTGATCGCCATGCTCGAACGGCCTGGCGATCTCGTCCAGCTCTACCGCGACATGGCGGAGAAAAAGGATGAGGACGATCTGCGTGGCCGTGCCGAGCTCTATGTTCGGGCCGCGCGTCTGTCCGTATCAAGTCTTGGCGATCGCGAACAGGCGGCCCTGTTGTGGCAGAAGGTTCTCGATCTCGATCCGACCAGCGCGGAGATTGGGCGGCCCGCAGCGGAGGCGCTCGAAGCGCTTTACCCACAGATCGGCGCCTATGAAAAACTCGTCGAGATTCTCAAGACAAAGGTCGAGTGGGAAAAGAACGCGGTCGCCAAGGCGGCAGTTTATGTGCGCATCGCGGACCTGCGCGAACGTGCACTGAAGGATAGTCCGGGGGCGCTTGAAAACCTGCGCGAAGCGTTCGATCTGCAGCCGGATGACATCAAGCTGCTGGATCGACTCGAACCGATCTATCAGGCCGCTTCGGACTGGCCGCATCTGATCGAGATCTTGGAACGCCGACTCGCGCTTGCGACCAGCAAGAAGTCTCGTGTTGCGCTTCGTTGGCGAATCGCCGAGATACACGACGAAAAGCTGAACGATCTTGATCAAGCCATTGCAATGGTCCAGGCGAATCTGGACGAAGCGGGAGGCGAAAAGGCTGCGCTTGATGCGCTCGACAAGCTTTACGAAAAGAGTGGGGCACACGAATCGCGTCTCGGTACCCTTGAACGACGCTTGGTGCTGACCGATGTGCCGACCGAACGCGTACTCTTCCTGCGCAAGGCAGGTGGCTTGCTCGCAGGGCCGCTTGAACAACCCCGCGAAGCGATCGAGAAGTGGCGCGAGATTCTGCTGCACATCCCGGACGATTCCGAGACCATCGCGCAGATCGAAGGGCTGCTTGGGCGTGGCGACGATCTCGGCCGCGACGCCGCCGAGATTCTGGAGCCGATCTACGAAATTCGCGAGAACTGGCCCGAGATGGCTCGGTTGCTTTCTATCTACATTGACACCGAATCCGATCGTCGCAATCGAATGAAGACGTGGACGCGGCTTGGCGAGCTGCGACGAGATCAGTTGGGTGATGCTGCTGGCGCCTTTAGCGCCATTGGCAACGCCATTCGCGATGCGATTGGTGAAGAATCGCTGGTGAGCTTGCTCGATACCTATGACGCCCTCGGAAACGCTCTCGGCCGTTCGGCCGACGTGATCGAGTTGTACAAGGAGATTGAGCCCGACGTTCTGCGCGAGGAAGTAAAGCTTCGCATCGAGCGTCGTATCGCGACCGCCGCCGTTGAATCGGGTGATCTTGAGTCCGCTCGGGATCGATTCCTCAGCATCCTGGATCAATCGCCCTCCGACTCCGGCGCACTTTTGGGTCTTGATCGAATTTACCGGCAACGGAATGACGACGCGCAGCTCTACGAACTGCTTATGCGTCGAGCCGAGCTAGTATTTGACGATGGCATCGCAGAGTTTCCGCTGCGCAGTGAAGCAGGGGCCGTGGCGCTCAAGCTTGATCGTGTGGAAGACGCCATTGCTGCCTACGGGCGGGCGCTGGAGTTGCGACAACAGGATGAAGCAACGGTCATGGCGTTGCAGTCTCTATACGAGAAGGCGGAACGTTGGGTTGATCTCCGCGAATTGCTCGAACGCCGATTGTTGATGGTATCCGCGCCGGCGGAGCTCATCGTGATTCGCGAACGCATGGCGCGAATCGAGATCGATGAACTCGGCGATCGGGGTGAAGCGATGGAACACCTCAAAGAAATCTTGCGTCGCGAGTCCGAGCATCCCGCTGCCATCGAGATGGCCGAATTGCTGCTGGACGATGTGGATATCGCGCTCGCAGCTGCGGACTTGCTTGATCCGGTTTATACCCGTCGGAGTGCGTGGGACAAGCTCGTCCATGTGCACGAGGTTCGCCGGGATCATCTGGAGTCCCCAGCTGATAAAGTGATCTGGACGCGCCGGATTGCCCGCATCTTCGAAGAGCAAATCGAAGATCTTACGCAGGCCTTCGAGTGGTACGGAAAGCTTTTTGCAGAGGTTCCCTCAGACAAGGCTGTGCAGGAACAGTTGCTGCGCCTTGCGCCCAAACTCGACAAGTGGCCTCGTCTCGCGGAGATCATCGAGGACTACCTCTACGATGAATCCTCGGATACGGATGAGGTACTCTCCGTGGTGCGTTTGGCGGCGTGGATTCAGGATGAACGTCTGGGCGATCGGGACGCTGCTCGCAAACACTACCGTCGCAACCTCGATGCTTTGCCGGACGATTCTGGCGCGGTAACGCTGTTCGAGAAAGCCCTCGAACGATGGGAAGCGTGGGAAGAGCTGCGCGATTTGATCGACGATCAAGCGATTCGCGCAAACTCGGCGCCGCAACGGTTGGCGTTGATGAAGCGCAGCGCCCGGATCTCCGAGGTTCGACTTGAGGACCGCGGGCGTGCGGCCGATTGCCTGCGCACGGCCCTCGACGAGGCACCGAACGACAAGGAAGCTGCCTCCGAGCGCGAACGGCTGCTGCGTGCGGATGCTCGGTGGGATGACGTTGCGGATCACCTGCGTTGGCGGATGGAAACCGAGTCCGATGCCAGTGTCCGCCAGGCCGTCGCGTTGCGTTTGGCTGACCTCCTGCAATTGGAGCGGGGCGAGATTGGCTCCGCCATTGAACTTTTCGAGGAGATCCTGACGAGCGATCCAGGTCAGGCCGAAGCGCGCAAGGCCCTCGAAGGTCTGTTGGCCGATGCGGATCACCGAGCCCGCGTGGCGGCGGTCCTGGAACCGGCGTTCCGACAAACCCAGACGCTCGATCGCCTGGTGGTCGTGATACGAATTCGAATCGAAAACGCCGACGATGCCGGCGAGCGCATGATGCTATTGCAAGAAGCAGCTTCGCTCGAAGAGCAACTGGGCAACGTGGGAGAAGCCCTTGAGGCCCGTGGGCGCGTTTGGCTGGAAGATGTTGCGAATGATGGCGCCCTGGCTTCACTAGAAGCCGCGGTCCCGTCGGCTCGGGCTTTCGATCGCTTCGTTGCACTGCTTCTCGAAGGTTCCGAACGTGCCGACGATCCTCGTCTCCGGGCAGGTCTGCTCGGAAAAGCGGCCCAAGTCGTTGAATCAAACCTTGGCGATCGCAAGCGGGCGATTGCCATTTGGAAAGACGCAGTCGACGCACAACCCGATAGCGATGCGTCTTACCGCGCACTCGAACGTCTGCTTGAGGCGGAAGGCAAGTTCCCCGAACTCGTTGCGATCCTGGAACGTCATTGCGAAAACGTCTTCGAGCCTTCGGTTCGAGGGGCGCTCTGGAAGCGTGTTGCGACGTTGAACGAGCATTCGCTCAAGAACGCGGACAATGCGATCGCGGCCTGGAAGGCAGTCCTCGACAACGATGAGGCCGATCCGGATGCACTTGACGCGCTCACTCGCCTGTTTGCCGCTGCTGAACGTTGGAAGGACCTGTCCGAGATCTTCCAGCGCAAGATCGAACTCGCTTCGACCCGCGATCCTGCCGCCGTCCGGATGCTGCGATTCGCAGCCGCACGTCTCTACGACGAAAAACTGCGCGAGCCCACGGAAGCCACCGCGCAACTACGCTCCGTCCTAGATGTAAATGGTGCGGATGGTGATGCGCTTGAGTCGCTCGATCAGATCTACGCGCGTGAGAAGCAACACGCGGAACTCCTCGAGATTGTGGATGTTCGCGCGCAGCACTCGTCTTCGCCAGCCGACCGGCTCGCCTTCGCTTTCCGTGCTGCGCAGCTCCTTGCCAACGAACTCGATGACACCAATGGTGCGATTGATCGCTACCAACAAATCCTCGATCAAAGTGCTGGATTCAAACCAGCCCGTGATGCACTTTGGGCTCTCGCACAATCAGAGAGTTATCGAATGGCCGCCGTGGCGGTGCTCGAACCTCTGCTTCGCGCAGGCGGAAATCCTGGTGAATTGGTCGACTTGCTGGAACTCAAACTCGCGGGCGAGGATGCCGGCAGCAATCGCATCACGTTGTTGGCCGAGATGGCAAATGTTGAAGAGAGCTCGCGCGGTGATCTGGTTCGCGCTTTCGAGTTCTGGACGCGGGCTTTCAACGAGGATCCGTCTGACGAGTCCGTTCGGGAATCGCTCGAACGGGTGGCGCAGGCGCGCGGCGACTTCCGGAAGTTGTCGGCAATCTACGAAACGACCCTGTCCGATACCTACGATTCGGCGTTGCAAACGACGCTGGCCTTGCGTCTCGCGGGTCTTTCCGAACAGCAACTTCGCGATCCCGACAAGGCGTTGGCCTTCTTGAAACAGGCGGCCGATTTCGGCGGAGAAGATCCCGATATCTTGCAACGCATGTCCACGTTGTTACGGCAACGGGCGCGCTTCCCGGAACTGGCCGAGGTCATTGCACGTCAGTCTGCCGCTGCGGATAGTCGAGCGATGCAGTCCGACTTCTTGTCGGAACTTGGCAAGGTTCGTCTTGAAAATCTCGCGGACAGACGAGGGGCATTTGAAGCCTTCCGCGATGCCCTCGAGCGCGCACCGGAGCACACGGTGGCGTTGCCTTCCTTGCGCACGTTGATGCGGGTTGACGAGTTGAAGGCCGACATCGTGGAAGTTCTGGAACCCCTCGCCGACGCACGGGGCGATTTCAAGGAACTCGCAACACTTTATGAAGTTAGAGCAGGGATGCAGAAGAATCCCGTTGACGCTGCTTCGTGGTGGCAAAAGGTTGCAGAGACCGTCGAGCAACGCCTCGGTGATCTACCCGCTGCGCTCGATGCTTACGGAAAGGCCTTGCCGGGCGATCCGGAAAACGCCGAAATAATCGAGAGCCTGTCGCGTGTAGCAGAAGTGTCAAACAAACATCTCCAGGGAGCGCGTTTGCTTGAGGCGAGTCTCGGTCAGGTTGAGGGCTCAGCGCTCGTCACGCTCGCCGAACGGTCGGCGCGCCTTTACGAACTCGCCAGTACACCGGATGCGTTGCTTTCCGCCGAGCGCTTGTACCGAAAGATCCTTGAACAGGATTCCGAGAACCAGTCTGCGCTGGCCGCAATCGAGACACTGTACCGGAAACGCGGTGATCGAGAGGGCCTCGCGAAAATTCTCGAGCGTCGTGCCGAAACCGAGCTCGACTCTTATCAGCAGGCCGTCTTGCGTAGCGAGGCAGCGGGACTCTACGAACAGCGTGGCGATCTCAAATCAGCCGTTCGCAACTGGGAGGGCGCCCACGAAGCAGACGATTCTGCGGTGCCTCCAATCGACGCACTGATAAGGCTTTACGGACATGATGGCAATCACGAGCGACTGGTCGCGGTCCTGGAAGATCGCGCGCGTTTGGTTGATGATCCTGCGGCCAAGGTCGCTCTCTACGTTCGCATCGCAGAGATCCGCACAGGTGCACTTGACGACGCCGACGGGGCGGCGTTGGTGCTGCGTGAGGCCATTGACATTGATCCGGATAGTCAGGTCGCATTCGAGGCTCTCGTTGCACTGCAAGAGTCGCGCGAGTCCTGGACCGATCTCGAAGATGCGCTGTTGCAACGGGTGGATCGTTCGACTCCAGCCGAGCGTCGCGCATTGCTCTTTCGTCTCACAAACAACGCTCGCAAGCATTTGAACGACTCCGATCGCGCGATGGGATACCTTCGCCAGATTCTTGATGACGAACCCGCTGATTCGGAAGCGTCAGAAACAATGGAGACATTGCTTGCAGGCGCCGAGCGATGGCACGATCTCATCGACCTGCTCGAAGCCCGTGCGAATACGCTGAAAGCACGCGGCGACAAGGAAGGCGAACGCAAAGGTCGCTTGCGCATTGCCGAAATCTGGGCCGAGAAGCTCGACAATTTGGGCGGTGCCTGTGAGGCGGTTGAAACGATTCTCAAAACGGAACCGGGCCACCTGGCCTCGCTCATCACACTGGGCGGTTTGTACGCGCAATCGGAACGTCACGACGAAGCCATCACCGTGCTCGAACGTGCCGCTTCAGCCGGACCCACCGGACGCCTGGCCGCTGACCTACACTACAAGATGGCCCAGATTATGATTGCGCAAGACGCGCCTGCGGAAAAGGTCGAAGAGCGCTATCTGATGGCCGTGGATGCCGACCGCACCCATCGAAATGCCTTGCTTGGTCTCGAAACCCTTTCGCGCAAAGCGGGTGATCACGCGCAATTGGTGCAGGTTCTCGGTTTCCTTGAACGGTACGCCGAAGACGACGAGGAACGTGTGGCCCGTCTGAAAGAGATGGTTGCACTTTTCTCGGGACCGCTTGGTGCACCGCAAGATGCGATGCCATCGCTTGAGCGTTTGGTCGCGCTGGCGCCGGATGATGCCGAGGCTCAAGAGGCCTACGGTTCTGTTCTCCTGAAACAGGGCAGACTCGTAGAAGGCTCGAAGATTCTCGCAGATCTGGTGGAGGTCTATGCCCGCAAGCGGCAGATGAAAGCGGTTGCGCGCATTCACGCCACCCTGGGTCAAGCCGCCGAAGCCCGTGGTGATCTGCCCGCTGCACTCGAGCATCTCAAAGGGGCGTTCAAGGTCGAGCCCTCGTCGCCCCTCGTCCTCGCCGTGCTCGGGCGTGTTGCCCAAAAGGCAGGCGATCCCGCTCAGTCCATGCGATGCTATCGCGCGCTGCTCCTGCAATCCTTCGACGAAGCTGCGATTGGTGTTACGAAAGCCGACGTCTACTTTGCACTTGGCAAACTTCATATCGAAGCCGGTGAAGCTCCGAAGGCGCGCAGCATGTTTGAACGCGGTCTCGAATCCGCTCCCGAGCGTGCCGACATCAAAGCTGCCCTCGCGACGGTGAAGTAGCCATCGGACCTGCGGCCGTTCCCTGCACGACCGCGTTTAGCGACCGCCGCGTCCTGCATTGGGATCGTACTGGCCGGACCCCTGCATGAAGGGACTTGCTTCGTTGACACGGGTCGCGGTGACATCTCGCACTTCTTCTTGCGAGACGTGCCCCTTGGGCGCATCGGCTGCATTGAGTTTGTCGCCGTAGATGTTGGCCGCGCGATTGTCTGTGGTGCCACCACCTCGGCTGACGCCACGGAAGTGCAGGGCGAAGTCATCCGGATTGGTCGAGCTTCCGACGGCCTCGTCGTACGTGATGAGTCGTCGCTGAACGAGCTCTGTCAGTGCCTGATCGAAGCTCACCATACCGTAAGGCTCACGACCCGTGTTGATGGCGTCGCGTATCTCGCGGGTTCGAGCTGGATCGGCGATGAGTTCCTTGACGCGGGCCGTGTTCACCAGAATCTCGGTCGCAGGAATCATTCCCTTGCCGTCCGCCCGGGGAACCAAGCGTTGCGAGACAACGCCTCGCAACACCGTCAAGAGTTGCAGGCGCGCCTGTGCCTGCTGGTGGGGGGTGTAAAGGCTGATAATCCGGTTCACCGTTTCAACGGCGTCCACCGTGTGCAACGTCGAAAGCACAAGATGTCCGGTTTCTGCGGCCGTCATCGCGATCTCGACTGTCTCGAGATCGCGCATTTCACCCACGAGGACCACGTCCGGATCCTGGCGGAGTGCCGCTCTGAGAGCCCGTGCGAACGAACGGGTGTCGAATCCGACCTCGCGCTGGTTGATGACGCTTCTGCGGTCTTTGAAGGTGTACTCGACCGGATCTTCGATCGTCACGATATGACAGGCTCGCGTCGAATTGATGTGGTCCACCATCGCTGCGAGTGTCGTCGACTTTCCCGAACCCGTGATCCCCGTTACCAGCACCAGTCCGCGTTCTTCCTCGGCGAACTTTGCGACCCGGGTGGGCAAGTTCAGCGACTCAAGCGGAGGCACATCCGGGGGAATCAGACGCATGACCATGCCAACCGCTCCCCTTTGCAGGAAGGCATTGACGCGGTAACGCACTCCATCAGGCGTCTGATACGCGAGGTCGGTATCCCAGTTCTTCTCAAACTCCTTGCGAAGAACATCGTTCATCATGCCCTGCGCGAACTGGAGAAGAACTTCCTTCGACAATGGCGGCACGTCGCGCACGGTGCGCAGTTCGCCTCGAATACGAAAGATCGGGGGCAGTCCAGCCTTGAGGTGCACGTCTGACGCGCCCAGCTGTCGGGCGGCACCCAAGATCCGATCTAAAACCGAACTCATTGCATCACTATATCGGTGCAACCTGCCTTCCGCTGAACTCGACTACGAGCCCTTTCGATATTTCGATATTTTGACGCGAGGTCTGTGATCGCCTAGCTTCGATCCGTGGCCCGCCTGACATTGACAGGACAGGAGATCCTGATCGTCGATCAGGACGAACGCGTGCGCCGCGGACTCGACAAGTTGCTGCGGGAAATGGGCTTCCTCGTTACGGCGATTTCCGATCCAGAGCGCGCGCGCGATCAACTCGCCAACAAGTTCTTCCCCGTTGCGCTCATCGACATCGATACACCGACTCCCGAAGCGGGCCTGGACCTGCTTCGTTTCGCCAAGGAACGATCGCCCGTCACAGAGATCATCATGCTGTCGGTGCAGCGTAGCTTTGAAGCTGCCGCGCTTGGCTTTCGGGCCGGTGCGACGGACGTGGTTCCCAAAACGCAGGACGCTGTTCCCTATTTGCGGGATCGGGTTGCCATCCTCTGTCGCGAGATCAACGCAAAGATCAACAAGGAACGTGTGATCGCCAATGTGGCCGAGTCACACGAAAGCTTTCTGACCGAATTGATGGACCTCTCGCGACGCATGGTCGATCTCGAGGATCGACTCCTGTCGCGCGAGGGCGGATCATCCCCATCGATTGCAGCGATGATTCATGTTGGACTGCTCATCGTGGACGATGAACCCACCTTGACGAACGCAATCGAGCCCCTCTTGCCGAGTGTCAACGGGTGGCGTCTACGGCGCGCCCAAAGTGGTGGTGAAGCACTTGATGCCGCGAGCCAAGGTGGTTTGCACATCGTGGTCGTGAAAGAGCATCTACCCGATCTGCCGTCGTCGATGGTCATCAACACGATTCGTTCAACCAACGCCGACGCCGTTGTGTTGCAGTTCACGCCCCCACGTTCAGACTCAGTTGGCGAGGTAAAAATGGTTGAGCAGAGCCGCCTCATCACCTTGATACCTTCCTTCACGGAAGCGCCGCAACTCGCAAGATCTCTTGAGGAAATTCGCGAAGGCATCAAACGAAAGAACCGGGAACGTCGCTACCTCAACGTGTTCCGCCGTGACCATCTGGACTTTCTCAAACGGTACAACCGCCTGAAGAACGATATGGAAGCAGCTGGCTTCAAAAAGCGAGAAGGATAGCGTCACACGACCTGTGGGTCGTCGATCGTTCCGATGTAGGGAAGGTTTCGGAACCGTTGGGCCGCGTCCATTCCGTATCCAACGACGAAGCGATCTTCGATCTCAAAACCCACGTGGTCGATTGTGATAGTGGTTCGCCGCCGCGATGGTTTGGACAGAAGTGCGCAGGTCTGAAGGCTAGCGGGTGAGCGGGCGATCAGAAGCTCAGTCAGGTACTTCAACGTCAGGCCAGTATCGACGATGTCTTCGACAAGCAGCACGTGCCGATCTGCGATGGGCGAAGCCAGATCAGCCACGATTTCCACCACGCCGGAACTAACCGTCGCGTCGCCGTAGCTGCGGACTGTCAGAAAATCACATGCCAGCTCACGTTCGATGTTCCGCACGAGATCGGCAGTGAAAATGAAAGAGCCCCGCAGGACGCCAACCACTGTCAATGGGCCGGGCGGAATGCCGGTCGTGACCGCTGTGGCCAATTCTCGGACGCGGGCGGAGATCTTTTCGGCCGAGATAAACGTCGAAGGGGTAGGGGACAAGGTAGCCTTTTCGCCAGGGAGTCGGGAACCCGACCCGTTGGTCGTTGTCCTACAATAAAGCAAAATCAAGCTGCCCGTCTTCCCCGCCGATGGGGCAGCGGCGGAGAAGGACACGATGAAGAAGCACCGACGGACAACTTTAGGCGCCTCCTTGGCCCTCGCACTGCTCTTGGTGGGATGTGCGACACGTCCGGCCCACCGCAAGTCTTCACCCGATGCAAAAGTCATCGAGATGGAACCGGTCAAAATAGAAGCAGTGCGTCGCGGAGGGGGCCTTGAGATCACGTCCTATGACGCTGCTGAGCTTTTCGAGCTTGGAGCCGCTGCCAACAGTTCGAGCCGGTTCTCGGAGGCAGAGACCTACTATGCTCGCGTCGTTTCCGAATTTTCGGAGTCGTCGCTTTTCGCGCCCGCTCTATTTAATCTGGGACGCGTTCGATTCGATCAGGGCAAATTCGACGGTGCTGCCAAGGACTTCGAGTTGTTTGCGGCCCGTTTTCCGGGTGAAGACGCCAGGGACGCCAATTTCTTGCTGGGTGTTTGCCACGGCAAGCTTGAACGCTGGGCCGACTCCGAGTCGGTGTTCGAGGCACTCCTGAAGCGCGATGATCTCTCCCCGGACGATCGGGTCGAAGCCTTGTCGCGGCGGGCGCTGTCCAGGCTCCGTCAGGGGGACTATTCTGACGCAGAGCAGAAGTTTCGGCTCGTTTTTGTTTACCGAGATAAACTCGAAGCCTCGGCCGAGGCTCGTCTCGACACCGATTACTACCTTGCATTTTCGCAGTTCCACATGGGCGAGATCGCCCACTCTCAATCCACCGCCATTTTGTTGCACTGGCCCGAGTCGCAAATGGGCAAGGACCTGGAAGAAAAAGCAAAGCTGCTGTTGACCGCGCGCCGTCGCTACATCGAAGCCGTTCGGTACGGCAACCCGAACATTGCCTCGATGGCCGCGTATCGCATCGGCGCGCTCTTCCAGGAATTCTATGACGCCGTTCTCTCGGTTCCCCCGCCACCGGAGCTGGATGGCGCCGCGCGGATTGAGCAACAACAAATATATTTTGTGGAGTTAAAGAAGAAACTTCGAGTGGTACTTGAGAAATCTCTGCGCGGGCACGAACACAACATCGAGCTCTTCGAACGCCTGGGCGTCGAGTCCGAGTGGGTGAAGAAATCGCGAGACGCCATCGACAAGTTGAGGGGGGTGCTCGATCCTGAACACGTCGGACTGAGCGACTCCGAATCGCCCGCGTCCTCCCCCGCACGGACGAAACCCTTGGGCGCCGAGAAAGTCCCTTCCTTGAACGACGATCAGGGCCGAGGCAAACTGCCGACGCCTGAACCGTTGCATGATCGACAGATACTTTGAGGAATGGAGCTGCTCGAGCGAAATTGTCCAACCGATTTTGAGCGGTGCATCCTGAAACGGGCCTCAAAATTGCTTGACACATTGCCCGCGTCGAAGTAGATGTTCGCCCCCTAGCGCTGTGGGGGGCTTTGCGCCCTGCGTGCTGGAACATCTAACTTAGCGAGATTAAAGGATTCTACGGTGCTGGCGTAGCTCAATTGGTAGAGCACCTGATTTGTAATCAGGCGGTTGCGGGTTCAAGTCCCATCGCCAGCTCTCCCGGTGAGCCCCGAAAACAGGAAAAACACCAACGGACAGGCAGAAAAACATAGTGGATCGTGGCGCTGCGCCTCGAACCATGTCAGGAGGGGTTCCCGAGTGGCCAAAGGGACCAGACTGTAAATCTGGCGTCTCTGACTTCGAAGGTTCGAATCCTTCCCCCTCCACTCCGACAAACACTGATTGACCTTTACCCGGAATTCAAAGAACCCAAATATCGAATGAAAGCTCTGCGGGAGTAGCTCAGTTGGTAGAGCTCCAGCCTTCCAAGCTGGTTGTCGCGGGTTCGAACCCCGTCTCCCGCTCCCAAGGAAAATCTCAGAATTCAAAAAGTACATCGCCCACGTAGCTCAGTTGGTAGAGCACGTCCTTGGTAAGGACGAGGTCACCAGTTCAATCCTGGTCGTGGGCTCGACGGGCAAAGCCTAAAGCGACGACAAGACCCACGACTCTCGGAGAATAAC
>JAWXBF010000160.1:0-44313 GCA_034439895.1 Deltaproteobacteria bacterium
GTGCCGCCCGTGTTGGGAGTGCCACCCGTGCTGGGAGTGCCGCCCGTGTTGGGAGTGCCGCCCGTGTTGGGAGTGCCGCCCGTGTTGGGAGTGCCACCCGTGCTGGGAGTGCCATTGTTGCCGCCATCTGCGGTGCTGGAACCGCCGGTGCCGCCCGAGGCATCGTTTGCGCCGCCGGTGCCGCCGCTTTCCCCGCCGCCTTCCCCGCAACCCATGGCCAGTAGGGCCCCGAAGAGGAGCAGAGTTCCAACCTGTCGCAGCGGCTTGAATTTCATGGTTCTCATCCTGTCCCTGTCCCGATTAGAGTCACGAGGAATCCCGGTTCGCCAAAAGAAAAAACCATCGGCGTGACGCCACCCTGGGCTTGAGCGGCAGCCGTGGGCCTCACGAGGCTTGCCCAGCGCGTGCTCGCTGCGTTAAGAGGAGGCAATGAAGCTCTGTGTACGCAGGTTGGTTCTGTTGGCCGCAGCCGCAGGTGCGGCGTTGGGCGTCAAGGCCGCGCGGCTTGATGCGGCCGGGGCCAAGGTGCCGACGGAGCCTTATCGGAACCCGTCGCTCACCGCCGAGATACGGGTGGCCGATTTGCTCAAACGTATGACGTTGTCCGAGAAAATCACCCTCATCTCCGGCAAGGGATTTGAATCGCGCGCGGTGCCCAGGCTGGGTATTCCCGAGTTGACGATGACCGATGGCCCAAACGGCATACGGTGGGGCGCGAAGGCAACCGCTTTTCCGGTTGGGATTGCCATCGCTGCGACCTGGGACACCGAGGTTGTGCGACGAATGGGCGCGATATTGGCGCGCGAGGCGAAAGGCAAGGGGCGCAATGTATTGCTGGCGCCCTGCGTGAATATCAGCCGCGTTCCACAGAACGGTCGCAACTTCGAGTGCTTCGGGGAAGATCCCCATCTCGCTTCACGCATTGTCGTGCCTTACATTCGAGGCGCTCAGGACAATGGCGTGATCGCGACCGTGAAACACTTCGCGTGCAACAATCAGGAATACAAGCGTCGCAGCATCAACGTCATCGTCGACAAGCGCACCCTGCACGAAATCTACTTTCCGGCGTTTGAAGCCGCCGTCAAGGAAGGGGGCGTTCATGCCGTGATGGCTGCGTACAATCAGGTCAACGGCCTGTTTTCAACCGCCAATCCCTATCTCCTCGATCAGGTGTTGAAAAAGCGCTGGGGCTTTCAGGGCATCGTGATGTCCGACTGGGACGCCGTGCAAGAGACGCTCGGTCCCATCAAGGCAGGCCTGGATCTCGAAATGCCGGACGGTGCCTTCACAGGCGAAGACAAACTCACCCGGCAACTCGAATGTGGTCAGGTTACCGAAACGATGCTGGACGAAAAAGTTCGTCGCATCCTTTCCGTGATGTTCCGGACCGGAGCGTTTGATGCGCAGCCCAAGGAAGATCCGAAGGCGATTGACACGCCCGAGGCCCGTGCCGTGGCGCTGGATGTGGCTCGGGCGTCGATCGTCTTGTTGAAGAACGAAAAGAAAGCTTTGCCTCTCGAAGGGGTTCGCAAAGTTGCCGTGATTGGACCGGGCGCCATCTACGCACGCGCGGGTGGTGGAGGCAGCGGGTCGGTGCGCGCGTTTCGTGTGACGAAACCCATCGATGCGTTGACTGAAATGTTGGGTCGCGATGTGGAGATTCGATACGCCGTCGGGTTCAGCACGCCCGCCGATGTCGAGGACATGCCCGTCGACGTGTTCACGCACGTGCAGGCCGGCAAGGTGGTGGCGGGCCTCAAGGCGGAATACTTCGCCAACGAAAAACTCGAGGGCAAGCCCGCTATCACGACAAGGGTGGCGTCGCCTGATCTGCACTGGTCGAACGACTCGCCCGGGAAGGGCATTCCGATCGACAACTTCTCTTCGCGTTTGACCGGAACGCTGACGCCGAAGAAGGCCGGACGTTACCGCTTCCTTGGCAACGCGAACAACGGATACCGGATGTATCTTGACGACAAGCTCGCGATTGATGGTTGGCAGGGCGGCGATCTCGAGCGTTCCGCGCTTGAGTTCGACCTGGAAGCGCGCGCCTACGCCTTCCGCATCGATCACTACGAGGGCAAGGGGACGGCCAGCCTTCAGTTGTTGTGGGGATACGGCAAGCCCGATCCCGAAGATGCCGTTGCCGCCGCGAAAGAGGCGGATGCTGCCGTCCTGTTTGTGGGATGGTCGGCTTACACCGAACGCGAATCGGAAGATCACGGCCTGCAACTTGAACCCGATCAGGTTTCGTTAATTCAGAAAGTTGCTGCGGTCAACAAGCGGACAATTGTCGTGTTGCAAACGGGCTCGCCAATCCTGACCTCAAGCTGGGCACCCAGGGTTGCCGGTCTTATCGAGGCGTGGTACCCCGGTCAGGAAGGTGGAACGGCCATTGCCGAGATTCTGACGGGGAAACGAAACCCATCGGGACGTTTGCCATTTACGTTTCTGGAGGCGTGGAAGCACTCGCCAGCGTTCAAGACCTATCCGGAGTTCCGGGGTGCCGCTCCCTATTCCGAAGGGGTCTTTGTCGGTTACCGTCATTACGATACGAGGAAACTGCCCGTCAGCTTTGCCTTTGGACATGGGCTTTCCTACACGGAGTTCGTTTACCGCGATCTCAAGATTGAGGCGTCGGGCAGTGGTACGGATGCGAGCTACGCCGTTGTGCTTGAACTTGAAAACGTGGGTCAACGCGCAGGTGCCGAGGTGGTGCAGTTGTACGTCGGAGAGGCACGTCCTGCGGTGAAACGCCCGCTCAAGGAGTTGCGCGGCTTCGAGAAAATCTTTTTGCAACCGGGTGAGAAGCAGCGTGTCGCCTTCAAACTGAATACCCGTGCACTGTCGTACTTCGACGAGCAAAAGGACGATTTTGTGGCGCGTCCGGGCCTCTACAACGTGATGGTCGGAGCGTCTTCACGTGACATTCGGTTGCAAGGAAAGTTGCAACACAAATAGCGTGCTCGTGCGTGGGGCGAACGTGCGGCTCAGCGGCCCGATGGCGCCGCGCCGGGTCCAAAGGTCACCGAAATAATGAGATTGGCCGTCGGCGCGCCCGCCACCCGACTGCCGGCCAATTTGCTGGCGGTGCATTCCGTGAGCCGATCGTCGCCGACCGAGCTGAGTTGCATCCGGGGATTCCGTAGCGTCGCATCCTTGCCAACCTCGACCTCCACCACGATCTTGCCGCGCAAGCCAGGGCGCGCCTTCAGCGCTTCATCGTAACACGGTTGGACTACCGTCCCGAGGGCCCGGGCAGCATGGACCACGCCGTCGGCGAGGGCTGCACCATCGGCACGGAGTACGTCGGCAATCGATACGGTGGGGTTAGCCACCGGCTGCGTTTGCGCCATGACTTGCGCGAAGGCTTCGGTTTCAAAGCGCGCCAACGTCACGCCCTGTCCCCCGACGAGGTAAGCTGCGAGGACTTCGGCGCTTTGGCGCACGATGCCGCCGCCCATGCGGGTACACAGACCCTTGCGAACTTCGGAGAAAACCGGGCGGAACACGAGGCGCAAGACGAGGGTGTGGTCTTCGTGCAACTTCAATACGCGATCGGCAGCGGCGGCCCCGATTGCAAAGGCAACGGTTTCGTCGCCGCTCGACGTGTAGATTTCGGCGCTTTCGTCAACGAGAAAGCGGGCTCCCCGAAGGGCGAGCCGTTCGTCGTCGATGTCGTAGCCATTGAAGAAGAAGCCGACCGACGGGACGTCAATCTGATAACGGGCGGTTGCAGCCTGCGCACGGTTTGAGCGATGGGCTTCGCGCGCTTGGGCGATTTCCACGTCGTTGCCGTCGAAGGTCATTTGGGATTCGTCCTGGAGCGCATCGCAAAGCGATCGCAATCCATCGCCGCCAACCAACGCCGGAGCCGGGATATCGTTCGGGATCGCTTGCCTTGGCGCTTCGACGTGGCGGTCGACAAAAACGCGCTTTTCGACCGCATCATCGGGAATCGTAGCACGACTATGTGTGCACGCTGAAAGTCCGGCGAGAAACGAAAAACACCCCAACCCGCAAGATCGAATTCCGAACATTGGGTCTCAGGGTAAACGGCCTTGGGTGCGAGCGCGAAAAATTGTGTGAACCTACATGTGCTCCCGGGAATGCGCGTGGGACAGCGGTGCGACTTTCGGAACGGTTCCGGCGTCACGACGCAGAGCGGCAGCACCCCCTCGGCGAACGAGGTCGTTCTCCTTCTGTTTTTCGGATGGGGATGCCAGGCCAACGGGCTGTTCTGGCGACCTCTGGGTCGACCCCGTGACACCCGGGTCAACGGATCGAATTTGCCCTGTAGGCGACGGTTGCGGTTCCGGCCGCAGATGGCCTAATGTCTTGCCCATGAAAGACAGAATCGAACAAGTGGCGGACCTCTTGCTGGGCGCGGCGTACGCCGACGAAAACTTGGACGGCTACGAGCGGGAGGCCGTGCTCGACCTCCTGAGTGATGTGCTCGGTGAGGATGAATTGCCCGATGCGCTGGAAAAGCGCGTCGAAGAGTTCGATCCCGATGCCTTCGATCTTCGTGCTACGGTTTCTGTTTTCAAGAACGACTCGGACGCGACCAAGCGCAAGCTGCTTGAACTCGTCGTGGCGGTTCACGAAGCCGACCAGGAGCTCGACCTTTCCGAGGACGAGTACGTCAAGGATCTGGCCCTGGCTTTGGGCTTGCCGGAAAAGGCATACGCGGATCTGACCCTCGACATCGAGATAGAAGATCTCCAGGCCGACCTTGCCGCGGTTCGCAAGGGTTAGAGGCGATCCCTTGATACATTTGCCGCGCAAAGGTTGCGCGCTTTGGTTCCGTGCGGCAAGCTGCGCGACCGGAGGAACGCATGGCAAATCTCAACGGTTCGAAGACGATCGACAATCTGAAGGGCGCATTCGCGGGCGAGTCGCAGGCGAATCGCCGGTACCTGTATTTCGCAAAGGTTGCCGACGTCGAAGGTTATCCGGAAATCGCGGGCAACTTCCGCGAAACAGCCGAGGGAGAAACCGGGCACGCGCACGGACATCTCGACTACATCAAACAGGTGGGCGACCCTGCCACCGGTTTGCCGATCGGCGACACCCTGAAGAATCTTGCCGCCGCGGTGGCCGGCGAAACCCATGAGTACACGGACATGTACCCCTCGATGGCCAAGTCGGCTCGCGAAGAAGGGTTCGCCGAAATCGCCGATTGGTTCGAGACTTTGGCCAAGGCTGAAAAGGCCCATGCCGGTCGATTCCAGAAGCTGCTTGACGGAATCAAGTAACCCACCCGGTTCGAGGTAGAAAGACGGGCTCGGTGTCGATTCACCGGGCCCCTTTTTTTGGGAGTTTTTTCATGGCAACCAACACCTCCTACAAGCCCACCGACGGACTCAGCTACGATCCGGGCGAAGAAAAGTACTGGGACGAAGGCGCTTTGAAGGGCGAGCTCGGGCGCGTCTTCGAGGTGTGCCATGGCTGCCGCATGTGCTTCAAATACTGCGACTCCTTTCCGAGCCTCTTTGATTTCATCGATAATCGACACGATGGCCATGTGGAGAAGCTGACCGCCGAGGAAACCCAGGAGGTCATGCAACAGTGTTTCCAGTGCAAGCTGTGCGAGGTGCAGTGCCCTTACACGCCGCGCGATGGCCACGAGTTCAAACTGGATTTTCCAAAACTCGTTCACCGCTATAGAGCGATAGCAGCGAAGAAAAAGGGTATCTCCGCGCGCGACAAGATTCTTGGCGATCCCGACATGGCAGGACTCGCGGCCCGTGCGAGCCTCGGCTTGGCCAACGTGATGAACCGCGTGACGGCGCATCGATGGTTCATGGAAAAGACGCTTGGAATCCATCGCGACAAGCAGTTGCCCGATTTTGCGACCGATACGTTTGAAAACTGGGCGGGCGGTCGTGGCCTCATCAAAGACGCCCCGGGTGGTGAGGTGGTGTTGTTTCAAACGTGTTACGTGCAGCACAACGAACCCCAGATCGGTCAGGATACGGTCGAGGTCTTTGAAAAGAACAAGGTCGACATTCGTTGCGAAAAAGGCCTGCAATGCTGTGGCATGCCGGCCTGGGAAAGTGGCGATCTGGAAACGCTGCAAAAGCGGGCCAAGATCAACCTGGATCGCCTGATGCCCTTTGTGGAAGCCGGCGCGAAGGTGGTGGCAATCAACCCGACCTGTTCCATGATGTTGCGACGTGAGTATCCGGAATTGGTGGCAAAGGAAGATCGCGAACGGGCGGTTGCCCTGTCAAAGGCAGTCCAGGATCCGGGGGAATACCTGTGGTCCCTGCGGCAAGAGCCGCGATTCAACACCGACTTCAAGAGCCATCCCGAGAAGGTTGCGTATCACGCTCCGTGCCACCTGCGCACACAGGCCGTTGGGTTTCGTTCGCGCGATCTGATTCGCAAAACCGGCGTTGGCGAAATCGGCAACGTGATGGAGTGCTGTGGCCACGATGGCACGTACGCCATGAAGACGGAATCGTTCGAGGCTTCCGCACGCATTGGAAAAAAAGCCTTTGACGGTATGCAACAGGCCTCGAATGCCACCTGGGTAACCGATTGTCCCCTGGCGGCGATTCAGTTTGAGCAACACGCAGGGCAGAAGCCGTTGCATCCGATGTCACTTTTGGCGCGTGCCTATCGCGGCGATGCCTTTCCCGCAGATTCCAAAACGAAAAAGGAGTAGGCCATGCGAAAAGTACAGCGGTCGGAATTGCTGGATTTTGCCACCTATGGTGACATTCGAGACGAACGACGACGGGCGATCATGGCTGCCAAGGAGCCCCGGCGCATTCACGTCGGAAAGGCATTCACCTTCCTGTTTGAGAACACCGACACGGTTTGGTATCAGATTCAAGAAATGATGCGCGTCGAACGGATCGTGCGCGAGGCGCATATCGAAGAGGAAATGGCGGCCTACAACGCGATCCTGGGTGACGACGGCGAGCTTGGCTGCGTGTTGTTGATCGAGATAGAGGACGAGGGCGAACGCGATCGGCTGTTGCGAGCGTGGTACGACCTGCCACGGCACCTGTTCGTGCGTACCGATGACGGCCGCATGGTGCGTCCGACCTATGATCCCGCACAGATAGGCGACGAGAAACTATCGAGTGTGCAATATCTCAAGTTCAAGCTGGGGGACGCGACGCCGCTGGCGATGGGTTCCGATCATCCCGAAGTTCAGGTGCAGGCCATATTCAGTGAACCGCAACGGCAAGCGTTGCTGTCTGATCTGAAGGTTTAGGGAGAGGGCGCAGACCGGGTGACGGAGATGTGCACCGAGTCTTTTGCGACGGCGATGATGGACGAGCGCACAACCGTCATTCGTTTGCCTCGGGCCGCCACATCATCTCGAAATCGGCGCCCATGGCGGCGACGATCTGTTCGCGAAACCGTGTTTTCAGCCGATCGGCCAGTTGGCCCATGCGTTGTTTGGACACCCCAAACCGCTCGCCAAGCACGGAAAGCGACAGGGGGTCGTCGTCACTCGCCAGATGCAACGACCAGACGGCCTGTTCCCGTGGATCGGTCAGCGTTTCCGCGAACCTTTCCATCTGTTGTCGGATCGAGCGTGAAAGTAGATTGCGAGCGGCGTCATCCTCGGGCGAGGTTGCGTTGGGGGCCGATAGCCGTTCTTCCAGATCGCCGCCTTCTTCGTCGGGGCGCGGCGCAAGCGAAATCTCGCGGCCCGCAAGCAGGCTCGAGACTTCTTCGATGTCCTTCTCTGCCACGTCCAGTTTTGCGGCGAGCAATTTCGGCGTAACGTCAAATCCAGCCGCCGCCAGCAGTGCCTTTTCCTTGTTGAGTCGAAAGAACAGTTTTCGACCCGCCCGGGTGTTGCCCACGTGGATCAGGCGCGCGTTCCGCATGAGAAATCGCAATACGTATGCGCGGATCCAGTAGGCGGCATAGCTGCCAAATCGAGTACCGAGCGACGGATCCCATCGACTCACCGCCTCAATGAGGCCAATCGAACCTTCCTGGAAAAGATCCAACATGCTGGTCCAAGCGCGGCGATATTGATACGCGATGGTCACCACCAGCCGAAGGTTGTGCACGACCAGCTTGCGTGCAGCGTCCTTGTTGTCACTGTCTCGCACGGCCGCAATCAACTGTCGCTCTTGCTCTTCAGAGAGGCGGGGATACCGTCGCGCTTCGGCAACGAACTGGGCAATCGGATCTCGGCGCGGTGCCAGCGGTGCCGGTCGGTCAGCCGGTGTGTAGAGCGCGTGGGTGGCTTCGAGCAACGGGTCTGGCTCGTCGAGCAGATCGGCGTCGTCGAAGGTCGATTCGAGTGACTCTTTTTCCCAGTCGTTCGGGCTGACAAGTTCAGCAACGACCGGCTGTGACGCTTCATCCGGGGGATCATCTTGCAAGTCCTCGTCGTCGGTTGACGCCTCCCTGTCCGCCTTCGCCGCAGCGCGTTTTCCGTCTGCAGAGCGCGAAGCCTGTGTGGCCCTGGCTTTGCCAGCGGTCGGGGTCTTTTTTGGAGCGCGAGCCATGAAACCATCCTGGTATACACCGGGACGTGCAGGTTTTCCGATCACACCCGTATCCCGGCTCGCGCGCCGGTCGCGGAGGCCTGGTACTGGCCGTTTTTTGGGTGTTTCTGGGTGTTTTCCTGGTGAGCGCGCCGCTTGCCACGGGTCATACGAGAACCTCGACGATCTCCGAAATTTCGGTCTCGGATGGCGCTGTGCAGTGGTCGTTGCGCATCCGCGTTCTGGATCTTCTCGATCCCCTGGGCCTTTCGGCGGACGCCGGATTGCAAGAGGTGATGAGGGCGCGCGAGGCGGTCTCCCGCTACGTGCTGACCCGGCTGCGGGTTGTTGCGCCAAATGGGCCTTGTACGGCGTCGGCACTGCCGCCTCTACACGACCCGACCGGTGACGAACCTCGAATCTTGCTCCCGCTGCGTTTCGATTGCGGCTCTCGGGAAAGTTTCCTGGAATTGTACTACGAGCTCTTTTTTGATCTGGATCCCTTGCACACGGGTTTTGCACGGGTGAGCATCGGGGATTCGCCGACCGCCACCCATCTGTTTCGTATGGGTGGCGCGCCGCTGTCCGTTTCCGGCGCGCCCGATCTCTGGAAACAGACGTTGCAATACCTCGTGCTCGGCATCGAGCACATCTTTCTCGGGTACGATCACCTGGCCTTTCTCCTGGCCCTCATTCTTGGCACGGCCCTTATAAAGCGAACTCGGCGTTCGGCGCCGCACCCGGTGGCGGCAGAGGCCGCGACACGACGACAGGCAATGGTGTCTGCCGTTCATCTCGTCACCGCGTTCACGGTCGCCCACTCCATCACACTGGCGGTCGCTGCCCTTACCGTGACCGATATACCAATCGACTGGGTCGAACCGGCGATCGGGTTGTCGGTGGCGTACGTCGGTTTCGAGAATCTCGTTCCGCGCCCGATCCGCGGTCGTTGGCTTTTGACCTTTCTATTTGGCCTCGTCCACGGCTTTGGCTTTGCAAGCGCAATACGAGAGATCGGGTTGCCGAGGACGGGTCTTTTGCGATCGCTCCTGGCCTTCAATCTGGGTGTTGAACTTGGGCAGCTTGCTGTGGTGAGTGTGGCTTTGCCGTTGATTATGTGGGCTGCAACGCGCAATCCAGGGCGATTCGAGCGATGGGGCCTCGGGGTCGTGTCTGCGGGAATCGGGATCGCCGGGATGGTTTGGTTTGTTCTGCGCGTCCTTTAGGCGCTAACCGTCGATAGCAGACAAGAGCGCGCGCATCTGTTCGGGCGTACCAACCGTGATGCGAATGCGATCAGTCAGCCCAGGTACGTTGAAGAAACGAACCAACACGCCTTTGCTTTTGAGTTTCGCATAGAGTGCGGCGCCATCTCCCGTCGGAGGCCGCGCAAAAACAAAATTCGCTTGACTTGGGATCACGTCCCAGCCACGCCCTCGAAGGGCGGGAATCAGCTGTTCCCGTTCGGCCCTCACCTGTGCCCAGACGGTGCGTGCGTAGGTCTGATCGGTAAGAGCAGCCGTCGCAGCCGCAATGGACGGCATGTCGCAGTTGTAGCTGTCCTTGACCTTCATGAGTTCGTCAATGATCGACGTGTGGCCAATGCCGTATCCAAAGCGCAGTCCAGCCAGTGAATACGATTTGGAAAGGGTCCGCGAGATGAGTACGTTGTTGTGAGTCGAAAGGAGTGGCAGTGCGTTGTGTTCCGCGAACTCCGCATAGGCCTCGTCGATGAGGAGCAGGCCGTCGAACCGTGAGGCCAACACATCGAGGGCTTCGAGCGCGACCGGTGTACCCGACGGTGCGTTCGGATGCGCAACGAAAATCACCCGGGCGCCGCTTGCGAGCAATGCCTCGACTGGCAACGTCCATCCTGTCTCCCACGCAACCGGAGCGACCTTCGCATCTTGCAGCCCCGCAAGCACGGGATAAAGCGAATACGTCGGATCGGGGTAGGCCAACACGTCGCCGGGATTCAGATAGGTCCGTAGGACGATATTGAGGATGTCGTCGCTGCCATTGCCGGCAATGATTTGCTCGCGGGCAACGCCATAGAGCGCTGCCGCTGCATCGCGGAAGGCATTGGCAACCGGATCCGGATAGCGCAGTAGATCGTCTGCATCGAGGTTGCGGAAAACGTCGAGTACCCGCGGGCTCGGCGGATAAGGGTTTTCATTGGTGTTGAGCTTGATGACCCTCTCGCCGCGTTTTGGCTGCTCGCCCGGCGTGTAACCCGACATATTCGCAATACGGTTTCGCGCTTTTATCACAGCAACGTCCTCAAGTAGGGGATGGTTTGTGGCCCTTCGGGCAAAACGGCGATGGCCGCATCATCGCCGATGGACTTTAACTCGGCACGAACTTGCGCCGCGATGTCCTTGACGGGAATCAGGTGTGCGCGTTGCAGGTCAATGTCGGGCAATTCCGAATACACACCCACCCGCGCTCGCGTGGCGACGAGCGCCAATATTTGCGCTTGCCACTGATCGAACATCGAGAATCCCTGCTGGTTGATGGTCCTCAGGATGGAGGCCATGTCGGGGTGATCGAACAGCAACTTGCGGAAGTTGCCATGCTCTGGAAACCCGTCGTTGCATCGGGCCGCGCACAGAATCAGTCCGTCCTTCGCCACGATCTGGGCCGCCGCCGACATGCCCTTGACGCTTTGATAGAGATTTTGATCCAGCGGGAATCCGGAGTTGCTGGTCAAAACGATTTGAAACGGTTCATCGCACGGAACCATCGCAGTGGCTTTCGCGAAGGTGCAGCCCTCGGCGTGAGCGAGGAGTACGTCGCCGCAAAAGAAGCGGGTGATCTGGTGTTTTCGATTCAGGGTGACGTTGACCAGAAAATCAATGGGCAGAACAGAGGCAAACTCGCGCACGTGTGCTGCGGTTGGATTGTTTTCAAGCACACCCCATGTGCTACGCGGATCACCGATTACCGCGGCTCGGTGGTAGTGCAAGATGGTGTCGATGTCGGCGACCGCGGGAAAGACGCCCTTCGGTCCACCCGAAAATCCTGCCATGAAATGCGGCTCGATGAATCCGAGGACGATGCGCCGGTCTGCTTGCACGTAGTCGCGATTGAAGAAGACAGGGCGGCCTGCGACCGTGCCGGCCAGAAGCAAGGTCGCCGGATCGTGCGCATCGTGATTCACAATACGGTAGCGCGAGACGATGTCTTCGCCCACCATGCCGACAAGCTCGTCGCGCGTGTTGGCTCGATGGGTGCCCGTTCCGTTGATGATGACAATGTTCTCGACGGGAACGTGCGAGATCTCGCCGAAGAGCCAGGGCAGAAGGCGCGAGCTGGGCAAGGCGCGGGTGCCGTCCGGGATCACGACCGCAACGCGTTCGGTCGAGCGAATGGATGCTGCGAGTGATCCCCTGCCGATGGGATTGCGCAGGGCCGCGACGAATGCGGCATGTTCGTCAGGCAAGCCTGGCACGAACGTGGGTTCGATGACGCGGATGTTGCGTCCAGGGAGTTCCAGGTCGAGCCCGGTCTTGCCGTATTGCAGATGAACTTTCATGCGTTTTGTGTCCCGAATTCGCGCCCGAAAGCTATCACGGCGCGGGCGCGACGGCGATGGTATAACCCCGCGGCTGGAAATTCTGGATGCCTGAAAACAAGAACCGCCAACAGATCGAAGAAGCTCAAAAACGCCTGCGCGGCGCATCGCCAGAGGCCGTGCTCGAATGGGGTCTCAAAACCTATTCGGGTCGCATTGCCATCGCCAGCAGCATGTCCATCGAAGACGCGGTGGTGATCGCGATGGCGGTTTCCATTGATCCCGGTGCGCGGATATTTGCCCTCGATACCGGCCGTTTGCACGAGGAAACCTATCTGACGGCCGACAGCCTTCGCGATCGCTATCGGACGAGCATCGAATGGTACTTCCCGGAACGTTCGGCGGTGGAAACGCTGGAGCGCGCCAAGGGCACCTACAGTTTTATGGAGTCACTCGACAATCGCCACGAGTGCTGCAACATCCGGAAAGTCGAACCGCTAGGACGCGCGCTGTCGACGCTCGATGCCTGGGTGACGGGCTTGCGGCGCGAGCAATCCGTAACACGGGTAGATATCCACGAGGTCGAGGTGGACGGCAACCACGGCGGCATGGCCAAGTTGAACCCACTCATTTCGTGGACCGATACAGATGTTCGCGCCTATGCAAAGGAACATCGTGTGCCGATGCATCCGTTGCACAATCAGGGATACCCGTCCATCGGGTGCGCGCCTTGCACCCGCGCCGTGGCTGCGGGGGAACATCCGCGCTCGGGGCGATGGTGGTGGGAAGATCCCGATAGCAAGGAATGTGGTCTGCACGTCGGTCCCGACGGAAACCTCGTCCGCAACAAGTAGGTAAGGGTGCATGTCGGGCGTTGTTGGTGGGCTGCTCGTCGGATTTCTCGCACTGCTCGTCGGCTGTCTGCCCGATGCTCGCGAGCCGGAAGGTCAACAAATCCTGGCGTCGCGTGCACTGGTTCGTGTTCCGCTTTATGCGGTCGATAAAAAGGGGCCACTCTTTGCCCTGGCCAGCGAATCGGCAGTCGTCGATCGTAAGGGAAGTTGGCTGAATCTGCATCTACATCGCCCGGGGGCCGGCCTGTCGCCGCTGCTTACGGATCGATCGCTGACGAGAATATCCTTTGCCTTCGGTCGCCTGTTCGTTCTGTTGGGAGAACGCAGTTCGGATGGCCGATCGGAACTCGACACGGAAACGCTTGGCATCCTCGATCCGGGTCAGGATGAAACACAATGGATCTCGATGCACCCGCGGTTTCAATCGCTTCACGTGACGGCCACGCGATACGTACTGCAGTCCGAAGATGCGTTGGTACTGGGTGACGCCGGGGGTCGCACGCGCAAGTTCGGCGCGGCTTCGCTTGTTCAAGTTTGGGAGAACGACCGTGTCTATTTTCGGGCGGACGCTGAAATGGAATTGTTCCAGTCCGATGCCCTCGATTCCGTTCCGATTCCGATCGCCGCAGACGTTCGGGCATTCGCGGTCGATCGTTTTGGCCACGTGCTGTTGGTTCATGAGTCGAACGGTCTTGTGTCGGTAGGCGCCGATTCGAGAATGAACGCCGTGGTCGCTGCTGCCCCGGGATCCTGTGGTTTTTTCGTGCTGCTCGACGCCGTATCGGCAGCACTATGTGCCCAGTTCCTTCCGACTCACACCCAATTCATGCGGGTGCAACTGGATACCGGTAACGTGTTTCCCGTTGCAGAGTTGGGCCCTTCGGAAAGTTTTTTCGAGGTCACGCTTCGCGATGATCGTGCGGCCGCATATTTTCACTATTCCGATCAAACCATGCTGGTCAACGGCACGGGAAAGGTGATCCGAATTCCGCTTTTGATATCGAGCCCGCTTTTCACCTCGGATCAAAAACAGGTCGTATACGGCGCACCGGCTTCACTCCAACAATCGAAATTTTCACCGCGCCTCCGGATTGCCAACGCGGATTTTTCGGAGGCTCACGAGCCGGTCAACGATGAATTGCTATCGAGATACTTGAACTACTCGATTGCCGAAGGTGCAAGTGGCCGCCATCTGGTGTTTGTCGGTGAATCCGGAACGGGCTCGACACACCTGTACACGCTGAGGCTCGGCACTCCAATTGGAGCGGCGCGACACCTCGCCACCGGTATTTCTTCGTACGAACTGCGCGGAGGTCGATTGCTCGCGCTCGTCAATCTGTCCTCACAGGATCGCACGGGAAGCTTGGTCGAGTACGATCTGGACCGAGGCTCCGAGCGCCTGATCTCGGCTGGCGTTTTGGATTTTTCCGTCGGACAGCCGTGCGACGGATGTGGCCTCCATCCGGAGAATCAGGTTGCGTACCTCGTGCGAACCCGCATCCCGGATCCCATGGAGGGGCTCTGGGTGGCCGATCTGGCCCCCGGTGTATCGTTTTCCGATCCACCTGAGCCGTTTGCCTTCCGGCCTCCGTCTTCCCCATCACGGTCCGGCGTTCGCCCCTTGTAGTTCGGTTTTTGGGGGCGGACGTTGGCCAATATCCGCATGATTTTCGCGGAACACCGCAGGATGCGCAGGAGGTTCGTGATTTCCTCCTGCGCTTGCCCTTGAACGGTTACCTAGCGGTTGGCGAGCTTTGGCACGAGTCCTGCTCTACCCTGTGGCATGAAGATTCTTGTCGCCACCGATTTTTCGACACCGGGACAACATGCCGTGGAACTCGGCGCAGCGCTTGCCAGGCGCCTCGGTGATGCCCTGGTGCTCGTGTTTGCTGTCGAACCGACCGTCATCTCTTCGCCAGACTTCTTGGTGGACGTAGAAGAGATTGAAAAGACCTTGTCGATGCGAGCGGAGAATCGCTTGCAAGAGGAGGCCACTCGATTGCGCAACACGGGTTTGTCGGTTGAGGTTCGCGTCGAGAGGGGCTCCGTTGCCGGCGTGATAGAAAAAGTTGGTCGGGAAAGCGAAGCACGTTTGGTCGTGTTGGGGACGCACGGCCGCAAAGCCGTGCCACGGTTCTTCCTTGGCAGCACCGCCGAGCGCATCGTGTTGGAAGCCGATCGGCCGGTTCTGGTGGCGCGAACCACCGGCGATGCCGGATTGTCAGGGTGGGCAAAAGGGGAGCATCCGCTTCGTTTGCTGATTGGCATCGACAGAACACCCGCCGCAGCCCGCGCGGTGCAGTGGGTGCGACAACTGCGTGCGCAGGTACCGTGTGACGTGACCTTCGTGCATTTCTACTGGCCGCCGGAGCAGTTTACCCGCCTCGGCGTTGCCGGTTCGGGTGATCTGTTGTCGTCTGATCCGGAAACGGTGGCGGTGCTGAAACGCGAGCTGGAGGATTTTGTCGGCGCGATTCCGGGACAGGGTCAGACTGCCATCGAGGTTTTGGCCAACTGGGGTGACATTGGCCAACGGCTGGCCTCCGTTGCAGCCGAAAAACATGCGGATCTCTTGGTGATTGGAACGCACCAGCGCCGTGGACTCAAACGACTGTGGCTGGGTTCGACCATGCAACCCGCGCTTCACGCCGCCGAGGTGCCTGTGTTGTGTATACCGGGTGCGGATGCGGAGCCCGTAGCCCGTGATACTATTCCGCGAATCCAAGCCGTTGTTGCCGCAACCGATCTTTCCTCCCTCGGCAATGGGGCCGTGGCGCATGCCTACGGGATGGTAGAGAAAGGCGGAAAGGTACATCTCGTCTATGTTCACGATCGTCATCTGCCCATGTCGGTCGCTGCCTACCAGGATTCACGTGGTGCGATTGTTGGAACCCCGGTCGAGGCAGCTTTGCTTGATCGCTTGAAGGCCCTCATTCCGAAAGACTCCGAACATAAAGGCATCACCACGGTGCTTCATGTCATCGATGGTGGTTACGTCCCGAGCACCATTATGCAAGCGGCCAGTCGAGTGGGGGCAGATGCAATTTGTCTCGCGTCTCACGGTCGTTCTGGCCTGGGTCGTGCCGTGATGGGATCGGTGGCCCAGCGGGTGATCGAGGGGTCGGATCGACCCGTGTACGTCATTCGTGGACAGAACGGATAAGTCCGCCGTTTTCGGATGGACAATCGCGCCCTGCTGGACAGACACTGATGTGTTGAACGAACGCGAAAAAGTCCTGGTCATCGAGGACGATCCCGCTCTCGCCGAGAATCTGGTCGAGCTGGTCGAGGCCGCTTCCTTACAAGCGGAGCGGGTTACGAATTCTTCTGCGGCCCTTTCGCGTGTCCTGCAAGGCGATGTCGCCGTCGCACTTTTTGACTTGCGCCTGTCCGACGGCAGCGGCGGTCGTTTCGTGCGCGAACTGCACACGTTGTCACCTTGCACGCGGGCCATTCTCGTCACAAGCGATGCCACGGTAGAGACAGCCGCGGCCGCCGTATCCGAGGGCGCGTTCGCCTACATTCTCAAGCCGTTTTCGCCGCAAGCGCTTATCGACACCGTGGTCCGTGCGGTGGAACAAGCTCGCCTTTTGCTGGAACAGGAACGGTTGCGTATCGAGCTTGAACGTTCAGAACGTCGGTACCGCGAGATCGTCGAAGCGGTTCCGGCTTTCGTGATGGCGCTTGATGACCACTCAAGAATTGTGTTGTGGAACCGTCGCCTCGAAGAGGCCACGGGTTTTTCACGCGAACAAATGTTGGGACAACCCGGTCAGGATTTGATAGCGGAGGGCCCGGTGCGCTTGCCAAGGGCGCGCGGAACCAACCGAAACACGGAAGGAGACACCGACTTGCTCGTGCGCTGGGGACGCGCAGAGCTTCATCGGGGCCCCGACTATCCTGCAACCTACGCGATCGGGATCGACGTGACCGAGGAGCAGGCCATGTTGCGACGCACCTTGCGTGCCGAAAGGTTGGCAGCCGTTGGAACCCTGGCTACCGGCCTCGCCCACGAAATCCGCAATCCACTGAATGCGGCGCACTTGCAATTGACCCTGTTGGAAAAGAGGCTCGACAAGCAAGCGGTGGATCGGTCGACGCTGAATCCGGTGATTCACGTGATTCAATCCGAGATTCAACGCCTTGAACGTCTCGTCAACGAGTTTCTCGCGTTTGCGAGGCCCCGTCAGCTCGATCTGCGACCGACCTGCGTCGATGAACTTTGCCGCGGCGTCATCGAACTGATTCGGCCCGAAGCAGAAGGTGCCAGTGTTTCGATTACGATGGTACTCGAACCCAACTTGCCGACTGTTCCAGCCGACAGCGAACGCTTGCGCCAGGTGATTCTCAATCTTGTGCGCAACGCGGTCGAGGCGATGCCCGGTGGCGGAAGCCTTTTGATCAAGGCCTATTGCACGGCCGACGCCTTGACTGTCGAGGTTGGCGATACCGGTCAGGGAATTCAGGACGACGCTCAGGTATTCGACGCCTTTTTCACCACGAAGGCTGAAGGTACGGGTCTCGGTCTTTCTCTCGTTCACCGCATTGTGACCGATCACGGAGGCGACATTTCATTCACCTCGCGTCCGGGTAACACACGCTTCGTATTTACGTTGCCGTTGCGATGATCCCCGACGTTCGCAATCGGGCAAAAACCTGATTGCGGCCTTTTCGCTTGGCCTCGTAAAGCGCACCGTCGGCGGCGCTCGTCAGCTCGTCCGGGTCTGTCCCGTCCCGTTCGAGTTCGGCGACTCCGAACGACGCGGTCACCTGCAACGGTCCGGCGGTGGTGTCGATCGCGGTCCTTTCAAGCATTTCGCGAACCCGTTCCGACCAGGCCTGTGCGTCGGGCACGCCTGCGTGAGGCAAAAGTGCCACGAATTCCTCGCCTCCGTATCGGCAAACGAAATCCCCTGTACGCTTTCCCAGGTCGAGTATATGGGCAATCGCGCGCAACACTTGATCTCCGACGGGGTGTCCATGGGTGTCGTTGAGAACTTTGAAATGATCGAGGTCGATCATTACCAGCGCCAGCGGAATGCGGTAACGCGCAGCACGCGCCACTTCGCGCGCCAACTGCCAATCGAAGGATCGACGGTTGGCGATGCCGGTCAGGGCGTCCGTCGAGCTTTGTTCCTGTAACTGGATCGACAGCAGATGCAGATTGGCGTTGCGTTCGGCGAGCGCGTCTTCACGCAATCCAATCATCCATCCTGCGCTACCCAGAAATACAACCCCACCCGAAACCATCACCAAAAAGATGAGGAGCGGATCCGGCAGTCCGCCCCGGACAATGCCGTAGAAAAGCAACCCCGTCGGTGCAACAAGGCCAGCCAATGCGCCGAAGGCCGCATATTGCAGGGCGTAGCGCATCGTGACTCCTTTCGCTCGTTATTGGTGTTCTGCGAGCGCTGGCGCGCCGCTTTTGGGTGCGGATTCGAGCTCGTGTAGTTTGTACTGCACCTTTCGGACGCTGATGCCCAGAAGATCCGCAGCCCTGCTGGTCGATCCGCCGGTTGATTCAAGCGTCTTGCGGATGGCGTAATTCTCAATTTCGCTCAGGGTGGATCCGGGGATCTGGATGCCACGGTCACCGCGCGGTCGAAGATACTCGGGCAATTCTGTTACATCGACGCGCCGGTTGTTGCATAAAACCACGGCGCGCTCGATCGTGTTCTCTAGCTCGCGGACGTTTCCTGGCCAGCCATATTGGACCAATCGATCGAGCGCATCGTCGGTGAACCCCTGGATGGCATTCTCGCCGACCCGCTCGTTTTCGGCTGCGTATTTGCTCAGAAAGTGGGTCGCCAAAAGCGGAATATCAGAAACGCGTGCACTCAGGCGTGGCATCTCGATATTGATGACATTGAGCCTGTAATACAAATCTTCACGGAAGCGACCCGCCGCCACCGCGGCCTTCAGATCGCGGTTGGTTGCTGCGATGATCCGCACGTCGACCCGAATGGTTTCGTTGCCACCCACGCGCTCGAACTCGTGTTCTTGTAGAAAACGCAGCAGCTTGACTTGAACCGCAGGCGAAATTTCACCGATTTCATCGAGGAACAACGTTCCCTTGTTGGACTGGGTGAAGCGGCCATCGCGTCGATTCAAGGAACCCGTAAACGAACCACGTTCGTGTCCAAACAGTTCGCTTTCAAGAAGCGTTTCGGCCAGCGCGGCGCAATGAAGCTTTACAAACGGCCCACCGGCACGCGGGCTGCGTTCGTGCAAAGCGGCTGCGATGAGCTCCTTGCCGGTACCCGAGTCGCCGGTGAGCAAGACGCTGGCACGCGAGCTGGCCACCTGCGCGACCGTCTTGAAGATTGCCTGCATCGCTGGCGAGTTTCCGATGATGTTCGAGAACGAATACCGTTCCTTGAGCCGCGCACGCATTTGGCCGGCCTCACGGCGCAACCGCTGATGCTCAAGCTCGCGGTTCAAGACCAGCGTGAGCTCGTTCATGTTGATGGGCTTGGTCAAGTAATCGGCCGCGCCGTTGCGCATGGCTGAGACCGCGGTCTCGACTGCCCCGAAGGCCGTCATGACGATCACAATCACGTCCGCTTGATGCTCCTGAATTCGCTTCATGAGCTCGAGGCCATCCATCCCCGGCATCTTCAGATCGGTCAAGATGAGGTCTGGGCCAAACTCCTCGAATTTGCCGAGGGCCTTGAAGCCGTCCGCCGCCGTTTCGACGTTGTGACCCTCCTCTTTCAAGAGTTCTGCAAGGGCGTTTCTGGCATTTGCCTCGTCGTCGACTACCAGGATTTTTGTGCGATGCGCTGTGTTTGCCATGGGGTTCGTCCTTCCCTATGCGAAATTCGGGCCACCCTAAAGGCCGGGTTCTTGGTTACCTACAGTGCATAGTATGCGTTTTTGTCGAGATTACCTGCAAAAATTGCGCAGCTCTGTCTGTCCTGGGTCTAGGGTGAAAGCGCGTAGGGATCGCGGTTGACCCGCGGCGGGCAGGCCGTGATGCCATCGATCCATTGACGGACGACTTCAACCGCAGGGTCCACCGTCGACGTCCCGATGGGTGGCATGCGATCGATGTTGGGACTGGTGATGCGTCGCCAAATAGCCGAGCCCCTGGCATCGCCGGCCTTGATGCGCGGGATCTGAACAATGTATTGCGTCTCGACGTTGCAAATTTCGGCCTTGCCGAGATCGGTTGTGAAACGCAGGTCCATCGTCATGCCGGGTGACGACCATCCGCCCGGTTGATGACAGTGAGAGCAGTTGGCGTGCAACCAGGAACGCGCCCGCGCTTCAAGCGGCTTGCTGGTGTCAAGCGGATCGACCAGTGGCCGCTCGGGCGCCTGCGGCCTTGCTCCGACAAACAATCCGATCTCGGCGAGTGCATCGATCTGATCCTTGGGCTTTCCGTCGTACGAAACGATTCCCGCAAGTTGAATGGTGGACGGACCGAAGGCGTTGACGATGGTCGAGGTATGGCAGGTGTTGCATTCTCGTTCGGCGGGATAACCGTACTGCAAAGGTGCCGACGGCGTTGGCGTCTGCAGCGCGAAGGGAACAAAATGCGTTTGTTTGACAAGTTCGGCGTCTGTGCCGAGTGGATTCCACTTGTATCCACCAAACAGCCATCCCTGCTCGCGCTTCAACATGACCCGAGTTTCCACCAACGTGTCGCTCGTGGGATCCCCTGCGTTCATGCGCAATCGGAATTCCTTCAACAAGACCGAGCCAACCGGGAACTCCCACGCACCGGCCGCATCGAAGGTGACGAATTTTCCGGGTGGGACGGACAGGTAGCGCATCTTGATGGCGCCATCGGTCCAAAGCGGAGACATGACGTCGTACGGCACGAGATCCGCCGACACCGTCTTTCCGATCAGGTCGGTATAACAACCCGTGGCGCTTATCTTCTCGGGAAGCACATCGGCCGTCACGCATGGTTGGGTTTCCGAGCGCGGACTCAATCCAGGCAACGAATGCAATACAACCGTCGGCGCGGTGTCAGCCACCGGTAGACCCTCGGGGATACCGCCATCCGATGCCACGGACGAAGGGCCATCGATGGGACCCAGGCCTGGTGTCGCACTGTGTCCACACGCGGAACCAAAGAGCATGCCGACAAGGTTGCCAATCAAAAGAAATCGCAAGAAGTTCATGGCGTACGGTCTTTCTGACAAAGCATGTCCCGTGCCAATCCCCCGGGGGCAGGGAGATACTTTCTCGCGTCGCATGCTTCCAATAACTGCGCAGATTTTGCAGCCGTTCCCGAGATGGCTGCTCATACTGCGCAAATGGCGCCGGCTACCCGCTGACGATCGATTCAGATCGTGATGAGGAAAACCGCGCCGCCCTGTTCAGGCATCAATTCAAGCGTTCCGCCGTGGGCCGCAACGATTTTGCGGCAGAGGGCAAGACCGAGTCCCGCGCTCTGGGCGCCAGTTGAATAGAGCGGTTCAAAGATGCGCTGTCGAATTTCAGCCGCGACGCCCGGTCCCGTATCCGTAACACGAATTAAAAGACGGCCGTCTTGGATCGTGCAATCAATTGCGACGGCAGCGCTCTGCAGTCCGTGCATGGCTTGTTGTGCGTTTTTAAGCAAATGGCCAAACACCTGAACCATTTGTCCGAAATCGAGGTCAAACTTGAGGCCTTCCGGGACGGTCGATCGGATGGCAATGGAACTTTTCAACTGGGCGCTCGTGATACCGTGTTCGATGAGTTCGGTGAGCGTGACGGGAAATTTTCGCGGCGTGCGAATCTGCACGAGGTTGAGCAGGTCGCCGATTGTTTTGTTCGAACGCGTCAGCCCTGCATCGATGCGATCGATGTGTCGACGAACGTTTTCCTCGTCGGCTGCCGGACCGAGGTGTTTTCGCAGCAAGAACATGGAGGATTCGATAACACCGAGCGGGTTGCGCAGTTCCTGGCCGACCCCGGTTGCCATCTGTCCGATGGTGGCGAGGCGCTCGATGGCGAGTCCGCGTGCCATCAGATCTTCGCGGTAGGTGTGGAGCATGATGGCCAAATCAAGGTCCAGGATCTGATTGAGTGCCGCACAGGTCTCTCCGCGCGCTTCAATCGCCGCATTCATCGCAACGTCGAGCAGTCGAACGCGGATGCGATTCATGGCTGTAAACATGAACTGTTGGGGAAGCCCGACCTGAACGTGCATGCGTCCGATGCGCGAACGGCGTTCGCAATACGCTTCGTCGTGGGGCCCGTCGAGCAACTCCTCAAGCCAGCGGGTCAAGGTGTTCTTGAGCCGGGCGATTTGTGCTTCACCGCCCTTGATGACGGCGTGCGCCTCGGGATGTTCTTCGATCGCCCGATAGAAATCGTCGATGATTGGCCCAATCTCGGGTCGGGCCGTGGGCGCAAACGCCTTCAGCCGTGCGCCGGAAGCGTCGGTGAACCCTACGTAGATCTTCAGACTCTCGAAAAAGGTCACGTCGCCATGGCCGAAGCCACCCGACGTACCTACCACAGGTCGGATGTCGCGGGCGCAATTCATGCGCATTTGAACGGCTGTAAATAGGCACCGGAGTTGCAACGCTTCGCACCCATGTACGTTATCTCCGCACTGACCCTCGGTTGGATACAGTTGCTTCTTGTGGAAGCCCCCGCTCCCAATGCCGGCACAGCGGCGCCGCCAAAACCCATCGATCTGGTTTGGATGGCCGGGCCGCCGTCAGACGCCCAACCGCGCGGACGGGCTCCTCGCAATACCGCAGCGTTGCGCAAGCGCGGGGCTGCGCTTTTCAACAAAAACTGTGCCATCTGCCACGGTGAAAGCGGTGACGGCAAGGGTCTCGGTGCTTCCCATCTCGATTTCAAACCCACCGACTTGAGTGCGGGCGTGTTCAAGGTGCGCTCGACCCCGTCGGGAACGTTGCCAACGGACACGGATCTCTTCGTCACCATTTCGCGCGGGATGCACGGAACCGAGATGTTCCCCTGGCACCACCTTTCCGAACGCGATCGATGGGCAATCGTATCTCGAATCAAGTCGTTTTCGCCCCGATTCGCCCAGGAAAAAATTGAGAAGGTCTTCGTCGTTCCTCGGGCGCCGGTTCAGACCGAAGAGCTCGTGGAAGAGGGCCGTCGATTGTTCGTGCTCTTGCGTTGCAACACCTGCCATGGCACCGGCGGAGACGGCGATGGCCCTGCGTCTGTGCTCTACGCAGGCGGTGGGGCAGCGCGCCCGGTGCGCGTCCGCGATTTCACAAAGGGTCAATTCCTCCGCGGCCAGGATCCAGAGGACATCTACCTCACGCTCCTGGCCGGGCTTGATGGGTCACCAATGGGACCCTACGAAACGCTTTCGTCGAAAGATCTCTGGGCGCTTTCTGCGTTTGTTCGGGATCTCGTCCGCAAGATTCCAATGCCCGATGTGCCCAGAACCTGGGACGTTATCGCTCCGTCCCGCAACCGGTAGCGCTCAATCCACGCATCAGGGCTTGGCGAAGATGGCCTGGGTCCGAATATTCCGTCGCACCGTCTCGACCGTCGAAGGCAAATTCGCGGTCAGTTCGATTGCTGTTTGATTTTTCGTCTGGCGGATATCTAGGCCAACCATATAGAGCGGGCAGGCGTCGCTTTCTTCAGCGAACCCGTGTGTCTTGGCATAGGCCTGTTGGCACTGCATGTTCTTGACGATGGGGGTTGGATCGGTGCCATCCATAAACGTCACGCGGACGCCGTCAGGGATGTCTTCAATTTTTGTGACACGGATGAGCAGCGGACAAGCTGTGCGCTCCTTCGCGGGGATGCCTTCGCAGGCCGAGGCCTCGAAGCGCTCCAATTTTTCGGCGGCAATCTGGTGCGCGCGCGCGTGCTGTCGATGCCAGTCGGATTTGCGCAGATAGCCCTCGGTTGGGTTGTATAGAGGGACTCCGGATACCGAATCCCCTGCGCCGCCTCGGTCGCGAAAAGGACTTGGCTGGGCCGCCGCAGGATCAAAGGACGCCTGGTCCGCGTTTGCCTCGGCCTGTTCTTTGCGCGCCTCTTCTCGATGGGCTTGCGCACCCATTTCTTCCGGATCAACTCGATTGGGATTGCTCGCACAGCCGAGGCCTGGTGGGAGGATCAGGGAGAACATCGCGATCGTACGTGTTATCGATGGGCGCATGTCGATTTAGAATGCAACTCTCGTGCCGGATCGCTGACCAGCGCAGCGGGTCGGCGCAGCTTCGTGTTATTATCTCGGCGCCAAGCTTGACCCCCATGACGCCTCCCAAAGCCATTCGCATTCTCACCGTCGAGGACCATTTTTTGGCCCGCCTCGCGCTGTCGACTCTGATTGGCGATCAAAAGGACATGGAAATCGTCGGCACTGCGGAAAGTGGTCGCGAAGCCACCGTGCAATATGCCAAACACAAGCCCGATGTCGTTCTGATGGATTTACGCCTGCCCGAAATGGATGGCGTTGAAACGACCGCCGCCATCTGTGGCGTGGATCCACGGGCGCATATCCTGGTCGTATCGAATTACGAAAGTGAAGAGGACGTTGGTAGAGCCATCGCGGCCGGCGCGCTTGGATACGTGAAAAAGGATGTCAACGGCGACGTCCTGATCTCGGCCATTCGAACGATCCATGCCGGGCAACGGTACTTCCTGCAGAAAGTCGTCGCGGTGGACGATCGGCCCGCGCGCTCTACCCTGACCCCGCGGGAAATTGAGGTCCTCGATCACGTTTTCAGAGGCCGCAGCAACCGCGAAATAGCCGATCTATTGACCATCGGAGAGGGCACGGTCCGCATACACGTCAGCAACATTCTGCTCAAACTGGGCGTCAAGCGTCGCACAGAAGCGGTCGCCGTTGCCTTGAAACGCGGTCTTCTGCGTGCCGAATAATCCCCCCCCTCAGGGCTCGAACCCGCCCCCGGCTTTGTTTGGTTCGGCGTTTCGACGGCTAATGCTGGTGCATCTCGCGTTCGGCATGTGCACGTCGATCTTTTTGATACTGCCCAAACACTTTACGACCACGTTGCACGCTGGTCCGCGCCAGATCGGTGCCGTGATGACAATGCATGGCGTCGCCAATATCCTGTTGATGCGGCCCTTGCGCCATCTCCTTTCGCGCTGGTCGCACCGTCGCGTGTTGGCCCTTGGGACCCTCGTCATGGCGTTTGGCGGTTCGTTGTTTATCTGGGTCGACGAGGTGGGCATCCTGGCAGGTGCCGGGCGATTTTTTCAAGGCGCGGGCTGGGCCTGCGTGTTCACGGCCGGTAGCGCCATGGCTGCGAATCTCGCGCCGCCCGGTCGGTTGGCCCAGGCCATCGGATTTTTCGCGGCCGCGCTCCTTTCCACGAACGCGATCGGACCGGCGTTCTCGGAGTTCATGTTGCCCATTATCGGGCCGACCTGGGTGTGGATGATAGGGGCAACGTTCGGTGTCGTGGCGTTCGCAATCGCAGTACGGTTGCCAACAGACGGGGATACCAACTCCGCGCCGTCAGCCACGGACAAGCCCTTGCCGCCACTCGGAACCTTGATCGCGCCGCACTACTTCGTGCTTTGGTTTGTCATGGGGCTCATCTCGGTCACGCTGTTTACGTTTCACCAGCCGTTCGCGCTGCAAAGGGGGTTCCAGCGCGTCAGTGGTTTGCTTGTTGGTTTTACCGTCACGGCGCTTGTGGTACGGATTCTTTCAGGACGTTTACTGGATCGATTGGGACACCGAAAGGTCGCGCTCGTGACGCTGGCCGGATACGGCCTCGTGTTGATTGCACTCAATGCGCTTGGCTCCATCGGCCTTGAACCACTTGGTCTCGCGTTCGGACTGACCCATGGCGCGTTTTACCCGGCGATGATGGCGATGTGCATGTCGACGGTGCAGCCTTCGAATCGGGCACTTGCGATCTCGCGCATCAACACGGCAAATCACCTGGGTGCGATTTGCGTTTTCGGCCTCGGATACGTCGCCGAAACGGGCGGATATCCGATGGTTTTTACCGGAGTCGGTTGTCTCACGGTGCTCGCATCGCTTCTGCTAGTCGTTCGGCGTCATCCCGCCGGGGTGACGCAGGCCGCCTAACGCAAACGGCTATGGATAGGTAGCCCCGTTGGACGGTATGGGTGCTTTTCCCGACGGGCCTTGCCGTGCCATGATGCCGCTTCCGCACAGCGCCGACATCAAACCCCCGAATGCCCGAAGCATCCGAAATAGAATCGCTGCAAAACGAAGTTGCGATCTTGCGCCAGCGCGTGGCGGATTTGCAGCGCGATGCCGCGCGCTTCGATTCCGGCACAGCAACCGAGACACACGCGTCGTTGATGGTGTCGATCTCCGAGCGAGAAGAGTTGCTGCGCGAGGCTGAGCGCATCGTGCAAATGGGAAGTTGGGTTTGGGACATTGAACGGAACACCGTGTTTTGGTCCGATCAGCTCTTTCGAATTCTCGGTCACGACCCGGCAAATTACAGCGCGAGCGTGGACGCTTTTTTCGCCGCCATTCACCCCGACGATCGCGCGCGCGTCCAAGCCGTGTCAAAGCAAGGTGTCGCTTCGGGCCTTTCGCCTCAGGTCGATTTCCGCGTGCAAAGGCCCGACGGTTCCATTCGCCACGCAACGATGGGAGGCGCCATGCTTTTCGACGATGCGGGCAAGTTGCGCCGCATTGTGGGAACAGTTCTCGACCAGACCGATTCGCGACAGTCTCGCGAGGTGCTCGCGGAAACGAACCGTTTGTTGTCCGAGGCGCAGTCTTTCGCACATCTGGGTAGCTGGCGGTTGGATGTAGCGACCGGGACGCTGTTCGGTTCCGGCGAGTTTCGCAAGATCTTGGGGATTGTGGGCGACGCGCCGCTTTCCCGTTCGGACTGGATCGAACGGATCCACTCCGAGGATCAAGTCCGCATGGCCGAAGTGTTCGAGCAAGTACTGCGGACAGGCAGCAGTGCCGAGCTGGGCGCGCGCATTTTACATTCACCGCAGTCGTATCGATACGTCCGCATCAAGTGCGCGACGGAGCACGATGGCACGGGGGATGTGTTCGCCTTGCGCGGCACGATGCTGGACGCAACCGACTACACGCGCATGCAACAGAGGCTGGCGCAGGCCGAGAAAATGGAGGCCATCGGGCGTCTTGCAGGTGGAATCGCCCACGATTTCAACAACCTTATGACCGTGGTGCGTAGCAGCATCGAACTTCTGGACAATAGCGATCCCGATGCGTTGAACGAGATCAAGAACGCAATCGAATCCGCCCGAACCCTCACCGGGCGCCTGCTTGCGTTTGGACAGCAATCGACTTTGCGGCCGAAATCAGTCGAGCTCAATGACATCATCCGCAATACGGTTTTGATGGTGGGCCGGGTGCTGGGTGAGCACATCTCGATTCGGCAAGACCTCGCCGCAGATTTACCCCGTGTCGATCTGGATGAGCAATTGACGGGGCAGGCACTCATCAACCTGCTCATCAATGCGCGCGACGCGATGCCCCGCGGCGGACGAGTGGTGTTGACGACTCGGGCTATCAACCAGGGGGGAAAGTCAGTCATCGAATTGCTCGTCATGGATAACGGCAACGGGATTGATGAGATCACCCGCGCGCATCTTTTCGAACCGTTTTTTACCACCAAGTCCGACGGGGAAGGCAGTGGGCTTGGGCTTGCGATGGTTCTCGGAACGGTCGAGCAGCAGGGGGGCACGATCGCCGTGGAAACACCGAAGGAAGGTGGCACGCGATTCGTATTGCGATTTCCGGCGTCTCGGCGCCTGTTTTCCCCGACGCCCCGAAGCCCCATCAACGTACCGGTCGCCGTGGGTCGAACCTTTGGCATTTTGGTGGTTGAAGATCAGGCGGCCGTGGCGGCCGTGGTGGGTCGATTGCTTGAACGCGAGGGCCACCGGGTTTTTCTGGCTGAGCGGCCTTCGGTGGCGCTTGATGTGTTTGCCCGCAACGCGGCCGACATCGAACTCATCATTTGCGACCTCATCATGCCGGAGATGTTTGGTCCGGCGCTCATCAAGGAAATCGCGGCGCGATGGCCTTTGCCCCGGATTCTGTACGTTTCGGGCTACGGGGCCGATGCGACCAAGGATGTGGACCCCGAACATATCATTCTCGCAAAGCCGTTTACCCCCGAGGAGCTCCGGGATGCGATGTCCCGGGTTATGGCCTGAGCCGGTCGTTGCATTCTGGGCCGGGATGCTCTATAGAACGCAGCTCGGAATGGGTGGGTTCGGAATTGGGTCGGGAACGGTGTGAAAACTGAATTGGGGCTATAGCTCAGCTGGGAGAGCGCCCGCATGGCATGCGGGAGGTCAACGGTTCGATCCCGTTTAGCTCCACAACCGCGCGTTTGTGAGGAACTGCACTTCGCATTCGGTTTTGCTGGGCCATCTGTGTAAGATTCCGCCAATGAATCCACGATGGCTTTGTCTGGTGCTGGCGGCGGTTCCCCTGGCTTCGGCCGCCTGCAAACACACCCCGGTTGCCGAAACACAGGCCCCACCACCAGCCGAGGATACCACCCGTACGGGAGTGTTCTCGCCGAGCGAAAAGGTCGCGCTTTTTAACGGCACAGATTTGACCGGCTGGCAGGCGGACGTTCCGAAAAAGGACGAGGATCCGACGCTGCCCGCGAGTTTCATCGTGCGCGACGGCAACTTGGTCAGCCTCGGTGATCCGAGGGGGCATCTCGTGTCCGAGCGCTCGTATCGCGACTACCGGCTTGAGGTCGAATATCGCTTTTCGGGCACGCCCGGTAACTGCGGTGTGCTGGTTCATGCGTCGACTCCGCGGGCGCTCTACGGGATGTTTCCCAAATCGATCGAGGTGCAGATGCAGAGCGGTGATGCCGGTGATTTCTGGTGCATCCAAGAAGACATCCGCGTCAACGACATGGAAACACGCCGTCCCCGCAAAGGCGATGAACGATGGGGTGGCAGCGAGGGAGATGCCCGCCGCATTCACAACCTCACCGACGGCTCCGAGAAACCACTTGGCGAGTGGAACACCATGGCAGTCGACGTTCGGGGTGATACCTTGAAGGTGTGGGTCAACGGCGTTCTCGTCAACGAAGGCTTTGGCGCAACCGCAACACAGGGCAAGATCGCCTTGCAGGCCGAAGGTTCCGAGGTCGAGTTCCGTCGCGTTGAACTGTTGCCCCTATCGAACTGACGCTCAGGGTTTTGCGCGCTTTTTGCGCCGCCAGTCTTGCCAGACAAGGCCAGGGAGGGCGGCCGCATCGCGGGCGTACCGGGCCATCAGCCGTTTCGGTTGCAGCGACATTCGGTGAACCCATTCGAGCCCCGCGTTTTGCATCCACTGCGGTGCCCGGCTGGTTTTCCCGGCCATGAATTCAATGGTTGCACCCGCGCAGATCGCCACATTGGCCGAAAGTTTGTGGTGATGTTGGGCGATCCACAGTTCCTGTTTCGGTGCGCCGAGTCCGATGATCAAGAGCGCGGGTTCTGCGGCGTTGATCGTTTTCACGATGGAATCGCATTGCGCTTCGTCGTTCTCGAATCCCAATTCAGGCGCGAGCGTACCAACACAAATGGCTCGGGGGTATCTCGATTGGTTTTGCAGCGCCGCCTGTTCGGCGACGCCGGGTGGGGCCCCGAGCAGGAAATACCGCAGCGGTTGAGCCGGCGAGGCTTGTGCCAACAATCCCGGCACCAGATCGCTTCCTGCGATCCGTTCCGGCAGAGGCTGCCCCATCAGTTTTGCGGCCCAAACGAGCGGCATGCCGTCCGCAACCACGAGCCACGCTTGCGCGTACGCCGACTGTAAACCCCGGTGGTCGCGAAGCAGCCGCGCGTGATCGAGATTCGGGGTGACCACAAATCGGCAACCGCCAGAATTGCCTGGCGGCTCGGCGAGGGCCTGCATAATCCGTTCGATTGCGGCCGTGCGGGACAACGGATGGACCGAAACCCCAAGTACGGTCTGGGTGCGGGGCGAGGATTCAGAGGCATTCATGTCTACCTCGCTACTCTGACTTGGTTTTTGTCCCCGGCAACACCACCGCCGAGTGATAAATGCTGCTCTCGATGGACAACGGCCCGGGGGCCATCGCCCCACACGATTCCCGAATCACAAGTTCGGCGTCCAATAGAAGGTGGTTCGACGGGCGGCTTGGCGTTTCGATGCGCAGGAGAATCGACTGCGCTGCCATCCGTCCCAATTCGCGACTCGGTTGCGCGATGACCGTCAATCGAGGCGCGTGCTCGGCCATCCAGGGCGAGTCGCCAAACCCGACCAGCGCGAGGTCGCGAGGGATCTCGATGTGACGGTCGCGAAGTAAACGCAACACACCCTGCATCAACTTGTCATGCATCACAAAGACGGCGGTGGGACGCTCGGCCTTCGGTTGTTCCGCAAGACGGGTGGCCGCGTGGAAACCACCCTCGTGGGAAAGGGGCGCGTGTACAAGCAAGTGTTCACGCAGCGGAAGGCCGGCTTTTTTTAGCGCAGCGAGGCATCCTTGAAGCCGCTGACTGGTGGTCGGAATTCCGGCGGGTCCCGCGACAAGTCCGATGCGACGGTGTCCCAGTTTCAAGAGGTGGGCAATTCCCAGTTGCGCGCCGTCGAAGTCGTTCACGCCAATCGTGTCACCCTCTTCCGGTGAACGCTCGCAATCGATGGTTGCAAGCGGAAACCCCGCGGGGAGGTGTGAGAGTGTGCTCGGTGTCGCGACGATGATGCCACTTGCCCCCTGTGCGACGAAGCGCTCAATGCAAATGCGGTGTCGCGCCGGGTTGTCCTGCGAATGGGCGAGGACGAGCGCGTGGTCATGGTCCTGCAACCAACGGTCGATGCCTTCTAAAACGCCCGAAAAGAATGAATCGAGGGGGCCAGGGAGAACGACGCCCACAAGGTTGTTTTTTTGAGCCCGGAGGCTCCGGGCCGCTCGGTTGGGCTGATAGCGAAGCCGATTTGCGACCGCACGGACCCGTTCGGCCAGCCCTTCGCTGACCACATCATCGTGGCCGGAAAGCACCCGGGACACGGTGGCGGTGGAGACGCCCGCCTCCCGCGCGACCTCTCGAATGGTAATGGCGGTTCGTGCGACCTGTTTCCGAGACATATTTCTGTGTAAACGTGTACCGATGTTTCTGCAATCGTTTACATCCGATCTTCAAGCCTTTCATTCACCGCAACAAAAATATCCGGTCCTCCCAACCTACCAAGTGCGCCACTTGAGTTGCGCAACCCCAGGAAACAATTCGGACTTTTTTTATTTTAGCTGAGGCTAAGACTTGTCGATTTGACCCATCGGGGGATACGCTCTGTCAGTGCGCTTTTTTCCGCTCTTTCCGGGCGCGTTTTGGATATTGGTGGCGGTGCAGGCTCAGGCTGCGGGGTCCCCGGTGGGCGCAACTGCGGAACCCAGCCTTGATCCGGTAGTCGGGTACTTGCGAGGATTAGAGGCCTCCGGACGTTTGCCGGCCGAGTCGGCAACGGCTGAACGGCTAAAGGAACTCCTCGTCGAGGCGGAACAGGGATTGATTCGCGGCGATGCGCGTTCCGCGACCACGGTTCTGTTCGGGGTGGTGGAGTCGCCCCGATTCGCGCCTTTCGCCAGCACGCCCGCCTACCAGAATGCCGAGTTCTTGCTGGGCCGAGCGCTCTTTGCGGGTCGCGCCTACCGGGCATCCGAACGTTACCTTGGTCGCGTCCTTGCCCGTGGGACCCAGAATCCGTATTTCGTTCCGGCGTTTCGGGTGCTCGTGGATCTGGCGCTCGATACGCATCGCTTTGGCCGTATCCTCGCTTTGCTCGAACCGGTCGCCGCGTCAACCAAGCTGCCCGAAGATAGCTTCTTCGAGTTTTCATATCTACGTGGCCGTGTGGCCTACGGGAACAAGGTTTTTGACGAGGCCGCGGCCGAGATGGCGCAGGTCGGTAAAACATCGCGCCTGTATCCCGCGGCCCAGTACTTCAAGGGGCTCGCGTCGGTTCAACAGGGCGCACTCGATGATGCACGCGACGCGTTTTGCAGCATCGCCGACCAGAAGGATCAAGATCGCGTGACCTTCAACGTCGATCGCCGTTATTTCCAGTTGAAGGACCTCGCGCGACTGGCGCTCGGTCGACTCGCGCACGAGCGGGATGCCTATGACGAAGCGTACTACTTTTACTTTTCCATCCCCGACGATTCGCCACGTCTGGGTTCCGCCCTGTTCGAGGCGTCCTGGTCGATGATGCAAAAGGGCGAGTTCGTCGCGGCGCGCGCTTTTGCCGACCAGTTCGATCGGCTGTTTCCGGATTCGCCCCTGCGGCCCGAGATCACCATTTTGCGCGCGCACCTGGCGGTGAAAACCTGCGCGTTTGACCGCGCCCGAAAGGAGGCGACCCAAGTTGAAACCGAGTTTGGACCGCTGCAAAGGCTGGCCGAGCAAGCGCGCACCGACACCGCATTGCAGGCGCGCCTTATCGAACGGCTGCGGAAGGGTGTCGCAACCGATTCGTCGGATCCCGAGGGTCAACTGCTCCGAATTCTGAAGCTTGACGAAACCTTTGGCGAGTTGGTACTGGCCCTCGCAGACATCGACGACGACATTGCGGAGTCAGCGGCGTCGATCAAGTTGTGGCGTGATCTGGGTGCGCGCGCCAAGACCGCCTCGAATGCCATGCCGCAGCCTGCCTCGAACGAAGCGGTTGTCCTGCTCGAAGATGCAGCCCGCCTTGCAGAGCTTGCCGAGTCGGGCAGCTCCGAGTTTCGAGGCGCGGCCGATCTCGTCTTGCAGGCCTCTCTCATCGCGTACCCACCGGAAGAAGCAGGTCCCTACGTGAACGAGTCCCGTGAGTCCCGGGAACACGGCAAACAAATGAGCGCCTTGCGAGCGGAAATGATCGAAGAGCTCCGGCGCATGGTGGGCCTTGCGGTGACGGAGGTGGACGAGCGTCTGCGATCAATCCTGGGCGAAACGCGTCTGGTGCATATCGATGCGGTGGTCGGGAAAAAGAAAAAGCTCGAGATCCAGATCGGCAAATTGACTGGCGGCACCTTGACCCCCGAGGTTTATCGCAAGCTGGCGGTGGAAGGTACGATTTCAGACGACGAGATCTACTGGCCCTTTGAGGGCGAGATGTGGGCTGACGAATACGAGAACTTCCGGTAGTGACCATGCGTACGACGGCCAATATCTTCGCTGCGGTGGGCTTCGTGCTGTTGGCCGAAGGATCGACCCATGCCGCGGCGATGACAGCCGCACCGGAGCCAGACCGGGAATCGAGCGAATCCGACGACGAGGAGGTTGCCAATGAACCGACGGTTCTGCCAATGCCTCCGGATGTCGAAAAGCTGATCCAGTATCTGGAAAAGCAGGCCGTACAGATCCGCGGCGAAGGCATTCAGTTGTTGAAGGATTACCTCCGCACGAGCCGCAAGGGTCCGGAAACAGCGGAGGCCCTGTTCAAGCTGGCCGAATTGATCTGGGAAGATGCGCAGGCAGGCTATTTGGAATCCATGGGCGCTTACCAGGCTGCCGTCGAACTGTGTCACACGGACCGCAGCGCTTGCAAGAAGGTGCCGCGTCAACGTCCCAAGGTGGATCTGACGCCGGCCCAGGACGTATACCGTCAGTTGATTCACGAATATCCCCGGTTTCGCAAGATCGATACGGTCATCTACCTTTACGCATTTTCGTTGCGCGAACAGGACAAGGGTGACGAGGCGGTCCGATATTTTTACAAGATTCTCAAGGAGTACCCGGCCTCTCGTTTCCGTGCGGACGCTTGGATGGCGCTGGGCGAATACCGTTTTTACGAACGCCAGGATCACGTCGGTGCGTTGAAGGCGTACGAAAACGTGGCGAAGTTTCCCAGCTCCCAGTTGCACGGGTTGGCTTTATTCAAGAGCGCCTGGTGTTACTGGAAAATGGGCAACGGCGACATGGCGGCGCAGCGGTTCAAGGATGTTCTCGATCTCACCGAACGTGCCCGCGACCGTGGTGCCGAAGAACGCAAACGGGCGGCGGAGTTGCAAGATCAGGCACTCGACTATTTGGTCGAGCTCTTTACCGAAGACGACACCAAGAGCGCCCGTGATGCATTTGACTTCATGGTTCAGATCGGTGGCAAGGCGTATTCTACCCGCGTCTTGAAGCGCCTCGCCGAAACGGTATTTGATCAGACCCGCTACGAGCGCGCAGCCGAGGCGTACCTATTTTTGTTGAATTTGGATCCGATGGGCAAGGACGCGCCGGAGTACCAGATTCGCGTGGTCGAAAGTTTCCAGTCGCTTGAGTCTCACGATCGAGCGGCCGCCGAGATGCGGAAGTTGGCGATTAATTACGGCCCGAAGAGCGATTGGGCCAGGGCGAACAAGGATCGCCCAAAGACGGTCGCGGCGGCTCGCGATCGCGCTGCCGAGTTCATTCGCACCCATGCGAAAGTGCTGCACGCGAACGCACAGCGCAATGAAAAAGAGTCGAAGACAGTCGACAAGGCGATGTTTGCCCAGGCTGCCGACGCCTACGGATTCTATCTCGAGCAGTTTGAGGGATCTCCCGATGCCGCCGAACTAACGTACTACCGCGCCGACATTCTCTTTTTCAAACTGCAGGACTTTCGCAAGGCTGGCGACGCCTACATTTCGGTGGCGCGCACCAAGCCGGTGGGAAAGTTCCACAAGGATGCACTCCTGCAGGCCATGGGCTCGTTCGAGCGTCTTCGACCACCGGCGCCAAAGTCCTCTGCGGACAAAAAGAACCGCAAGGTCACCGAGGACGATCGCAAATTCGCCGAGGCGGCCGATCTCTACGCCGAGATCTTGCCTGACGACAAGGACATCATCACGGTCATCTACAAGAACGGCCTGTTCTTCTATGACTACGGCGAGTACGACGAGGCGGTAAAGCGCTTTGGTCTCATCTTAGAGCGTTACCCGGACAATCCACTCGCGGCTGATGCCGGCGATCACATCCTCCGTTCGTTCTCCGAAGCCAGCGACTACGAAAACATCGAACACTGGGCGCGTCGTCTGAAAAAGAGCAAGGCCTTCGCGACACCGGTCGAACAAGCGCGTCTGGACAATCTCATTGTCGGTTCGATGACCAAGTCTGCCGAAGCACTCGTCGAGAAGAAAGAGTTTGAGAAAGCGGCGACGCGCTTTCATCTGGTCGCAGAGGAGTATCCGAAGCACACCAGCGCCCCCGTCGCTTTGCTGAACGCAGGGGCGGCCTTCGAGAAGGCCGGGCGTCCGCAATCGGCGGTGGATTCCTATCGAGAGATCGCCAAGCGTTTCCCGGGCGCCGCGCAGGCCCCGGCGGCATTGTTTACGGCGGCCCAGCTGGAAGAAAGCGTTGCGGACTATGCGAGTGCCGCCGATATCTACGAGCAGATCAGCCACTCCTATCCCAAATTCGAACGTTCGTCGGTTGCCCTGAAAAACGCGGGCTTGCTTCGCCAGTCCCTCGGTCAATACGACAGGGCAGCAGCCCACTATGCTGCGTATGAAAAGCGCAATCGGGCATCCTCGGACGCCCGCGATGTGGCCTTCCAGCGCGGGATCCTGATGGAGGAAAAGAAGGATCATAAACAGGCCGTTGTTGTTTTTGGAGAATTCGTAAAAAACTATCCGAACGATGAACACGCAATCGAAGCGATGGTGCGGCAAGCACGGGCTCAAATGGCCCTGCGTTCCGACAACCGCGCCAATGAATCGCTTGAGCAAGCCCTCGGCGCCTACAAGAAACAAAAGGGATCCAAGATCGCGGCCCTATACGCCGCCGAAGCACGCTACTTGCAGGGTCAGATCAAGTTTCGCGACTACGAACGCGTGACCGTTTCGGGTGGACCGAAACAGCTCGCTCGGACTCTCGAAAACAAGGCGAATCTGCTCGACGACGCCAAGAAAATTTATCTCGACGTGGTCGAATTCAAGGTGCCCGAATGGGCAACGGCGGCGCTCTACCAGATCGGTCGTGGCTATGCGACCTTTGCCCAGACCATTCGTGGCACGGATGTTCCGAAGCAACTCTCCGAGGACGAGCAGATTGTTTACCGAGAAGAACTCGACAAGTCGGTCATCGTGATCGAGGACAAGGCTCTGGACGCCTATCGAATGGGCTACTCGAAGGCAATTGAAATCGGCGTGTACAACGAATACACCAAACGCTTGCGTCAGGCTCTTGCCGAGCTGGATCCGGGCACCTTTCCGCCCGAAGTCGAGATTCGCATGGGCCCCCGGCAAGGTGAAGCCGAGCTTCGCCTGATGCCCATCGAGGAGATCCGTCGTGATTGATATTCGGAAGGCCTGTACCGGACTTCTTGTCTGCGGGTTCCTCGGCTGTGGCGCCACCGGTCCGCAGCAGAAAGACGGCAAGATCGTGGCGGCAGACGTGCCTGCGGTCGTGCCGGAAGCACAGCAACTATTCGAGAAGGGGCTTGCGACGATGGCGCGCGGCCCAAAGCATTACGAAAAGGCAATCGAGTTTTTCCAAAAGGCCGTCGATCGGGACAAAAACCTGTTCGAGGCCTGGCACAACCTCGGCTATCTTGCCTCTCGACAAGGACGCTGGCTTGACTCGGTTGAAGCGTATGACAAGGCACTTTCGATCCAGCCTGCGTCGCGATCGTCCTTGCTCGGACTTACCAATGCATACGTGCGCAACGGCGATCCCGAATCGGCGCAAGCGCGATTCGCTGCCTGGTTAAAGGCGGATCCGAACGATGACGAGATCCGCCTGTTGTATGCGTCTGCCCTGCGAGAAGCCGGCGGAATGGACGAGGCCCTGACCCAGGTGCTCGGACTTCTGGCGAAAAACAGCAACAATGCCGTTGCATTCAACGCACTCGGGTTGATCTACCGCAAACAAGGCAAGGGCGGACTTGCCGAGACCGCGTTTCGTCGCGCGGCCGAGTTGGATCCAAAAGCGGGATACGTTTGGAACAACCTCGGGCTACTGTCGATCGACGACAAAAACGATCAAGAAGCGTTTGCCCATTTTTCGAAAGCGATCGAGCTCGATCCGAACTACGTCGAGGCCATTCTGAATCGAGCCGTGGTGTACCTCGATTGTGGTGCATACGAACAGGCTCTCGAAGAACTGAAAAAGGCCGTCGCCCTGCGGGCATCGGATCCGGATGTCCACGTTGCGCTTGGCGTCGCTTCTCGTGGACTCGGCAAGATGGCCCTTGCCGTGCAACACTACGAGAAAGCTTTGGAACTACAGCCAGATTACCCACCGGCGCTATACGATTTGGGTGTTCTCTACATGGATCACCGAGACGACAAGAAAAGCGCCCGTGAAAAGCTGCTCCTGTTCCGAAAGGTTGCGTCGTCCGATGATCCCAAGCAAGAGGACGCCACGTTGCGCCTGAAGATGTTGCAATGAATCGCCATATCAAGAAATTCGCGCTCGGATACTCGATGTTCTGGATCTGGATCCTTGCCATTCCGCCGGCATTTGCCGAAAACGACGCCGCGCCTGCCAAGCGGAAGACGAATTCATCCAGCGCAAAAAAGAGCTCCGTTGGAACGCAGGTCAAGATGGAAGATGGCAGCAAGGTGCGCGCCTATTCCTTCGGCGCGCTCGATCTCGAGGGCAAACTCAAGACGCCCCAACTTTTGTATTTTCTGAATCGTGTCCGCGTCGAGCTTGATTCCACGGCCGAGCATCGACGCTCCTTCATCAAGGAATTGAAGGCAACTGCGGACGAAAAGGGTCTCTAGGACAACCGATACGATGAACGCGCCTTCACCAACATCAGGTCAGAATCCGCTCCAGGCTGTTTATGCCTGGCAAAGGCATTTGCTTGGCCACAAACTTCTCGGCCCTGCCGACTCGGTCACGGTTGGTCCGTCCGGTCGTGCTACATTTGTTGCGCCCCAGTTGCCTGGCAACTCGAAACGCTTTCGCATCCTTGCGCCAATCCGGGGTGGTTTCAGGCTGACGCTCAGTCCCGGGATGTCCGGCTGGGTCGAAACCCGCGCGCTTGGACGCAAGGACGTGGCCGAAATCCTTGCGGAGCCGGCACCGAAAAAGCTCTTTGCCAGCAAGATTAACCGTTCGATCGATCTGCTTGCAGGCGAGGCTGCGGTCATCGCGGTCGACCCGGCAGGCCAGCTTCGGTTGCAGCTCTCGTTCGTTCCGCCTCCAGAAAAGATCGGAAGCCCCAGTACGCGCCAGCAAGAGCCGATCCTGTTCCGGATCATGGGGATTACGTCTCTCGTGCTCGGGGTATTTGCGCTTGGGCTGAACTTCATCGCAAAAAACATCGACGTGAACGATCCGCCGAAGTTCACCGAAGAACGCATGGCCGAAATCCTCGCACCGGCGATTGAGACGCCGAAGATGCAGCAGGTGAAAAAAGAGGGCGAGAAAAAGAAGCAGGAAAAAGAGGCCGCCATGTCCAAAAAGATGAAGGACAAGGAAGGCAAGTTGGGCCGGAAGGATGCCGACAAGAAAGACACCGTCATGCCGAAGGGTGACAAAGACATCCTTCGTGACAAGGTCGCCAAAACGGGTGTCTTGTCGATTCTTGGCACCGCCGCTGGCGGCTCGGGCCTCGGCAAGCTACTCGACGCAAATTCGAATGACATGGACCAGGCCATCACGGGTTTGGCGGGCGCGGAACTCGCCGTGGGTCAAGGTGGCGGCGGCGTTGGGAACAAGGGCACGGGCCTCGGTGGTGGCGGAACGGGATTTGGGCGAATACAGGGCTCGGGCAGCCTCGATCTCGGCCCGGGCCGTGGTACGGGTCGGCGGGGAGTGGGGCTGGGCACAGGCAAAGAAAAAGAAGTCAGCGTGGGCGTGGATGCGGGCTCAACCGACTCCGATGGTGGTCTTACGAAAGACCAAATCATGCGCGTGGTACGATCACACATGGCGGCTCTCAAATATTGCTACGAGAAGGAATTGCAGCGCAAACCAAATCTGGCTGGCAAACTTGAGCTGCGCTGGTTGATCAAATCAGACGGCAAGGTGGATCGCGTCGGGACGGCGAGCAACACGATGGGCGATAAGGATGTCGACAGTTGCATGCAGCGCCAAATCAAGGGTTGGGTTTTTCCGAAGGCCACAGCACCAACACTGGTGCAGAAGTTTCCGTTCTTTTTCAAGGGAGGTGCGTGATGAGAAAACAGCATTTTTGTTTTTCCATGGTGATGGTGTGTTCGGGGGCAGCTTGTGACATCAATACGCCCACCTATATCGAGCCAGACAAGACGATCGAGATCGGGACAAACGACGTCTACAACGCGACCGAATCGGTGAACATCAAGTACCGAGCGCCCACTCAAAACGAGCGGGAATCGCTGCAGACGAGGAGCAAAGAACTCGGATATCAGGTGCCCTGGATTGATCGCGAGCGTGTGTCGATTTCGATCGACTACACGGTGACGAATTTGTCTGACAAGCCGGGGGTTGCCACGGTACTCGTCGATGGCGCAAACCAGTTTACGTCCTACGATTCCGCTGCAGTCGCAATGGCCTTGCAGATGGCGGCGATGATGATGATGATTCAGGTTGAAGAAGAGATGTACGTCCCCTCACTTATTAAAACTGTGCCAATCAAGGTACCCGCGCGGGGTCAGGTCTCGGGGACGATTCGCGAAGACGACTTTGAAGAGGCGTTGCTCGATCTGGACGCACTGGGACGCTGGTCCGGCCCCTACCAGGTCGTGCTCTATCATGATTCGGATCGCTCAAACATGGGACTCGAGAAAGTCCCGGCAAATTTGGTGTTGCCGCAGTTGCAGAAGCTAATGGTGACGTTGCGCGGGGATCAGCGCATGAGACTAGAATTTCTTGTTAGGGTGCGTGATGAACGCGGCGTCCTGGCGCAAGGCGATGACGATGTGTTCAGACCCACCCCGATGGTCTTTGCGCCACCCGTCATGGCGGCGATGCCTTAATCCAGAATTCACCTAATCGTGTTGCGTATAAAATATCTCCTGTCTAGCTGGGTATTGCTCTTCGTTCTTTGTGCGTCCGGTTCGGCGCAGGCACAGATTACCGAAGAGCCACCCGCGCCCTTTCCCGATACGGACAAGTTCGCGCGCGGTCTCTATGCCGATGCCGAAATGGGAACGTTGTTTTTCCTCGGCTCGGCCCGCAAACCGCTTGGTTTTGGCGTCGCGGCGGGCGCGCGCCTTGGCTACGATTTTTTTCGATGGGCTGCAATTCAGCTTCATGCGCTGGGATCAACGCACCGATCGGATTTCGGCGCCGCGCCGCAATCGGGTGAGCTGTTGCAGCTTTATCAACTCAGTGCCGAGTTGAAAATTGCGATTCCGATTCGACAGGTTTCGATTTTCGGAACGGGCGGAGCCGGCGTTGGCTACTTGACGACCAACTTGCTCGAGACCAGTCGATTGCAGGTGCAAGGGCAGACGCAGTTTTTGTTCCTCGGCGGACTCGGTGTGGACTACCACACGTTGACCCGGCATTTTTCGGTGGGACTTACAGGCACGTTCGTGAAAATCACGGGGTTTCCGGGGCCGGGTGCCGTCGCGGCGACTGCCTATATTCGCTACACCTTTTGAGCGTGCTAGCTTTGCGGCATGGACGCGGATGGCGCGGAAGTTCGCCGGCAGAAAACGCCTTTTGTGGTGTTGACGGGATTTCTCGGGGCCGGAAAAACGTCCGCCATCAATCGTGTGTTGCAAAGCGGTCCGACAAAGCGCGTGGCGTTCATTGTCAACGAACTCGGCCGCATCGACATCGATGCCCGGTTGTTGCGCGAGCGCTCCGGCGATGTCGTGGAAATTGCAGGTGGGTGCGTTTGTCACGAGGTGCGGACACAGGAAGAACTTTGGGAAGGACTTGGAGAGATCACCCGTCGTTCAAATCCCGACATCGTGGTGCTGGAAACCACCGGCATTGCGGAGCCAGGGGCCATTCTCGAGGGGCTAGCGCTGCTGCCGGACGAACGGCGGCATGTTCGCAGCGCCGGGGTTATAACCGTTGTCGACGCCGAAATGGGCGTGCAACAGCTCGAACGATTCGCCGAAGCCCGGCATCAGGTGCAAGAGGCCGATCGCATCTTGTTGTCGAAACTGGATCGGACATCGGCCGCGGGGCTGGCTGAGGTTCACGACAGGTTGCAATCCATGAATCCGGCGGCAGAACGTGTTGCGTTTCCCGCGGGTCCCGAGGGCGATGCAGAACTTGCCGCATGGATGTTGGACGTCCGCAATGCCCGGGTGAGAGTACATCGTAATCACGCGCACGAACACGGACAACTGGTCGCAGTGAGTGTTGCGGATGACGTCCCGCTTGTAGAAACACCGCTGCGAGCCTTTCTGGCGCGCTTCGGCCCGGAACTTGTGCGAATGAAGGGTTTTGTGCGGCTCGCAGGGGAAGAACGACCCTGGTTCCTCGAGCGTGCCGGGGCTCAAACCCTGCTTTCCCCTTTTCACGGCGCGACACCCGTCTTCCGAACCGAAATCGTCTTCATTGGCGAGGGTCTCGATGCCGCGGCGATTCGGCGCCAGTTGTGGGCTTGCCGCGCCGAGCAGGAGGCGCGCCCGTGGACGACATAGCAATTCGTACGACAGACGAACGTCGTTCGATGGATGGGTGGTCCCTGGTTTTGACTGCTCTGGCCATCCCTCACCTCGTGCAGGACCGCCGATTCGAATCGGCGGGTGCACGTTTTGTGTTGCTGGTGGCGCAAAAGGATGTCGAGAAAGCGCGCGCATCGCTCGACACAAGCGATCGCGAAGAGGCTGAAACCGCTGCGGCTCCTGTCGTCACCACGCCCGATCACGGTCGCCCCTTTGCACCGCTCGTGGTTGCACTCGTGCTCGGCTTGGTGTTTCTTTTGGCCGGTGAGCGATTCGGTCGGTCGATCTGGTTTGCGGCCGGCAGCTCCGACGCGGAGGCCATCGTTGTGGGCGGGCAGTGGTGGCGGGCCTTCACCGCACTCACGTTGCACGCCGATGTGATGCACCTGTTTGGCAACGTCGTCGCAGGCATGATCTTTCTGTCTGCCGTCGGCCGATGGTTGGGGGGCGGGACGGCGGCCTTGTTGGCACTCCTCGGTGGGGGCATCGGAAACCTCGCGACTGCGCTTCATCACGGGTCCGCCCATGTTTCGGTTGGCGCCTCGACCGGGACCTTCGCCGCGCTCGGAGTTCTGGGTGGTTTGCAAAGTCTCCACCGGGCGCGTTTTGGTGCAGTACCCAGGCCCAGTACCGATCGCATCGGCCGCTTGCGCCGCGGAATGGTGGTGATAGCTGCCTGCCTGGGTTTGTTTGCAATGACTGGCACAGGCTCGGGCAATGTCGACGTGGCCGCGCACGCCTATGGATTGGGTGCAGGTTTCCTGATTGGGCTTCTGGTCACGTTCTTGCCTCCGATCGGCCGTTTTTGGGACCTGCTGATGGGCGCGCTGGCCCTCGGTGGTTTGGCCGCCGCCTGGGCATGGGCTCGCGTCGTTTTTCTGCGCCAATAAGGCCGATTCGGGCGTAAAATGCCTCACTGCGTATGGCCTCCCGTCTTGCACTCCTGGTCCTGGCTGTCGCTGTGTCTGGCGGCCTGCCTGCATGTGACACGGTTGATCTGGGGACCCAACCCGTGGGCATCAATCGATGTCGTCCGGATCGCGCTTTTTTCGCGGAACGCATTTGGCCGCAATTTCTCGACAAGGATTTTGGTGGCAAGCGTTGCACCGACGCGCGTTGTCACGATGCCTCAAGCGGTCGGCAGATGATCTTGATTCGTCCCACGTCGGCTCCTACATTGCCGTTCGCGATGGACTGGGAGGCCGTATACAAGTCGGTCACCAACCAGATGCAATGCGCGAGCGTGCTCGAAAGCGATCTGGTGAGCCGTCCCGATGGCCGTCGTACGCACGGTGGTGGCAAGCTCATCGATCCGAACGGTCCGGAGGTGCAACTGGTGTTGCAGTGGGTGACGCCCAAGTGACGTTCAGGCTCTTCTTCCTGTCCGCGTTGCTGCTTTTGGTTCCGGCTCTTTCAGCGCAGGCCGATGACGAGCCGAATACAGCGCAACCATGGGGGGTCGTGCGCGTGATCGCGGAAAGCGCCGAAGTCCGGACCGGTCCCGGCTTTTCTTATCGCGCGATTCACGTCGCGCCGCGCGGCGAAACGATGACTGCGGTCGCGCGCGCCAATCGTGACTACTGGTTTCAGGTACACCTACCCGATGGCACCTATGGTTGGATCCTGGGTGATCAGGTGTTGGCGCTGAACGTTGATCCCACGGTGCAGGCGCAGCCGGGGTTTTTCGCGCGGGTGGCCGATGCGATCTTTTCGCCACCGCCGCTTGAGAATGCCGACGTCGGCCTGGCATTTTCTGCGGGATTCATGGGAGGTGAGGCGGCGGTTATTTTTCGCCCATCGGTCATGTTGGCCCCGCACCTCTCCATCGAAGGCTATATCGGCGAATCCGTCGACGAGCAGGTCGATGTTGTGTATTACGGATCGTCCGCCAACCTCATCGTCTGGCCGAAGTCGCCCGTGACGCTCTTCTTTGCGCTTGGGGGCGGCGGAACCCTGGCTCGTCCGAAGGTTGATCAATATGCGGGTGATGCAGCCAACCTGGCGACGGCGTCGGCCGGTGGCGGATTGCTCATTTTTTTCAAGAAACGCATCACACTGCGTCTCGATTTTCGCAACTACACACTCTTTGACGCCAACAATGTTCAGGAACTGCAGGAGTATACCGGTGGACTTGCAATTTATTTCTGAGCGGAAAAGGGGAGTTATGCTAGCTCGCGCGATGGCTCTCGTGGTGCTCGTCGGTGCCGCAATCTTGTCCTCGGGTTGCAGTCGGGCGTTTCGGGTGAAACCGCACCAGCGCGAGTATCTGGCCGATCGGATCATGCGCATCGATGCCGAGGGCCAGGAGCGCGCCGCTCAGAATCACGTTCTTGTCAGTCGAGAAGGCGCCATTGGCGGAATGGGTACCGTGGGCGGAGGTTGCGGTTGCAATTAGTCACCCGCCAACAACTGCTGGCTGCCACCGCGCTTGTGTCGGTGGTCCTGACGGGCCTGTCTGCCGCGAACGCCAACGGCGTGGAGGTCGAGTCGAGGTTTACCATCTTTCGCGAACCGTCGAAGCTGAGCAAAAACGCCGGGATCACCGTCTATCACCCGCAGACCGACGTAAGGGCGACACTTGGCGATGCGTTCAGCATTGGCGCGAACTACGAAATCGACATGGTCAGCGGCGCGACGCAACGGGTGCAAAGTGCGGCGGTGGATGCGATTTCATCGGCGACGAAGTTCGATGATTTTCGGCAGGCAGCAGGGGGAAGCCTCGGCTGGAACATGACGGACATTGGCCTTTCGGCCGGATACAGCCACGGGTGGGAGAAGGATTACAAATCCAATACCATCCTGGCCGCAGCCCGTGGCGATTTCATGGAACGCAACCTGACGCTCGGGCTTGCGTACACCAAGAACCTCGACGAGGTCTGCGACAACAACAACGCAACCGCGCAGGACATCATAGACCTCAAACCACTGGCTTCATCGGACCATTGTTTCGATTCCAAGCGTAGCGATGTCGTGACACGAAAGGTGGGAATCGACACCTTCGAGCCGTCCTTGGCCTGGACGGTCACACCGAA
>JAWXBF010000161.1:0-44068 GCA_034439895.1 Deltaproteobacteria bacterium
CAACTGAAATCAAGGCACCATTGCTTCGCGGCGAGTGCGTTTATCGCGCTCGCCTGCTTCCTATCAGTTGGTTCGGCACGGGCCGAATCGGGTGCGGAGGAACAACGCTCCATCGTGGCGTTTGAACCAAAGCCTCTGGTTCCCACCCTGCCCCCCGTTCCTTTACCTCTGATTTCCACCCATGACGTGGATCTCGACAAGGGACGCGCCACGCAGTCCCCATCCACATCTCAACGTCAGGACTGGTGGATTTGGGCGAGCATCGCCGCGGTTGCGATTGCGGTCACGGCCACCGTGCTCTTGTCGGCACCGTCGAACGATGCGCCGAATACGACGCTTGGAAACATGAAGGCGTTCCAGTAATGGCGCGAATCACAACGCTCACGGGCCTTTTGGGTGCACTGGTTTTGATCGCCTGTTCCAACGATCCCTCCTATTTGGTCGTGTCGGCCACAACACCTGTGGGCAGTTCGCTGACGGGCGTGATGCGGTTCCGGGTGGACTTGCAAAGTGGCATCGCCGGAGACCGACTTTACTATCCCAGGCTGGCCTCGGGCGATGCTGGTTTTGCCACGGGTGGCACGGCGCTTTCGCTTTCCGAAACGGTTCCCGTTACCTTTTCAGCGAGTTTTCCCGACAAGCTGACGGGCACAGTGATGATCGGGGTATCAGCACTGGATGGCACCGGAGCGATTCGGGGGTACGGTTCGACTCAGGCGAAGATTTCACGCGGTGAAGCCGTTCGAGTGGGGGTGGTCATCGTTCCCGGTGCGCTTCCGCCCGACTCGCCCATTGGGGACGGCGGCATGGCTGATGCCGGAGCAACCGATGCGCGGCCCAATCCCGACAGCGGCGCAATTGCCTGCTCGCCCGAGGGAGCCAAGGGTTGTGGCGCGCAGGCCACCTGCGCGTTCTCTTGCATGGCTGAGGGGGCCGCCACACAATGCACGCCTGCGGGAACCGGTGTGCCCGGTTCGGTCTGCGAAGACGATTCGGACTGCGCGGTCGGAAGCCAGTGTTTTGTCGAGGCCTGCGGCGTGAAGGTTTGCCGACAGTACTGTGCGACGAATCCAGAGTGTGGCGGCAACGGCGCAACCTGTTTGACCGAGATCCAGTGCGACGGTTCCCCGAATGGCAGCGGACATCGCATTTGTTCGCAACCCTGTGATCCGCGGGGCAGCGCCCAGACGGGCTGTGCAGCAGGACTGAATTGTTTCGTGTTCCCGGGCGAGGTGGTGGATTGCGACTGCGTAGGCGCAAAACGAACGGGGATGGATGGCGATACCTGTCAGACCTCCGCCAATTGCGGGCCAGGATTGTTGTGCATCACGATGGGTGCGGGGACACACTGTCGACCGGTATGTCGACACGACACGCCAACCGACTGCTCCGCCAACCGCAGCTGCGAGAACTTGACCTCGCCCACGCTGACGACCTTCGGCGCCTGCGTGCCCAGGTAGCTTGCGTCTACAGCGCTCCATAGTGACGTAGAAGCTCTCGACGGAATCGATAACTGATCATATGTTCAGTTATCTGAAGTATCATGGGAAGTCCGATGCCTCCCGTGATCGATCTGGCCGCCCTGTCCGAACATCCGCTGATGCAGCGGCTCACTTCGGCGCAGGCGATCGAGCGGCGCGAAGCGCGGGGTCAGCTAAAAAGTGGGATCCCCGCACTCGATGCGCTGTTGCAGGGCGGGTGGCCAAGGGGTGCCTGCAGCGAGCTTTCGGGTGCGCGCTCAAGCGGCCGTACCGCCGTGGTCATGGCGACACTGGTTCAGGCCCTGGCAGCAGGCGAAGCCACCGCCCTTGTTGATGTTGGGGGCGGTCTGGACGCCGAGGCCTTGCGCGCACAACCCCTACCCTCATTGTTGTGGATTCGGTGCCAACCCGAACAGGCCCTTGCCGCGGCGGCGCTGGTACTGGAGGCCGGCGGGTTTGGACTCGCGGTGCTGGATGCCGGAGACAGCCACATCCGAATGGGCGACGCCACGGCGGTGCGGATAAAACGTATGACTGCAAGGCAAAACACGGCCTTGCTCCTGTCGTCGAACTGGCGCTTACCGGGGGTACACGGTCACACGGCCGTGTCGCTGTCACCGGCCCGGCCCAACTTTGAAAAACGCCCCGGCCACATCCGCGGATTGCTGACCGGACTGCAAACCCGGGCAGATCTACAACGGATCGATGGCGGCAAGCGGCCTGCCAATGGCAGTGCCTTGCTTTCCCTGGAGCGGCGATGAGCCAGCGGATCGCGTGTGCCCATGCGCCCCAGCTGGGGCTCCAGGCCATTTTGCGTCGAGATCCGGATCTGTGGCAGGCCCGCAACGCGCCGGCGGTGTTGGCCTCGGGCAAGACCGATCGGGCGCGCATCGTGCACCTGACCACCGCCGCACGGCGCATGGGCATCCGGCCGGGCTTGACCGTGGCGCAGGCGCGCAGCCTTGGCAATACACAGGGAGAAGCGCTGCGGATTTTGGCGCAATCCGAGGCAGATACAAGCGCAGCACAGGCAGCACTACAAGATCTGGGATTGGCCTTTGCGCCCCGCATTGACAATGAGTCCGAGCGGGTGTTTTTTGAGGTGGGCGATCTGGGTGCGCTCTACCCAAGCGAATCGGCGATCATGGAGGCCATCTCCCGGCGGGCGTTGCAACTGGGCCTGGCGGTGCGGGTTGGCCTGGCCAGCAGCAAGGGGTTGGCCAGGCTGGCGACCCGCGCAGGCGCCCGGACGTCTTTGCCCGCAGCGCAAACCAGCGCCGCCGCACAACTCGCGGGGCTTTCGATTCACGTCCTGTTACAGCTTTCTCAGGGTTTCGACGAAGCATTTGTCGAACGACTGTCGCGATGGGGTATTCGCACCCTGGGACAACTGGCCCGCTTGCCTGAAGCCGAGGTGGGACTGCGCCTCGGCCCATCGGGAACGGCAGCCCATCGTCTGGCCGCTGGCAATGGCGATGAACCCTTTGCGCCCCAGCCGCCGGCCGACGCGATCCTGGAGGCCACCGAGCTCGACTATGCCATCGACACCCTGGAACCGCTGGCATTCGTATTACGTGGGCTCATCGATCGGGCGCTCGCTCGCCTGGCTTGCCGCGGGCTTGCCTGCGCAAGCTTGACGCTGCGCCTGTCGCTCGATCCGCGTGGATACGACATCCGGGAGGTTCCCCTGGGCGCGCCCTGCCGACAGACCTCTACCTTGCTGGAACTTTTGCGTCTGGATCTGGCGCGACGTCCACCCGAGGCCGGGGTGACCGGAGCCGAACTCTTGATGCTGCCTGCGCGGGTTCGCCCTGCTCAGCTTGATTTTTTGCGACCGCCGGGGCCTGCACCCGAGCGCATGGCTGCCACGCTGGCGAAGCTGCAAGCCCTGGTTGGGATCGAGAACGTGGGTGCACCGACAGCGCCGGATGATCTGCGGGAAGAACAAATCGCCGTGATCCCTTGGAAGAACGTCGCCGCAACCGTGTCACCCTCCCCGCCGACCGAAGAGGCAACCTTGCCGGGAAGCATCCGACGCTACCGCCCACCGCAGCCGCTGGAAGTCCTGATGGGACAAGGTGGACCGACGGCCCTGCGGGGAGAGCGCCTCGTGGCCCGGGTTCTGGTGGCAGCGGGCCCATTCCGGGCAAGCGGGGCGTGGTGGCAAGACGAGGCCTACCACCGCGACTACTGGGACGTCCACGCCTCGGATGGGGCCATCTACCGGATGCACCAGGACCGACAAAGCGGAGGCTGGTTTCTCGATGGGTACTACGATTAATTCGTATCACATAGAACCGGCGAGGATCGCGTGCAGCTCCTCGTCTGATAGGACGATCGGATTCTTTTTCATACTGCTCGCATTTTTTCCACGCGCGACGAGTTCAGAAAAATGGGCTGACGTGATGCCGTATCGTGCAAGTCCGGGCAGCGAAAGCCGCTTACAGAGCGCAGTCACCCACGCCACACCATCGGCGGCCGAGGCCTCTGCACTGCCGGTCAGCATCACCGCGACCTCTCGAAAACGTTGCAGGAGCGGATCGTTCGGAGCCCTCGCCTGCAGCGCTGCGTGGTTGGCCGCCATCACAGCAGGCAACAAAGCCGCGCAGACGGCACCATGGGGCGCATCAAACATGCCCCCAATGGGAGCCGCGAAACCATGAACCGCCCCCAGGCCCGCATTGGCCAAACAAAGGCCGCCAAGCACACTGGCCAGCGCGAGATCCGCTCGCGATTCGGCCGTGCCTGCGCCAGCAAAAACGCGGTCAAGCGATCGAGCTGAAGCCGCAATGCCCGTGCGGGCCAGCGCATCCGTCACCGGATTGGCCGCCGTCGAAACAAAGGGCTCGATGAGTTGCGACAGCGCATCCAGACCGCAGGCCGCAATCACGTCGGCCGGCGTTCCCGCCAACAGCTCGGGATCCACAACGGCCACCGTTGGCAACATGCCGACGCTCCGCAAGCTGGCCTTGATGCCGGCCTCGGGCACGCCGAGCACGGCATTCTTCGTCACCTCGCTGCCCGTCCCCGCCGTGGTCGGAACGGCGATGGTTGGCACCGAGCGCGCCTTTAACACCTGCCCGCGGCCCACGACCTCGATGTAATCCATGGGATCGCCACCATTGGCGAGCAACGCCGCGATCGCTTTACCCGCATCGACCGCACTGCCGCCACCAAACGCCAAAACGCCATCACAGCGCGAGGCGAGCGCCTGCTCGAGTGCAAGGCGAACCATGGGGACGGTAGGCTCACCCTCGACGGCAAAACGCTCGACCGTGATCCCGGCGGCTTCGAGGGATCGACCCAGGGCGCGCGATCGTTCCGGCGAACGGCCCGTGACGAGGAGCAACCGTTCAACTGCCAGCGCTCGAACCAGCGTCGGGACCTTCGACAGGACGCCCGCACCAAAAACAATGCGTCCGGCACTGGCGAACTCGAACGGCATGAGACCCATTACCAGGCCGCGTCGTCAGGGAAGTGGTTGAGGTATTTCGTCGACTGTCGCGGCGAAGCCATCATGTCCGCCACCGTATCGCGCCAGGTGGCGTAGTGGGCGGTTTCCTTGTGTGCCGCCGGCGCATCGGCAGTTTTGTAGACTTCGACCAAAACGAAACGGGTGACGTCCTCGCGGTTCTGAATCACGTCGAAACGGGCGATTCCCGGCTCAAGAACACTGGCAGATGCATTTTGCCTGGTCGCGGTGATAAAGGCCTCGACACGATCGGGTTTAACGTGAACCTGTACGTGAACGATAAGGAGCGCGTTCTGCATGGCGTTTTCTACTTGTAATGATGGTACTTGTACGCCAGATGCGGGTGGATTCGCATCAGACCCAATCGGATATCGAGGAACCCGAGGCGTGCACAAAGGTCAATCGCCGCGCCTGAACAAATCGAATCAATCACGGCGAGGAATTTATCCCGCTCTTTCTTTTTGAGCGCATTCTTGAAAGTCACAAGGGTCATCAGCGGAAGTTCGGGCGACTGATAGACATCCTCCAAATCTTTTGCGTCCTTGCGAAAGCGCGGCATCAGCTCTTCATGTTTCGCGGCATCGACGAAGGTGATGTCAGCCCTTTTATCGGTCACTGCGGCGATCGCGCTCTTCGAATCGGGCACCGTCACAATTTGGAAATGCGTCTCGGCGCTGACGAGGCCATCCATCAGTACCGTCACCCACTGCACATCGAAGCCTTTGGGCAAGGCCAGGCGCAAGCCACGCCGACGTTGCAGGTTGATGTCAAGGCGAGCGTCCCTGCGAGCCACTGCCCAGTAATACGTTTCCGACCCCTTCACGTCCAAACCGATCCCAACCGGTTCCATGGCGCCCGGCTTCGCCAAACGCGCAAACTCGTAGGGCGGCAAAAGAGCCAGTGCAGGGCGTTTTTTGTAGATGTGTTCTTCCGCCACCGCAATGTCGGTGAAAAGACGGGTCGTCGTGGTGCCAGGTTTGTTCTTTTGCCGCACATCCAACAGCCTGCCGAACGACGCCAGGTTGGCGGCCGTGACATCCACGTTTTCTTCACCGACGTGAATCAGGATCAGTTCCGTCGGGCGAGCAAACGCCCGGGAAGCGCCCACCATCGCGAGCAGCACGAACATCGGAAGCAGAAATCGAGTCATGCCAGGGATTGTAGGAAAACGACCGCACGACTGCCAGCCCGCCGGTGTCATCTCCGTGGATAAACCGCACACCCCGGGTCCGTACAAAACAATTCGGAAAATCAGCCTAGCGCGCGCGCTTGGCCGGGAGCGGCTCGTTCATAAAAGCCCTCTCGTTCATAAGCGACTTCAAATCCTGACTCGGTGTAAAAGTTACGGTCGACTGTGAAGGAATCACGATCGGCTCACCCGTTGAGGGGTTGCGCACGATCCGTTGGCTCTTCTTGCGCTTGGCGAAGGTACCAAAGCGTGGGTACGACAGACGCGCGGGCAATCGCCCAATCTTCGCCTGGATAAAGTAATCGCCAATTTCCAGAAATGCCAAATCCAGGATTTGTCCAACCGCCTTCTTCGTAAGTCCACGAGGAAGATCCTTCCGCGACGCCACCTTCTCAATCAATTCTGCCTTGGTCATTCTTGCTCTATCCGTGCGTTGTTGAACCGAGCCTGCCGCAACAGGGTCGCAGAATCTAGGTAAGGCTGACCTCAGTGTCAACGGTGAAAAAAACGAGAAACGTCGTCAACATTTTTTTCAATGATGTTGACGTTTTTCCTCAATCTTCGTTCTGTGCTGACCCATACGAAACGTTGTGGAGTCGATCATGTTGCGAAGACGAAAACACGAACTTGCCGCGCGCGCCGGGCAGGCTTACGATTGACGTATGGGGAGGATTGACAAGGTAACCTACGTAACCGCGTCGCCCAATGATCCTGCTGTTGTTTCGGGTTTCGCACAGGCGATTCCGCTGGTTTCCCGCCAACTTGGACGTCGTTGTTTGTCGTCGATAGGTGGTGTTCCACGCGAAACGTCGCGATCGTCCGTCAAGAAAAGTCCGATTGATCAGCGCATCGTTGTTGCGACAACGGCGCGCGCCGAAGAAAAAGATTTCGTTGATGCGATTTCGCTTGCGCAAAAAGCTTTTCCATCTTGGCGACAGACGTCGATTGAAAAACGAACAGACATTTTACGACGTGCGGCCGAGCTTACACGTCTGCGCCGCTTCGAGCTGGCGACGTGGATGATCTACGAGATGGGAAAAAACTGGCTGGAGGCCCTTGGCGAGATCGAGGAGACCGCCGACCTGTTCGACTACTACGCTCAACAGATGCTCGACAACGATGGTTTCACACACCGCATGGGTACGATGGCGCGCTCCGACACGAACACCAGCGTGATGCGACCGTACGGGGTCTGGGGCGTGATCGCGCCCTGGAATTTTCCGTCGGCCCTGCTTGCCGCGCCGATTGCGGCCGCACTTGTGACGGGCAACACGGTCGTCGCGAAGCCGGCGTCTGACACCCCGGTGACGGCGGCGTTGGTTGCAGAGATATTTTTCGAGGCAGGGTTACCGGAGGGCACGCTTTCCCTGCTGTACGCACCGGGCGAACTCGCCGGTCGCATGCTGTCGCGTCCCGAGATAGCGGGCGCAACCTTCACCGGATCCTTCGAGGTCGGCTTTCGACAGCTTTATCAAAATTTCTCGGTGCAATATCCAAGACCGTGCATCGTTGAAATGGGCGGCAAAAATCCGGCCATCGTGACGGCGAACGCCGATCTGGAAAAAGCAGCCACCGGAATTTATCGCTCATCGGTCGGCATGAATGGGCACAAGTGTTCGGCCTGTTCGCGCGTGTATGTGGCGCGTGAGCACCACGATGAAATGCGGGAACGCCTCACCGAGCTTTTCAAGAAAACCGCGATCGGAAATCCGCTGGAACGCGACACCTACGTCGGACCGGTTGCAACGCCAGGAGGTTTTGCGGATTACCAGCGTTATGTCAACACGGCGCGCAGCGCAAATGCCATCCACACCGGCGGAGCGGTGATCAAGGACGGTGCGTTCGAACACGGATTCTATGTAGAGCCAACGTTGCTGACGGGTCTGCCCGAAACCCATCCGCTCGTCAAGGACGAGTTGTTCTTGCCCATCGTGCACCTGTCCGCGGTCGATTCATTGCAAGAGGCTCTTCGCCGGGCAAACGACACACATCTTGGGCTCACCGCCGGCATCTTCAGCCGCGACCCGTCCGAGGTAGAACAGTTCCTCGACCAGATCGAGGCGGGCGTCGTCTACGTGAACCGCGCGTCCGGAGCGACCACAGGAGCCTGGCCAGGTGTGCAACCGTTTGGTGGTTGGAAAGGCAGCGGTTCGACCGGGAAAAATATCGGAGGACACCATACCCTGCCGTGTTACATGCGCGAACAAAGTCGGACCGTCGTGTCCTGAACAACAACAAGGAGGATCGGTTGAACACCTACGATGAACTCGCTCGGAGTGGAATCCAGCTAAAAACCGCTATCCCGGGCCCCATCGGTACGGCACAGATTCAGGAAAACCTTGGATTTCAATCGCCCTCGCTCATCCACGTTTATCCCTTGATGGTTGCGCGCGCAGCGGGGTGCATGGTGGAAGACGTTGACGGGAACGTGTTTCTGGACGCGCAGGCAGGCGTTGCGGCCGCCTGCACCGGACACGCCCATCCCGAGCTGGTCGAGGCCATCTCGAAACAGGCGGCCACTTTGATCCACATCTGCGGCACCGACTTTCACTATCCCGGGTACGGACAGCTGTGCCGCCGCCTGGAACAACATGCCCGCGCACTTGAGGCGAAAGTGGGCAGGGACGTGAGCGATCCGGCCCCGCGCTGGCAGGCCTTTCTGACAAACAGCGGCACCGAAGCGGTTGAAGCCGCCATCAAACTTGCGCGACACCACACCGGCCGGTCACAGCTCATCGCGTTTCGTGGTGGATTTCATGGTCGATCGATGGGGTCTTTGTCGTTGACCGCGAGCAAGACCAAGTACCGGCGGCGGTTCGGACCGCTTTTACCCGGCGTGCATCACGCGGACTACGGTTCAGTCGCGAGCATTGTCGAACAACTGTTTGGACACACCGTCGCGCCGGACGACGTGGCTGCCATTGTTGTCGAACCCGTGCTGGGGGAAGGCGGATACATCGTGCCCGACGTTTCGTTCCTGAAAGGATTGCGCGCGCTTTGTGATCAACACGGGATCTTGTTGGTATTCGACGAGGTTCAGACGGGCATGGGACGCACCGGAACCATGTTCGCGGCAGAACACTTCGGCGTGGTACCGGACATCTTCACGCTGGCCAAGGGCCTCGGCTCGGGGATGCCCATCGGGGCGATGCTGGCCAGAACGCCGACCATGACCTGGGGTCACGGAACCCATGGATCGACCTGTGGCGGCAATCCAGTTGCGATCGCCGCAGCGTTGTCGACGCTCGATCTGCTGGAACACAACCTGCTCGACAACTGCAAGCACGTCGGCTCTTACCTACAGGTTCGATTACAATCCGAGCTCGCGAGACTGCCTCAGGTGCGCGAGGTGCGCGGTCTGGGGCTGATGATCGGCGTCGAGTTCGACTCCGGAGCCCGTGCGGACGCCATCGCGGAAACGTGTTACAAACGGGGACTGCTCGTGCTCGGTTGCGGTGAACGGTGTATCCGAATCTCACCACCGCTCATCCTGAGCTCCGTTCAGGCCGACTGGATTGCCGATGTTTTCTGTTCCGTCGTCAAGGCATCCTGAGCATGGCGCTTCCCATCAATCCCCTTGATTCACCGGTGCTGTTCACCTGGACGGCGCAAAAAGACGCCGTTCCCCAGTGGATCACGGGTGGGCGTGGGGTGCATTTCATGACCGACGATGGGGCACGCTGGCTCGACTTCGGTAGCATGGTGTGGAACGCCAACCTGGGACACGGACATTCGGGCATGACCGCCGCGATGACCCTGGCCGCGAGCAGGGGGTTGTTGGTGCAACCTTCCTCACTCTTCGACGACAAGCTGCGAGCCGCCCGCAGCTTGCTAGAGGTCGCCCCGACTGGACTGCGCAATGGCAAGGTCTTCTTTTGTTTGTCGGGAGCAGAGGCCAACGAAAATGCCGTGAAGATGGCCCTGCTCTACACGGGCCGACGCAAGATCATACACCGCTCAAAGAGCTATCACGGGGCAACGCTTGCAATGTTGGCCCTGTCGGGCGATCCGAGGCGCATTCCCTTTGAGCCCAGCAACGGGATGGGCATCGCATGGGATGATCCCTATTCCGCATCACCCTGCGACGGCGATCTTGAAAGCATCATCGAACGCGAGGGAGCTGAAACCATCGCGGCTGTATTGCTCGAAGGCATCGTGGGTGCCAATGGGGTTTTCATCCCACCCGAAGGCTACTTCAAACGTGTTCGTGAACTGTGCACGCGCCACGGAATCTTACTCATCGCCGACGAGATTCTTTCGGGGTTTGGTCGAACCGGAGCCTGGTTCGCGATCGATCACGACGGGGTGACACCGGATCTGTTGACCTGCGGCAAAGCCCTCACCGGAGGGTACGCCCCCGGCGCCGCGGTGGTCGTGTCACCAACGCTTGCGCATCACTTTGATGACAAGCTGTTATCCTGCGGTCTGACTGGCTATGCTCATCCGCTGACCTGTGCTGCGATTGCAGCTGCCATTGAGACCTACCGCAAGGAGAACCTCATTCCCCGGGCCGCCGAGGCCGGAACGTGGCTTGCACCGATGCTTGATAGTTTGGCGGCAGCGCGGCCTTTCGTTCGCAACGTGCGGGGAAAAGGCCTGCTATGGGCCGTTGACCTGTTCGAGCCGGAGGGCGACACAACCGCAACGGCCGCCCGCATGAAAGCCCTTGCTCGATCGCTTCAGGAGGCGCGCATCCACATGCACAAGCGCGATCATCAACTGTTCATCGCCCCGCCCCTTTGCATTGCCCGGGATGAGCTGGCACAGGGCCTGGCAATTGTAGCACGGTGTCTGGATGCAACCTGGAGGACGCCATGAACCCAACCGACAAGGTCGTTGCGGACGTGACGGCCGCCTTCGCGGCCATTCCGGGTGGACTCAAAGACGGCGCGCGCATCATGGCGGGCGGTTTCGGCCTCTCGGGCAACGCCGAACAGTGCATCGCCGAGATCGCACGCCTGAAGCCCAAAGGGTTGACGATCATCAGCAACAACTGTGGCAATCAGGGCAAGGGGCTTGCCATCCTGTTGCAACAACGGCAGGTGGCACAGGTGATCTGTAGCTATATCGGAGGCAATCCTGACCTCGAAGCGCAATACCTTTCCGGTGAAATCGCGGTGGAACTGTCGCCACAGGGCACTCTCGCCGAACGCATCCGCGCAGGGGGTGCTGGAATTGGTGGATTCTTGACGCCGACGGGTGTCGGTACCCTTGTCGCCAACGGAAAAGAAACGCACGAGCTTGATGGCAAAACCTATTTGCTCGAAAAACCGCTGCGGGCCGATCTCGCCATCGTTCGTGCCGCGGTCGGCGATCCGGACGGAAACCTTCGCTTTTATCGCACGTCCCGGAACTTTAACCCGCTCGTGGCAACGGCTGCTGATTTCACCATCGCCGAGGTGGATCGCCTGGTGGGACGTGGCGAACTGGATGCGGACGACATCCACTTGCCCGGAATCTATGTCGATTGCATCTTCGAGTATACGAAACACGATAACTTCATCGAGCACCGAACGACGCGCCCCCGGCAGGGAGATCCAACGCCATGAGCTGGTCCAGGGAGGAAATGGTACAGCAAGCGGCGGCCGAGATCCGCGACGGCATGGTGGTGAATCTGGGAATCGGAATGCCGACCCTGGTTGCCAACCACGTTGCGCCGAGTATTCGTGTTACGTTTCAATCCGAAAACGGACTGCTTGGAATGGGCCCATTCCCATACGACGACGAGGTCGATCCCCAGATTATCAATGCGGGCAAGCAGACGGTGACCCTCCTGCCGGGAGGCAGCGTTTTTGATTCGGCGCAGTCCTTCGCCATGCTGCGCGGGGGACATGTCGATCTCGCGATCCTCGGCGGCCTCGAGGTCAACACACGCGGTGATCTGGCCAACTGGGCGGTGCCGGGCAAGATGGTGACGGGCATGGGAGGCGCGATGGATCTGGCCGCGGGAGCCCGGCGTCTGATTGTCTTGCAAACGCATAATGCCAAGGACGGCACCAGCAAACTGCGGCGGGAGCTGACCTTGCCCGTGACGGCGCTTCGATGCGTATCACGGGTTATCACCGAACTAGGGGTCTTCGTGCCCACCGGCAACACGTTCGTGTGCATTCAAAAACCGGACACCGTCACGCACGAGACCATCGTTGCCAGCACCGATGCGCCGGTCACGTTTGGCTAATCGCGCGCCGCTACCACAGCTTCAAGATTCTACTACCTGGATAGTAGTGCTTGAGAATATCCCGGTACGTCCTGCCGTTGTCGGCCATGCCAATGCTGCCCGTCTGACACATGCCTACCCCGTGGCCAAAGCCTCCACCCGTGAAGATCGCCCCACCGGCTTTCACGTCGACGATGAACATCGAGCTGCGCAGACCACCGAATAGCTGTCGGATCTTGAGTTCGCCTTCCACAGTGGTTTCACCGGTTTCGCCGACGATGCGAATCAACAGCGCCCGTCCGGAAACGCCCCGTGAAAGAACATCAATGGCCTTGAGCGTACCAAGTTTGTAGGGTTTGAGCGCCTCGGCGATCTCGGCGGCCGAACGGGTTGCCGTCCAGCGAACCCGATCGTCGGCACCTATTGATGCGACGGAATCCCAGGTTTTTGGCGGCGAAAGAATAAAAGCGCGCACGGCCGATTCCGAGCTGCCAGGCGTCGGCAGTGTCGGTGTCGGCGATTTTCCAATCGTGGCGAGATCGAAGTGCCCACGCAATTCGGGGGACGGCGCCATTGATGGCCAGATGCGATCGTTGTCCTCGGTATGTCCACCACAGCTCGCCGAATAGACTGTGTCCACGAGGTCGGCATTGCTGTCGATGAACAACAGTTCACCCCGCGTCGCCATGACGGCTTCCGTGGTACGCGGATGTTCTTTGCCCGCCCCACCATAAACCTGACAGTGCGTGCGTGCGCACAAGCGGAAGGGATCACCATGATGGCGGTGGCCGATCTTGGACAGCAAGTGGCCGCGAGCAGCAATCGCCTGCGATTTGAGCGCCTCCATGGGCGCACGGGGGAAGATCTCCGCCGGGACGAGTCCGGCCAGCAAGCGCTCCGCAGGCAAGGCGTTCACGACGGCGAGCTTTCCACGCCGATCGAGCGTCACGTAAAGCTTGCCGTAATACGATCCGCGGCTTTTGTCTTTCCCGTCACTTCCCTCGATCTCGATCGCGGCATCGTTGCCGGGCAAGAACCACAACACCCCTTCGTTGCGAATCCGTGTTGCAGTCTTGCTTCCGATCGCCTCCAGCATGCCGTGCGGCCGCTCGACAAGCTCGGTATGCACGCCGCGAACGCCGAACTTCATGCGCTTTTGCAGCTTGGCGTAACCCGCATCGGCATCCGCAAAACTTGGATAGGGACCCACCACCACCAGTACCTCGCGACGATCGAGGACCTTGCCAGCGACTGCAAACAAGGTTCCGGTATCAAACACACGGGGTTTCTCACCCAGACCCTTCCAAGTCTCGATTGTCTGCTGAGCCTCCTTGCCCTGCCCTGTTTTGCCTCGCCACACGATCGCCCAGTGCTGCAACCGGGCGGGGGTCGTCTGTGTGGCACGAATGGTCCACTCGGTATCGGCCAACACTTCGGGGCCACCCTCACCGTCGGGCAACAATGCCAGACCGGGACCACCGCGAATGGTGACGGAGTTCAATCCATCCGCCACGGCGACGGGAACGATGGGAACACCATCCTTCGAGAAACGAAACTCGGAGGAATACAGTGAACTCAGGCGATCGCGCGCCGACAGCTCGTCTTCTGCGTGTGCTGCGTTTACGGTCAGGGACACAAGGCCGACCCTCATTGCCGCACGGACAAAACGAGAAACAGGGTATCTGATCATCGCAAGTCGTAGTCCCTCAGGTGACGAAAGTTGAGAAAATTCACCGCGAAGTGCGCCAACACGGGGCCGGTCAGATCACCGGACCAGGCAAAGAGTTGTCCAAACATCATACCGGCCCCGAAGGCTGACAGGGTCCAGGGCAAGTAACGCAGACGCGGTCCAATGTGCAGCAAGGAAAACACGATGCTGGAGATAGCCAAACCCCAGGCCGGAAGCATGGCACCGCGAAAGAAGACTTCCTCGCCAACCGACGACGCGCCGGCGAGGATGAGAATCTCGGAGTCCGGCAACGGACCAAGGCGCGCACGAAGATCGCGATGCAGCGACCGGGCCCACTCGAAACGATGGGCAGCTAAACGTGACACAAAAACGATCCCGAGACCCATTGCGACGCCGACCACTGCCCCCATCCACGGATTGGGCGATGGATGGTCGGGCAGTCGCCAAAAGAAGGGATGCCCCCGCAACGCGGACCAAACCACACCGGCGGATCCCAGGCCGAGATACAGCACCAGCACCAGTGCCGCTCGGGAAAGGCGTGAAACCGGAGGGGCCATGTGTCCCATCAGGATCGCAGGTCGCGGCGCACTGTCCAATTCTGCAAGGGATGGATTGCGCCCCGAGGGTCGGATTGTTAGTCTCGACGCCATGTTGACCCACGTGGTGTTGTTCTGGACCAAACCGGAAATTGCCGATGCGACTGAACGACTGGTTGCTGGAATGCACAAATACCTTGGGCCGATTCCTGGAGTCCGAGGCTTCCACATCGGAAAGATGGTGGCAAGTCCTCGGCCGGTGGTGGATTCGACCTATCAGGTCGGGCTGATGATTCAGGTGGACGATAAGGCTGCCGAGGCAGCTTATCAGGAACATCCTCTGCACAAGCAGTTCCTCGAGGAAGTGTTCAAGCCTTGCTGCGACCGGGTTCGTGTCTACGACTTCGCTGACTAACCCGGCTCTCCCCCGAGAGCCGCCAGCCATTCAGGCGTCGGTAGAATCAACTTGCGCGCAGCGAGATCAAACAGACCGCAGCGGAAGACGGCTTCGCAAGCGACTGCGTTTTCTGCCTTCAAGATCGACTGGTGAATCTCGAAGATTTTTCCACGAATTTCCCCCATTCCGGTGCGAACGACGATCGGCTCTCGATTGGTGAGCTCGCGAATGAACCGAATCTGGATCTCGAGAATGGTCGGACCCTGGCGGCGCTCGCGAATCTCGCTCAGGCCGAAGCCACCGTCGGTAATCCAATCCCAGCGTGATTCCTCGAAAATTTGCAGATAGGTCGCGTTGTTGACGTGGCCAAATGTATCGAGATGACTCTCGCGGATCAGCAAATTGCGCTCGTGAACCCTGGGCATTGCCGGTCGCGCTTGCTCTACTTCTTGACGAAGTAGGACCCTGGACGGCGCAGCGGTGAAACCGTCATCGGAATCTCGATCGTGGATTCGGTCTCGCGGCGACGGCGCCGTTTCTGGACCAGCAACAAACCGCCCACAACCGTGTCACGCAGCCGATGTGGATTCTGCTTTCGTCCGAAATAGAGGTCCGCGCCTGCATCAATGGCGTCGGCCATACCCTGGGCGGTGTCGTGCAAAGCCGCAACGAAGATGCGTGGCTGGTCGGTTGGGGCCATCGCCGACTTTAAAAGACCTATCGCTGCATCCAACCTGTCATTGCCACCCACGTCGCCAAGAAGCACCACGTCGAATCGGCTTGATTCAAGGCGCGTCATCGCCTCTCCAACCGTATCGCAACCGGACACGTCCATCTCGGCCTGTAGAGCCTGTGCGGCCGCGGACCGCCAGGCGAGTTCCTGATCGACCACCAACAACCGAACCCGAGACGCGAGCGTTCGGCCCTGGGCCAACGGTGAATACGGGCTGTCGACGCGGTCGCTCACGGTACTGGTAAAGGTAGCAGGATGTACGACCCCTGGCTTGTTCTCCAGCTTACGTTGCAGAAATTTGCCAAAATCAATATTTTCCCCCGTAGTTTCAGGGACATGCAGGTAGGGATCCCCTTCAAGTTCAGCGCACGACGTGCCGATTCAGTCCAGTAGATACATCGTGGGATTGCGGCGTCGTCGATTTCTCAAAGCGGCCGGGGTTCTATTCGGTGGCGCCGTTGGGGGTCCTGGCGGCTCTTCCTGCGCGACCTGCGGGTCTGGCGAAACCGGGTACCATTGCGTCCGCTGAATCTTCCACCCCGCAGCGTCGACCGTGTTGCGTTTGATCGCGCGGCCCTGAACCTCGACCCCGATCGAAGCGCGCAGTTCTGGATCGACAAGATGATCCGCGGCGAGGCCACACCCCCGCGACGGATTGCCAATGCGTCTTTGCTCCGACGGTCGGTTCGTTGCCTTACGTCCTTCAGGGCGTGTGCAAGAGTTGGAACTCAACCCGTCGGTTTTCGGACCGACCCTTTTTCGACTTGTTTTCGACGAGCGGTTTGTCGGGACCAAATCCCACCGCGGTCAGACGATCGGCTGCAATCCCCTTGCCGACAAGGTAAGTCCGCACCGACTCTGCTCGACGGCGCGACAGATCGATGTTCATCTCGCGCTTACCCGTGTCGTCGGTGTGACCCGAGATCTCCATGCGTACCGAGAGGTAGGCGATGAGAACGTCGGCTGCCCGGTTCAAGAGCGGAAAGGATTCTTTCAAGATCAAGTCCGAGCCCGTCTTGAACTTGATCCCTTCGATTCGACCGGTGAACTTCTTCACGGCCTCGGGAATGACGTCCGGGCAACCGTCGTCGTCCTCGAACCCGTTTCGGGTCTCGGGTTCTTGAGGGCATTTGTCCTTGATGTCCGCAATCCCGTCGCTGTCGGAATCCGGGCAACCGGCCAATGCTGGCAAGCCGGCCTCGGAGGGACATTCATCGTCTCCATCCGCAACACCGTCACCGTCGTTGTCGTCAATGCAACCGTCAGCGTCCTGGAAGCCGTCTTTGTCCTCGGCCTCATTCGGACATTTGTCCTGCGAATCGACGATGCCGTCTCCGTCTGAATCGGACTCCGGAACCACGACGGGCTCGGGCGTTGGCTCGGGTGCCACGGGCTCGGGCTCGGGCTCGGGGTATGGTTCCACCGAAGCGCCGAAGCGATAATAAAGTCCCCCGAGGAACTCAAAGTCCGAAGCGTAGTTGTGTCCACGAACGCCTGACATGACGTTGTATCGCGCATCGATGCGTAGGCCGAAGTTGGATGCGAGCTCGAATTTCGAGCCCACGCCAATGTAAGGACCTCCGTCGGTATCACGGTAGATGATCTTGGCGTTCTCCGCATCGAAGGAACTCAATCCCTGAAAACCCAGGACCACGAAGGGGCGCGCCGTCCCAATTTCCATGACGTGAGCAAGAGCCTGAATGCGATAGGTCGCGAGAGAAATGTTGGCCTTTGCGGTACGCGCTTCGCTGAAGGCCAGGCCACCTTCCGACTCGATCGACAACGTGTTGTTCAGGGCATAACCCAGGCGCAAGCCAAAGGTGAACGCGTTTTCCGGTGCGTTGCGGTCGTCAATGTAGCGGCCGATCTCGTTGTACTTTGAATAGAGATACGCGCCGCCGAAGGCACCCACCTCAAAACCTGAACGGTCGACGGGTGGAGGCGAGGTCGACTTGCCCTCCGCTGATTGAGCCAGGGCGGACCGGGCTGCCAACAGGGAAAACAGCGAGGCAAGCACCGACGCCAAACCGATTCGTTTACGAATTGCATCGTTCATGCGAACGAATCTAAGGCCATAGGCGTCCGGGGTAAAGCGAAGCCGAACGGTGGTGGGCCGGAACGACAAAGGCTTTGGAAAGGCTGAGCCACGGCAGAAAGGCAAAACCCCCAGGCCAAGTGAATGACTCAGGGGTTCTGTGCGAGGAGGGGGACTCGAACCCCCACAGCTGTTAACCACTAGCACCTCAAGCTAGCGCGTCTACCAGTTCCGCCATCCTCGCATCCGGCAAGCCGGAAGGGGCTTATACGAGGCGACTGGGTGCATTGTCAATTCCCGAAACCCATCGAAATCTCAAGAAATGCCGAGACCGGTCGAATCATTCGGGAACCTACCCGGCGCCTTGCCCCACTCTGGATCTCATGGAAACCCAACCCTTCATTCCAACCTTCCGACTGGAGACCGAAAGCGCCCCCTTCCCGAGCGTGGATCGGTTACCCCTCAAACACGCAACCCGAAGGCCGCCACGGCCCATTTTACCTGCGACGCATGTTCGCAGCATCGTCGTTGCCGAGAACGACCTGCGCAACCAGATTGGGTTCCAGAACGACCTCAATACCCTCCTCGCTGCCATGGATATGGGCGGCTCACCTTTTGGATGCGCAGCGCCGCTTTTAAGCCGGCAGTGGAACCTCGCTCCCGTCATCGAAACCGATCTCTCGGAAATCGAAACCAACCCCCTTCTCGAAGCAGTTCAGTGGTCTCGCCAACGCAAAAGCCGTTCGGGAGGCTAGTCAGCCCATCCTGGAGTGGGTAACGTCCGTCGGAAATGAACGCGCGTCTCGGCCTCGGACTGCTCATGCTTGTGGCCGCTGCATGCCCGACGCCGGAGATCCCGTCCGCACGGCCCTCGCGAGCGCGTGACGCCGGTCGTCCGACCGAGGCGCCCTCGGCCTTGTTGCAGACCCTGCAGGACGAGTTTTTGCGCGAGCTCAACGACGGGAGACGCGAAGAACTTGCGGTCGCCATTGGCCGAACCGGCGATCTGGCGGCGTTGCCCTTTCTCGACAGGATCTTGCAACAGGATCCCTCCGAAGGTGTGGCGCTCGCCGCAACCGCTGGCATGCGACACCTGGTTTCGCAGCGGGTGGCGCAGACCTTCGAGGCACGCCTGAAAAGCGGGGCTGAAGATCCAGAAATGTTGCGCGATCAAATGGAGCGAAACACCCTTTTCGCGATGGGTCACACCCTGCCCCACTTCGTCCGTCGACCACCGCCGGTTTTTGAGGTTCATACCAAACGCCCCAATGCGGTACGGGTGTTGGCCTTCGGCGATTACGGCGACGGCAGCATTCGTCAAGCGAAGACCGCGCAGGCCATGAATCTGTATCACAAAAGCGCACCCTTCGACCTTGGTATCACTCTCGGCGACAATTTCTACAACATGGGAATGAAAACTCCCACCGAACCACGTTGGCAATACGACTGGGCTGCGCATTACGACAAGCTGGGCATTCCATTTTATCCCACGCTTGGCAACCACGACTGGGCCATGGCGGACAGCCCTTCGGCCGAGGTGCTGTTCACGGCGCACTCGCGCTCGTGGCGAATGCCAGCCATTCGTTACACTTTCGTGGCAGGTCCGGTACAGTTTTTCGCGATCGATACCACTTTGATGTCGCACGCGCAGACGGAATGGTTGACGCGCGAACTGGATTCGAGCCACGCCCGCTGGAAAGTTGTCTACGGACACCACCCGCCCTATTCCCACGGCATGCACGGCGATAGCCCCGAGGTGCAAGCGCATTTGTTTCCTCTTTTGCGAGGCCGTGCGCACGTGCTCATGTCAGGCCACGAACACGATTTGCAACACCTGCGCGCCGTCGAGGGGGTGTCTCTCTTCATTGCGGGCGGTGGGGGGGCGGCGCCACGGGCCATCGGTCGCGGGGAGCGGACCCTGTTTGCAGCCCGCAAGAATGGCTTCGCGGTGATTGACGCCGACGACACTTCCTTTCAAGTGACCTTCGTCGACGACGATCTGAATCCACTTTACAAGACCGCTGTGCCCGGTTCCCCCTAGTCGAGACCACAGGTGCGCCAGCCGTAGTGGTAGACAGCGGCCAACACACCCATATCTTTGGGCGCTTGCACCGTTCCCGCCAGGTCGGCCAGTTGTTGGATGCGACGCGCCTCTTCGGCAATCGCTGCGACTCCGCTGCGATCGGCGGCTCCCGTCAATCGCGAAGCCGCCGAGTACATCTCACGGCGCAGAGCCGATACGTTGCGGGGATGCAGGTACTGTGATGCGCGCTCAAGGGCATACGCAACACGGCCACGGGCCTCACCCAGCTCTACGTCTGTCAATCGGCTCACCTCGGCGGCATCGTCTGAATCCGCGTACCAGCCGACACGATCGGCGACCAGATGTTGGTTGCGATCAAAAAGCATGTCCTTGTAACGCAGGCTAACCTTGGCCAGCGGACGCGCCGGTCCCGAGCCACGCGCCGGGACACGAATGCGAACGAAAAAGGCGTGTTCGTCGCCGAGTCGGAACGAGGGCAACAAGAAACGCACACCTTCTTGCCTGTCGCGAGTTCGATCTGCGGCGATCCCGCGGTCTTCGGCAAGCCGTTTGTCGGAGGCGATTTCGACCTGACGAACGCGCATGGCCTCGACCACACCGAGTGGCTCCGAACCCACGACCTCCAGCAACGCTACGTCTGCGGCAAGTTCGATGCGAACCTCGGCTGCCTGCGCGGCCTCTTGTGCGAGCACAGCAAGCTCGTCGGAGAATACTGCCGAAACGGCGTGGTGATCGCGAGCGAAATGATAGTTGCCCGCGCCCTCCGCAGCGACGCGTCCCATCAGGAGGGCATCGAATTCATCTCCCACGCCCACGACCGAGGTGGTCACGCCATACCCCAGCGCCTCGACCGTACCCACGGTAAGGGTGTGGAGATCGCGCGGGCCCGCAGTCGCGATCCCATCAGAAACAACGATCACCCGATTGATCGCGCGGGGATCGTAGGCGTCGCGGGCTTGCTGGTACGCCGTCATGAGTCCCTCGTAAACATTCGTATTACCCGTCGGGCGCGATGCGCAGATTCGTTCCGCAACGCCTGCAGCCTCGGCACCACCCGCAACCGGTGCCGAAAAGATTCGCCCGTGGCTGGCGTAGGTTGAGACCGAAAGCCGATCGGCGTCAGTCAGCCGGGTCGCAACGTCTCGAATCGCAGCACACACACTGCGCCAGGGCGCCCCCACCATGCTGCCCGAAGTATCGACCGCAAAATGAAGCCGCAACGGCGCCCGCGCTTTCGGGGCGGCATCGGCAGCACGAACCCGCACGCGCAACGTGGTTTCCCCGCCCGAGGGAGGCAACACACCGTGGACTTGATCCACAGCGAGTGCCAGCGCACGCCCTTTCGGAGCCGGCCACGAGGGATGTGGCGCTGCATTTTGTGCCAGCGTGGCATCGGCCCCTGCACCCAGTCGATGGGAGGCGGATTGCAACGAGGTGCGCAGGTGTTCGAGATAACCGCGTCCGGGCAGATAGTTCGAGCGGTAGCGCGCATCGCGGGGCCACGCATTGACCATCGGAGGCAAGGGACGATATGGGATCCCCTGGTGAATCACCTTGGTCCGCGGCCTGGGAAGCGGAACAAACGTACCACCTGGGTCTTGATAAGGAACGTAGGGCAATGCATTGTTGGCGGGGCCGTCCTCCAAGGCACCGTGATCTGCGAGGACGGGTGGTGTTGCAGATGGCGCAAGTAGTCCGCCAAGGTCCCGAGCGCCAACAATCCCCTCCTCGTCCGAGGCAAAGTCCCTTGCCTTCTGTGAGGGCATGCTGGCCTTTTTCGGCGCTGCACCCGAGGCGGCTCGCATCGACTCGGATGCGGGCTTCGAGGCAGGCGCATGGGCTGCCGCTTCCGCCGGCTCGGCTTGTCGTTCGGCCTTCGCCTCGGACGGCGCCTGGTCGTTTTCCCGCTCGGCGATCGGGGCGGGTCGACCTTTTTCGCCTTCGCCCGTTGCAAACCGGGCTGCCACGGGGGCGGCCGGGGGATCCTCCGCAACAGGCTGCGCCTCGGTAACCGCAGCGGGCCGGGCGGCCTGCCCCAGGGGCACGGCAACGGGCTCCACCACCGGTCCTTGTGGCGGTGACTCGTTCCGACAGGCCACCAACAAACCAATCAACAACCAACCTTGTTTCAAACGCATTCGAGCCTCCATGGGCATTGTAAACGCACCAGGTCGGAAAAAGATTGAATCTTTACGACAGGGCACAACCGCCGGCTTTCGGGGTCGAAAAGCCGGGATGACCCGTATCGGCTGCGTCTTGTTGCTTTCCGTTGCGTGCGTTGCAGACGAGGGTGTCGTATCGTCCGGATCCGATCCCCGCGTGCCCGCCCCCATTCAGATCGCGACCTATAACCTCGAAAATCTGTCTCCCTTTGATTTGACAGATCGATACGTGGCGTTCGCGCAGGCGATTGTGACGGAGCTCGGCGCGCCCGAGATCCTGGCCGTCCAGGAAATTCAAGATTCGGACGGTAACAAGAATACGGGACGCGTGGACGCGACCGTGACGATCGATCGTTTGTTGGCCGCACTCGCACAAGCCGGTGTGCCGGGCTATCGCGCGGTGCAGCTGGATCCCAGAGATGGTCATGATGGGGGTATGCCCGGGGCGAACATTCGGCCCGTGGTACTTTTACGAGGCAGTGTCGAGCTTGCCGAAGATCCAGTCCGACTTGGCGAAAACTCCGCAGCGTTTGTCGACAGCCGAAAGCCGCTGGTGGTTCGCGTCACGCACGATGGACGGCCACTCACGATCGTCAACGTGCATTTTGCTTCGGGTCGCGCCGATACCACCGTGAATCGCGACGATCAGCGTCTTTTACAGGCGCAGATGGTCGCTCAGTTTGTGAATGCGCAACGGGCCCAACATCCTGCGACGCCCGTCGTCGTGCTCGGCGACTTGAACGACAAGCTCGATACCGCACCTCTTTTGGCGCTGACGGGTGCTGGGCTTTTCAATCTGATGGGTCTCGTGCCCCTTGGTGAGCGACACACCTACGTGCACAGCGGCAATCCCGTGGTGCTTGATCATATTCTCGTCACCGATACGCTCCGGTCTGCGCTCGATTTCATCCGGGTCAAGGGAACCTTGCCCGGACCGAGCGATCATCGCCCGGTGCTTGCGCGATTCTTTCCCTGACCGTGACGTATATTCACCCCTGACCAGGTCGATCAGGCAGCCACGTCGCGAACGCTGATGCCAAGCGCATCTCGAACAGCAATGTATTCATCGGAGATTGCAAAGCGCAACAATTCTCGCAACGGACCCGGTTGCGTGGCGTGATCATGAAGCATGGCCACGTCCACTTCGGCAACGGGCATCTGCAACTTGTCGGCAAGGACGATGCGCGCCGCCACGTCCAGATCGCCACACATCAATAGGCCCGCACGATTGCCGGATTCTTCGACGACATCGCGCCAACGGGCAGAGGAGAAGGGTGTATTGCCAACGCTTGCAAAAAGCTCTGCCAGACGCTTCGATACCTTGTACGGCAAGGCCTTTTTCAGTTGTGCAGTCTCGGTCCCGGCAACCTCCGTAGCACCGCGACGCCGGGCGTGTTTCGGATGAAATGCCTTCAAGACATTTCCGAACAGCTTTGCGAATGCACGTGGCGGTACCGTTGCGGCAAGGATGTACTCGGGTCGCGAGAGTTCAAGCGCGCGGGCCAAGCGGAATCGCAATTCGGAAGCGGATGCCCGATCGACAAGCGAGGAGGCGACCACCAACGCAGGTGGACGCGCAAGCGCAATCTGAATGTTCTTGGTCGACGGATCCCATCCCGTGAACACACCAACCTGTTTGTTGTCGAGCGCCTTGCTGACCTCGGCCAGGATCTTCGCAAAATCCTGTTCCGACATCGGTGAGATGCGATCTTCCATTTTGACGTTCAACTTCTCAAGTGTCGGGCCATCAAGCTCAAACCCGCCTTCCCAGATGGTCGAGAACACCTCGGCGAGACCTCTCGCTTCGGGATGGCTGAGGTGGTGCTTGCGAAGTTCATCATTCAGCACGCCCGGATACGGTTCATCAGGGCGCTGCTCATTGGCGGCATACTTCTTGAGGAAAGCTTTGTCGTTCTTCTTTGCCAATCCCAGCAACGACAGTACCTGATAGCAGCAACGAGCCGCGTCGATGTTGCCACTCGCCCCGTGCGCCTTGGCCAACGCCCGCAACGACTCTGTGCGCGTCACATCCAGCATCGCCAGTTCACGATGATTCTGCAGAGACGCTTCGCCGGAATCTTTGGACTCGGCGTACAGAGCAGCAAGTGCGACCCGGGCCTCGATCGAGGCGGGATTCACCGAGACCGAATGTTGAAGGGCACGAATTGCCGACTGGATATCGGTGGATCGTCGCAGCTTTCCCAGTGTTTCCCAGAGGGAAGCGCGTTGCGCTCGCGTCTCGGCCTTGTTCCCTACGGCGGGCAGACCGGGCAGGATGCGTTCAAGCATAAACACACTTGCTTCCGGCTTTTGCAGGCGCGTGTGCGCTGCAACCAGCATCGTCAAGGCGCGCTCGTCGTCCGGCGTGTCCTCCAGCGTTTGAGCCAACAATTCGGCGGCACGAGCCACCTGTCCATGCTCCAGCAAGGTCGAGGCTGCATCACGGCGCTTTAAAGCGCGCTCACGAGGATCGGCGACGAGTCCAATCAGCTTGGTCGACGTTTCCGTCGCCTCGGCCACGGCACCTGCCTGCTTTTGTAGCGTCAGGGTCTTTTCGAGCAAGCCGACGGTAGACTCACTCGACACATCGATGAGTGAAACCGCGTTCTCATAGTAGGCACGGCCATCTTCGGCGCGACCATATTCGCAATGCAAATCACCGATGCGTTCAAGTAGCGTGGTTTTCTCGACTCGATCGTGCGACGTTTCGACAACCTTCTGTAGATGGTCAACCGCTGCCCCCCAGTCGCCGCTTTCGACGCAAAGCTCAGCCAGAGCGATGTGCGCCATCTTGAGGTCGGCGACATAGCTCAGTGCCAACTCGAACAGCGTCCGCGCTCGGTCCGGGTTTTTCAGTTTAACCAAAGCCTCGCCGCCAAACGCGAGACCCCGGGCAACTTCCTCGGGGTACTGGGAAGCGTCTGGATGTTCAACGATCTTCTCCAGTTGCACCACGGCTTCCCGCCATTTGCGCGCTTTCGCACGATTGACACCAACCGCAATGCGAATAAGCAACTGGTCTGGATTTTTTCGATCGAACTCCTGTAGGTTTCGATAACCGTCTTCAAGTCGACCGAGTTTCTCGTAAACCTCTCCCAGCCGGAATACCAACGAGGCCGTTTCGGCGCCTTTGCCACGCATTCGGCGAAGCGCTTGCGTTAAACGCCGCTCGGCCTGATCCCATTCGCCTTCGCGATAGTAAACATCCGCAAGAGTAACGAGTGCTGGCAAATAGTCTGGATCCAGTTCCAGCGCCTCGTCGAGCCACGGCATGACCCGGGTCGAGTCACCGGGTTGCTCCCAGCACAAGCGTGCCAAATCGGTCAACACAACGGCGCGCGCCTCGGGCTGCGACACGATCTCCAGTTGCGCCTGCAACAAGGCCTGGGCGCGCGCTTCTTGACCTTCGCTCGACAACACCGAAACGAGCGCACGCAGTGCACGCGTGTTGGCCGGATCGAGGCGCAAGGCCTCCTCAAAACAGTTTTCTGCCTGGCGGGCGTCGCGCAACTGCCCGCGAAAAACGTCACCGGCATCAAGCCAGGCGGCGACCGCATCCGGATGGCTGGACTGACCGCGAGCTTCGCGCACGCGAAGCTCGGCGTAGGTCGCAAAGTCGTTGCGTTCGAGGTAAATTTTTCCGAGCAAACTGAGTGCGTCGGAGCGATCGGTATCGACATCAAGCGCCCGTTGCAAGGCCTGTGTCGCGCCCGCTGTGTCATCCATGTCCTCAAGGCGCATGCGCCCAAGTTCAACGTAGAGCGAACCGATTTCGCCTGGACTCGCGTCAATAGCGTCACAACGCTCGATGCGCTGACTCAGCAAGGTTGCGGCTTCGTGTGCGAGGCCCGCGCGCCGCAAGTTTCGCAACAATGCTATCGCAACGTTGTTGTTCTCAATCACCAGTGCGCCAAGGCCGCGCAAAGCCGTCGCGGCGGCATCTGGGTTGCCCATGCGATCCTCGTAGATACTCGCGAGGCGGATAACCAGTTCAACCTTGTCGTTGCCCGAAGCGAGCGCGATCCGACGCTGCAGAACGGCTACCAGATCGTCGTACCGGCCAAGCGCCTCGTAGGCCTTGTCGAGCGCATTTAAAGCATCCACGTCGTCCGGCGCATCGGCCAGCACAGACTCATAAGCTTCCAGCGCTCGATTCGTACCACCGCCGTGTCCACCTTGCAACTCGGCGATGCGAAGGCCTATCAACCGACGTTGTCCAGCATCCGTCGCCAGATCGCGCAGTCGGCCCAGTGTGTCGATTGCTTTGCTTATGAGATCCACTCGTCCGTAAAGACGTGCCAAACCATCCAGAAGGTTTGCTAGCTCTTCCAACAACTCCGGGTCTTCGGTTGCGCGGGCTTCGTCCTCGATGGTGCGCAGCGATCGTTCGAGCGTATCGATTGCCTCGTACGGCCTATCCAGTTGGTTTTCATAAAGTAACGCCAGTTCGCGCGAACGGGCCCGGGCAGAAGAATCCGAGACGACGTCCTCGGCAAAGCTGACCCGTCGTTCAAGTAAACTGGCCAGATCCCGCCAACGCTCATCGTTGCGATAGAATGATTCGAGGCGATCAAGAGCAGTGGTGTGCGCCGAATCAAGGTCCAAGATCGCGCGATACCGTTGCTCCGCTTCCGCGCGATCCCCGATGCGCTCTCGGATCGTGGCGACCTCCTCTTGCAACTTGATTGCATCCTCGGACTGCATCGACGAGGAAATCGCCGAAAGATAGATGCGACAAACTTTGTCCCAGACACCATGTGCCTCGCCGAGTCGCTTGAGCTCAGAGGTTGTTTCTTCCTCGAATGGATCGAGAGCAAAGGCTCGCGCGACAAGTGACAGGGCCTTTTCATTGTCGCCCGCACCCTTCTCCCAGATCGCGGCCTGGTGCAAAAGGTTGCGACGATGAGACGCATTGTCGTTCGCGGGCAACTGCGCGTAGGCCTGAGCGAACTCTTCCCAGGGCGTTGACACACGTGCAGCAGCTTTGGGTGGCGGTGGTGGCACCCGCGCCGGTGTTGGAGGTCGAACCGAGACCGGAGCCGGGGTTTCTTCGAGTTCCTCCAGATCCGAGATATCCGACAGCTCTTCGATTTCGTCGAGGTCGAGAGCAACCGTGGATTCGTTGCTTGGCTGTGCAACGTCAAGATAGATGGTCGAATCTGCTGATGCGGACGACCGACCCACCTCTTTGGTGGTCAGCATCTCGATCGGCGCTGGAACCGCAGGCGCCTGCGCACTGAAGGAACCGATTGCTTCGGCAAGCCGCCACAGGTGCCGAACAATATCCGCGTCTTCCGGCGCGAGCCGAAAGGCGTTGAGGTACGCGCGGAACGCGCGAACGTTGTCCTTGACCTCTTCCTCGACGATGGCTGCGGCATCCTTCGCTATTTCGACTTTCTCGTCGATCTCCAACGCCAGTCCAAATCGCTGCCCCTCTACCTTGAGTGCATCTTCCCAGCGCCCGGTACTCCGTGCGAGCCGAAGGATCTCGAAGTGCGTGCGTTCTCCGGAGGGGACGAGCGCAAAAGACTTCAACCATTCGTCAAGAGCGCCCGACGCATCAGCAAGGTGAGTCTCACGGATCTGGGCCCGTCGTTCAAGTAAGGCAACACGCTCGTCAACCGCGTCACGTCCGCGCGACACCCTCGCATAAACGTCCAACAACGCCGACCACACTTGCGCAACATCACCAAGGCGTTCGAGTTCAGGCAACAACAATTCGCCTGATGGATCGCTATTGAGGGCATCGCGCAGAACGTTGAATGCGCGCGCGGGGTCAAGCAATCGCTGCTCACAAACGGCTGCCATTCGGCGTGAGACATCGATCTGGCGCGACACGTCTCCGATCCGGGCGCGTTCGCCCTCGTAAACGCGAACCAGATCTTCCCAAAGTTTATGGTGAGCCGACAGTGTTTCAAGGCGATGAATCGTCGCGTCGTCGGGCTGTTCTTGATGCAAACGTCTTGCCCACTCGAAGGCAGATCGCGGATCACTCAGGTCGGCTTCACTGGTGTCGGAAATCTCGTTCATCAACCGCCGGCGCTCGGCCGGATCCTCGGTCTGGGCAAGCAAGTTCTGATCGGTCGCAATCAGCTTCTCGGGCTGTCCCGTGCTGGCGTACAGCGGAGCCAGTGCCGCCAGGGCCCCGGCGTGATCTGGCGTCATGCCGAGGACGCGTTCGAACGCGGCGATGGCCAGATCGGGATCGCCGAGGCGGTCGCGCTGGATCTCGCCAATCTCGAGCGCAATCTGCAAACGATCTTGCAGTTGGTCGAGGAGGAACAATTGGCGCTCGCAAACGCCTACCACACGTTGCCAGTCGCCCTGCGATTCGGAGACGCGTCGCAGCCGCGCGAAGGCCTCGGCATTTCTCGGATCAAGTTCGCCGACGATTTGCTCAAGGACTTCGACGGCCCTGCCTGGGCTGCGCAGGTGTTCTTCGATCACGGCAGCCCGTTCAAGCGCAAGTGGCACTGCGGACGCCGGATCGCGGGCAACTGCAACACACTCAGCGAGAACTCGCTCGAGATCGCGCCAACGTTGACTGTCGCGGTATATCGCCGTCAGGGCAGAGAGTGACTCGGTATCCCCCGGGCGCAATTGCAACCGGGATTCCCATGCCGCGCTTGCCCGTTTCGCGTCCTTCAATGCGCCGGTAGACAATCGACCCAGTCGCAAGAGGGCCTCGGCCAGAGCGGATGGATTGTCACGTTGTGACTCAATTTGCTGATCCAGAACTCGGGCTTCGTCAGCCGGTTGGTTCAGCTCCGCATAGAGATCGACGAGTGCTGATATCGCCTGATCATCTTGAGGCAAACGCTCAAGCAAGCGTTCCCACTGCAACGCCGCGCCCGGGAGATCCTGTAACTCGTCTTGACGGCTGCGAGCAGCCCGTCGCAATAGCTCGGTTTGCTCGGAACCTTCGGCGTGCTCGGCGTGCTGTTCGAGAACTGCCACAAGACCCGCTTCATCGCCAATTCGCGCCAGAATCGTCTGCAACTGCACGAACGATTCGCGGTCCCCGGGACTTAGGGTCAGGATTTCGCGCGTGGCCCAAATCGACTCCGCGACGGCCCCTAGTTTTTCCTCGTAGAGAAAAGCCAAACGTCGCAGCATCGTGATTTTCTCGGCGAGCGGCACCATCGCGATTTGGCCGCGCAGGCACGCCGCCAGTTCGACCCAGTTGTCTTGCGCATCATACAGATCCGTAAGCGCACGGAACGAAGCCGCGTCGGAGGGATCGTCCGCGAGGGCCTTCCGAAACCACTGAATACCGCGACCGCCATCACCAATTTTCTCAACGTAGATCTTTGCGAGTCGACGTTGTAGATCCTGTCTTTTCCCAGGATCCGTCGTACGGCTTGCCTCGCGTTCAAGAACGCCTGCGAGTCCCTCCCAGTTCTTCTCCTTGAGCAGGATGCGCTTTTGCGCTTCGCGCGCGCGGTCGCTCTCCGGTGCAATCTCCTCGGTGCGCCGCCAGGCCTTCAGGGCGCGTTCAACGTCACCCAGATGGCGTTCCGCGAGAACAGCGACTTCTTCAAGGCGTGCGGCAAGTTTCTCAACGGCTTCTCCAGTCTTGCGCCCGTGGTCCGCACTGAATTCCAACAAATCAAGCAGCGAAGCCCAATCCGATTTGCGGCGAAAGTGATCGGCATAGGCGGTCTGCGCTTCTTCGTTGCCGGGATCGATCTGCAACATTGCATGGACGTAGACCGCAGACTGCTCGGCATCCCCAAGGCGATCCCGATAAAGCACCGCGAGTTCCCCCAGGATGGGCAAACGGACGATGGGATCAGCAATGGATTCAAGTTGCCGCTCGCGCAAATCCGCAAGCTTCGCGTAGTTCTGCCGACCCAAGTACAACTCTGCGAGATGCTGCGACGCAGGGCCTCCGGGCGGTTCGACCCCAACGATCTCTTCGTAAACGGACAGCGCCTCTCCAGGATCTTTCAGATCGCGCTCGGCCAGTTGCGCGCGCTTGAAGAGAAAATCCATTTTCTCCTCCGGACTGACCGCAACGGTCACACGCTCACGGTAGTACCGGTCCAGTTCCTTGAGTCGGCGTCCCTCGTAGAGAATGCGCTCGATCAATTTGCCGGACTCTTCGTGTGTCGGCAGTACCGTGATGCCTTTTCGCAATAGCGCGATGGCACCATCGAGATCACCGGACTCCTGCCGACGCCTCGCGATCTGGTAGTACATCGCCGCAGATCGTTCTTTGCCATCGGCAGAGGGCCAATCGGGATGAGCGTAGACGCCTGCGAGGAGTTCAAGCGGCTTCTCCTCGCGGGGGGCAAGCCGGGCGACCTCGCTCCACTTCTCCACCGCCTCTTCCAAACGACCCATGCGGTCGGCCAAAACCTTCCCATACGCCAACATCAAATCGATGCGTTTTTTACCCTCAGTAACAGCGGCGAGTTCAAGCTCGTATAAACGCACGACGTTTGGCCAATCGGCGAGCGCGCGGTAGATCTTGCGAGCAGACTCAATGGTGGCCAAGTCATCGTCCGACAGAGCGCGACCCCGTTGCGGACCGGCGACGGCGCGTTCCATCGGAGCGATCGTGGTGGAAAAAAGCTGCGCCAATTCTTGCTGCAAAAGCGTGCGACGTTGCGTGTCTTGCGACTGCACCACGGCCCCCGCTTCGATCTCCATCATCGTCATGTAGTCGCGGGCGCGACCCTGATCGCGAAACATCAACTTCAACCGTTCGGCCGCCTTGACGTGCGCTGGATACCGATCGAGTGCGTGACGGAGATCGATTTCGGCGCCGGCCAAGTCCTCGAGGTGGTCGATGCGTACCTCGGCTGCGAGGTAAAAAAGGTCGGCCGATTTGGCGTCCTCCGAGAGAGACTGCGCCCGCGTTTCGTATAACGTGACGAGACTGTCGAATTTTCGACGTTCTCGATAGACTTTGCGCAAGGCAAGGAATGCCTGCGTATCGTCCGGATTGCTCTCGAAGGCGGACTCGTACTCGCGAAGTGTCGGCATGATCGTGTGATGGTTGAAACAGCGGGGTCGCGGAGGCGCCAAGGCACACGCGCTGGGTGAGCGACGGTATCACAGGCCGCGCCCAACTTGAACGCCCAACACGTTTTCCCTGCCCGGTCGCTCTTATCGAGTCTTGGCTATCGGGTCTTGCGGCGAAATGTCACAGTGGCCGTCGACATTGTTTGCGATAGGGTCGTACCGGCCGTCGTCGTGAAATATTTACTTAGAAGGTTCGCGTTTTCCCAGGCCGCGCGGGTCGCCGGATGTTTGACGTGATCGAGAAAAACACGGGTGACTTCGGCGAAATGGGCCTCGTGGCCGCTGCGCAATGCATCGGGAACCGCGACTCGAAACTCACCGTTTTTCTGTTCGATCGTCAAACCGGGAAAGCGATCGGAAAGTGCCGCAATGCGTGTTCGCAGCGCGTCGCCAACGGACGCCGTCGCAGCCTTGGTAACGGGCCGTACGAACAATTCTGAGCGATACTTTTCGCGGGCTCCCTGTCGAACCTCGATCCGGGATTGAGAACCCGTGATGACAAACGATTTCCAATCCCCTGACCCTGGTTTGGCCTCCCAGTCCCACATCGCCGCGAGGCTCACGTGAATGCCCGCGATTCGGTACGTGATCTGCGTATTGGCGAAGACTTCGAGTGCGCCTTGTTTGACGTTGCCTGCAAGGAACGCGGGAAAAGCTTTCGTTCCCGTCACCGATTCGAATTGTGCGGGTGTGATACGGGTGGGCCATCGCCGTGCAGACAAGACGACGATCTCTTCGAGCGGAATGGCACGCGCAGGGGCCAGCATCCATTGCACCAAATCAACCAGATGCGTTCCCGTATCGGCCAAACCCTCGCCTTGTTGAGTACTGTCAAAGAACCAATCCGGCCGAACGTTCGGGCGGCCCGAAACCCACTTCATGAAATGGTGTACGTCCTCGAAATAGATCGAGGGCCTTTCGGGAGAACCTTTCGCAAGCGTTCCGAATACGTCGGGCGATGCCACCAGAGCCTGAGCCAGCGCATTCGTGACCTCGAACCGCTCGGTCATGATGTCGGCTGCAATCAAATGCTTTGACTCGGCGAGGCTCAGCACGGCTGCCAGTTGTGGAAAATCCGACGCCTCGATGATCCAGGGTTTGTCCACCAACACGTGCATATTGGCTTCAAGCGCCGCCTTGACGAGATCAAGCTTGCCGCGGTTGCGGCCTGAAATGACGGCGACATTCCCTGCCCGCTCGGCCTTCATTCGTATCACAAAGTCCGAAGCCGCGTGAATCTCCATCGTCCATTGGGTCGGAGAATCGATCCGTGAATTGTAAGCACCGACGCGTTTGATGTGTTCGGCCAGATCAAAACCGGGCTCCCCGTAAACATGGACGGTGTTGGAAACGCCGGGAATTTGTGTTTTCTGGACCAATGCCGCGTGAAAATGCCCGGGTGCGATGGTCACCAGTTGGACCTTCGGCGGTGACGGCTCTGCGCTCGCTGCCAACGACATCATCGACAAGGCGAACATCAAGATCGCACCCGTGGCTGGCGAGAGCCGCCCTTTCCCGCAAGAGCTCAATGACCTACTCCGCCCAGTCTCTCTCATCGCAGATCCCCTTGAGTGTCTGGGCCTCCGGCGATCCGGGTTCGGGCGCGTGGTCGTAGGTCCACAACGCGCACGCCGGCAACGACATCAAAATGGACTCGATGCGGCCACCGGTCTTGAGGCCAAAGATTGTTCCACGATCATAGACGAGGTTGAATTCCACGTAACGACCTCGACGATGCAACTGCCAATTTCGTTGTTGTTCCGAAAAGGATGTATTCCGCCGTCGCTCGACGATCGGAAGGTATGCATCCAGAAACACATCCCCAAGTTCGCGCACGAAGGCAAACTGCCGTGCTTCGTCGGACTCGATGGCGCTGGGTGTAACGAGGGGAGACGTGGCACCAAAATCCTTCGACTTCGACTCGGCGCCTATGCCGAAGTAATCGAAAAATAGTCCACCAACGCCGCGAGGCTCGTTGCGATGCTTGATGAAGAAATAGCGATCGCACCACGTTTTGAACCGCGAATACAACGCCGAGTCGTGTCGTGCGCATGCCGATTTCAAGGTGCGATGAAAGTGCTGAGCATCCTCATCGAAAAGGTAGTACGGCGTGAGATCTGCGCCGCCGCCAAACCAGCGCGCATCGCCGTGTTCAACCCGTCGAAAGTTCGCGTGCACCGTCGGAATATAGGGATTCTTCGGATGCAGTACGAGCGAGATCCCCGTCGCCCGAAAGTGCAACCCGTTGCCCGGCATTCCGCTTGCGAAGGCGGGATCGAGCTCACCGTGCACGTCCGAGAAATTCACACCCGCTTTCTCGAACACGCGACCGTTTGCCATCACGCGGGTGCGACCACCGCCGCCCCCTGTCCGCTGCCAGGGGTCTTCGATAAAGCGAGATCCGTCTTTGCCTTCTGCGGTTTCGAGACCCGCACAGATCCGATCTTGCAGACCCATAAAGTACGTCGCTGCGTCGTCTGTCAAAGAAGCCATGGCTGCCCTTTCAAATGCGGCCCGCACTGCCGCGCAGTCGCTCGATGCGCTCGCGCACGTCGAAAACATTCGGATCACGGCGCAAAACCTTGTCGAAGAAATACAGCGCCTCTCTCGCATCGGGAAGTGCCTCGAACACCTTGCCGAGCGCGTAGTAGACCTGCGTTGTCTCGGCCTCGCTAATGCCCGGCCGGTTCAGTGCCTTCTTGTAGTTTACGATGGCTTCGGGCAAGGCACCCTTCGATTCGTAGCACTCTCCCATCATCATCAGCGCATAAACTTCGCGCCGCGAATCGCTCGACAACTTCTCAAATTCGCGGAGGGCGGCATCGAACAAACCCATATCCTTGTACGCGATGCCAAGATCAGCGTGCGTGGCAGCATCCAATGCGCCGCCATCGGCTACCATGGCCCTTGGCATTCCCTTGACGGGGGGCGGCGGTGCAGAGCGATTGTTGGCGCCCGGGATGGCGCCGGACATACCAAGCAAGCGCTGTCGGCGTTCGAGGACGGCCGCGTGTCCACCGAACCGCGTTGCGACTTCGTTCAACAACGAACGTGCCTCTTCGATGAAACTGGCAGAGAGGTAGGAATCCACCTGCTCGAGATCCGCGTGCATGATTTGTTCTTGCGAGACATCGCCCTGGGTGCTGCTCGACTCGTCGAACCCCGAGAAGTCAGGCAAGGCCATCTCCGCAAACGTGGGAGGCGCCCAGTCATCCTTGGGTGCCGCAGAAGGCATTCGCTCGCGTCGATTGCCACCGATGGATGGTTCTGGAATGAATTCGCCGCCGAGGTCGTCCACGTCCAGGATCTCTCCCTCGTCGGGAAGAGCAAAAGCCATGTCTTCACCCGGCACTGTGCCACCGTCCACTGCGCCAGAATTAGCCGCCGCCGTGGCTGCCCTTTTTGCGTAGGACGCGCTCTTGGTCGGGTCGTAGGATCGCGTGTATTCGGCAAGCATCGCGAGGTGCGTCGAAGCTTCTCCGTCCCGCCCCAACTGCAACAGTACCTCGGCCAGACGCTCACGGGCACCGACGTGATTGGGCTCTATCTCGAAGACCTTGAGCAAATGGTCGGCGGCCCGATCGAGAAGCATGTATTTCACGAACGTATCGCATTCGGAGATGATTCGTAACACCTCTGATTGTGATGCGGGCGGCGCCGGGGGCACCGGTGCACGCGCAGACGCCACAGGTGCGCGCTGAGGCGGCATCGCGGGTGCCGACGACGGAAGACTCGGCGCCCGCCACTCCGGTTGTATCGATTGCACGCTAGGCAGGCCACCTTGCGAGGGTTCGCGCGGCAGCAAGAATTGCGGAACCGCCATTTCCGAAAAGGTAATCGCCGCGGGTCGCTGTCTGCCCGTCGGAACCGCTGCTTGCGTAACCTGGACGCGGGCCATTTCGTTGCGTGCTTCAACGTCGGACGGATCGAGCGCCAAGATCTTTCGGTAGGTCGCGACCGCATCGTTTTCACGGCCCTTATCGCGATGAATGTGCGCGATTTCTTTGAGCACAGAGACGGTTTTGGCAATCTGCCCAAGTTGCTCGAAGGCTCGCGACAGCAGGGTCAACACCTTCACATCACGCGGATTCGCGTTGAAGCACGGTTGCAGTTTTGCGAGCGCAAAACGACCGTTGTTGCGCTCGACGTAGGACTCTGCCATTTCAAGTGCGAGCTGCAAATTGTCAGACTGGTGGGAAAACAGGCGTTCGCCGACGCGAAGGTATTCGTCTATTTTTCCAGTAAGTTTCAGATGATCAGCTGCGCGCTTGAATTCGGCTATTGCCTCGTCCTTTTTGCCCGCTTGCGACGCCGATTCCGCAAGCTTGATGCGCGACATGACGTGATCGGGATTGAGATCCACAATGCGTCGCATGGCACCAAGGGCTTCGTTCACCTTGCCGTCGCGTTGGTAAACAGCGGCCGCAGCTTCGTACTGCTGCATGGCATCTGATAGCAACCCAAGCTGACGGAACAGATCGGCCAGCTTGAAGTGAGCATCTACAAGTCCTGGACTCAGTTTGAGAACGTTCTTGTAAACCGCGACCGCGCGCTGGAAAAAACCTTGGTCGGTATAGAGCTCTGCCGTCTTCAGATAAGTCGCCGTCGCGTCCGCGTTCTTGCCGCGGCGCACTTGCAGCTCGGCAACCTTCAGCCAGGTACGCGTGTCTTTGGGATCGACCTCGGCCGCTTTTTGGTAGTCCTGAATGGCCTTGTCAACGGCACCCTTCTCCAGCGCCTTCGCGGCGCTTTGGAGGAGCTTTTCCTTTGGGGTGACTGGCAGCGACAAGGGGGAGGACCGACGGGGATTCCCAGTGTTACCGGGAACTTAGTTGGTGTAAAGGGGGGTCAACGTTCGGACTGCTGTCACCCCAACTGGCCGCTCGCTTACATTCGTTCGATCAGGTGGGTATCAAGCCGTCCCGCGATAAAATCCGGGAACTCGATCAGACGCTGAAAGAATGCCACGTTTGTCTTGCAACCGGTCAGATGAACTTCGGCAAGCGCACGTTTGAGCCTCGCCAGAGCGGCCGGCCGCGAATCCGCCTTGACGATGAGCTTACAGATCATCGAATCGTAATAGGGCGGGACGGTGTAGCCCTGGTAAATGTGGGTATCCAGCCGAACCCCCAGTCCACCGGGGAGCCGCAACTCGGTGATCTTGCCCGGCGAAGGCGTGAATTTGTCCGGATCCTCGGCGTTGATGCGGACCTCGATGGCGTGACCGCGGGGTCGCAGATCGGCGCGAAAACGGAGCGGCTTGCCCGCTGCCAGCTCGATTTGCTCCCGAACCAAGTCCACCCCGAAGACCTCTTCGGTGACGGTGTGCTCGACCTGAATGCGCGTGTTCATTTCCATGAAGTAGAACTGCTGGTTCTCGTCGAGGAGAAACTCTAGTGTGCCGACCGTTTTGTAGCCCAGTCGCTCAACCGCCTTGGTCGACACATTGAGCAATTCGGTCCGAACCGCGTCCGACAGCGCAACCGAGGGCGCCTCTTCGACCAATTTTTGGTGTCGTCGCTGAATGGAGCATTCGCGTTCCCCAAGCGCCATGGCGCGCTTGCCGTCTCCCAGCACCTGAACCTCAATGTGGCGAGGCCTGCTGATATAGCGTTCGATGTACACGGCAGGGTTCGAGAAACCCGCCTGCGCCTCCGAGCGCGCGGCCGCGAGTTGTGAAGAAAGCTGGCGCCGGTCGGTCACGATCTTCATGCCACGGCCACCGCCGCCACCAACGGCCTTGATGATCACCGGTAAACCAATCCGCTCGACGGCTTCCTCGGCCTCGGCATCCGAGTTTATGACGCCGGTCCCCGGAAGAACCGGAACGCCCGCCTCAGTCATCGCATTTCGCGCCTTGACCTTGTCGCCCATCATTCGAATCAGTTCAGGCTGCGGGCCAATCCAGCCCAGACCGCACTTGACGACTGTCTGCGCGAACTCGGCATTCTCCGAGAGAAAACCGTAGCCCGGATGAACCGCGTCGGCGTGGGTTACTTCAGCCGCACTGATGAGCGCCGGAATCGAAAGGTAGCTCTGACGCGCGGGCGGAGGGCCAATGCAGACAGCCTCATCCGCGATCTTGACGTGCATCGATTCGCGATCCGCAGTTGAAAAAACCGCGACGGACTTGATGCCCATCTCGCGGCAAGCGCGAATGACGCGAACGGCGATTTCGCCACGGTTGGCGATAAGTACTTTCTTGAACACAGAAACCGTCCTCTTTACAGTCGGGGCGCCTGAAAAGAAGGACTAGGTCTTCGCCAGGCGAAGCAGCGCTTGTCCGTATTCCACGTGCTCGCCATTTTTGACCAAGATTTCGAGCAGTTTTCCATCCGCGTCGGCCTCGATCTCATTCATCAATTTCATCGCTTCGACGATGCAAACCACCTGGCCCTTGCGGATCATCTGACCCACTTCGGCGAAGGAATCATGTTCCGGCGACGGTGCGCGATAGAACGTACCGACGAACGGTGAGCTGATGATGGTGCCATCGGTTGCCGCCAGGTCGACGGGATCGGGCGCGAGCGGCGGAACCAGTGCGATCGAAGGTCCAGACCGGGCGACAGAGTGAACGACCGGGGCAACGGTTGCCGAAACACGGCTCAGTCGAATGGAACCGTCACCAGAAACCTCAATCTCCTCAAGATCAAACTCGTTGGCGATTCTGGCGAGATCGCGAACACGCTTGAGCACGGGATCGGGTTTGCTGGCCGCAGGGTCTGCGACCACTTTGGAGGGCGCTACAATTCGTCTCGGGCTGGCTTTTTTCTTGCTCATCGAATTCGGCTTCTCTTTTTAATAGCCTGGATGGCCGCTTGCAAGCCGAGTGTATAGCTGAAGTCGCCAAAACCTGCGACCTGTCCCAGTGAGACGGCGGAAATCAAGGATTCGTGTCGAAACGGTTCGCGTTTGGCCAGGTTGGAAAGATGTACTTCGACGACGGGAAGATCGGTCGCAGCCAAGGCGTCGCGAAGTGCCACCGAAGTGTGCGTCAGCCCACCGGCGTTGATCACGATTGCGTGCGCATCCTCACGGGCCCGCTGGATCCGGTCGATCAAAACGCCCTCGTGGTTGCTCTGGACGCATTCGACCTCCACCTGATGTTCGGCAGCCGTGATGGCCAAATTTGCGTCGATTTCGGCCAGCGTCGTGTGCCCGTAGATTTCCGGTTCACGCAGACCGAGCATGTTCAGGTTCGGCCCGTGGATGACGAGCACGACAGGTTTGCTCGCTCGATCCGACACGGCTATAGCAGCTCCGCTCGAATGGCCGGAGCAGCAACGCGCAACAGGTAGCGTGCCTTGCCGGTGTTGCCACCGGGCGCCAACGCCACGGCAACAAAAAACTCGTCATTGAGAAGGCGCGCCACCACCGTCATGTTGTCGGCCGCGAAGGTCACTTCGTTCAGAACACCGACTTCCAGCTGACCAGCCGCGCTCCGAATCTGCTTGTACACATGGGAAAGTTCCATGGCCACGTCCCCGATGTCGATGGCGCCGCCCGGTTGGGAGAATCCGTCCACGGCAATGCCATCGAATCCCATCAATACGCCGGCAAGGGCCCCGGGGGACCCCTCGACCACCTTCTGGATGCTTTCGCGAAACATTCTAGGACGTTCTCACAAATTCCGTTTGTGGCAGTTAGGCGCAGGTCGCAGTGGGTGTCAAGTCGAGTGAACTAGGGTTGTTCCTCGCCACGCGCAAGCCCGGGACATTCGATCTTCTCTTTCGTCCCGTCCGGCGAGCAACACAGGATTGGGCCGAAGTCCTGGGCGATGTTGCAAGGATTGCCCGTGTAGGGATTATCGAGCAGGTTTCGGCAGTCTGCAACGTTCGGATAGCCGAGGTCTTCGAATCCCTTCAAGGTGAACCCCGTTTGCAAACAACCGAGACAGACGCGAATTGGAAACTCGAACGCCTCCGACACGATTTCTGTGCCGCCGTGAACGCCGCGAACACGTACCACGGCCGTAAAGATCTCGAACGCCGATTGAGCGGGCGACAGGCCAGCAGGCTTGGCCACCCCGAACATCTTGCGCAAGACTGGAACGTGACACGGTTTGATCGCCTCGACGCCGATCGCCGCTTCTCCTGCTGGATCGATCGAAAGCGGGTTCGGATGAAAAAACTCGGCCGGACAACCAGGATCCGGTTTAAACGTAACACCCGGCGGAGGAACCAACTTTACGTCGGAGCCGGTCACGCGAATCGTGTTGTACTCGACCATCATCGACTGGGCCTTGAACAAATTGTTCTCGACCAACGGATAAAGTTTATACGGATAAGCCTGATCGAGACCGACATCAAGCGTACCATTGGGCAAATACGTCATGCCACGTGTACCCGGAATGGTGCATCCACCCATATCCGCTTTCGGCACCTGCGCCCAGACGATGGACAGTCCGTTGTTGGCCTCTGAGGTACAGGACCCCGTTGCGCCCGCCATAACGAAAAACAGTGCAATGGCTGCCATCTTGCCACCCGTGACCTTAAATATGCGATCAAAACCGAATGTCATCGCTCAGCTCTCCTTTTCATTGTTATTGGCAGCCTCATTACGAAAATCCAGGCGCAGGCTCAGCGCTTTGCCCACCTCGAAAGCGATCCGGGTCGGTTCTTTTCCGTCCGTCTCAATCCGAAGCGTGGCTTGATTGTAATACGGTTCTCTCGATTCCAACAACTGACGGGCCTTTGCAAGCCGATCCGCTTGTCCGTCCAGCAGCGGTCGACCGCCGCGATCGGCCGTCCGACGAATGGCTTCCTCGGCCGACACACCGAGTGAAACCACCGTTCCGGATGCGAGCATCGCCTCGAGATTCCCCGGTTGGCACGCAGCCCCACCACCCGTGGCGATCACCGTGTCTTGTGTCGACAGTGTCTCAAGCAATGCAGCCCGTTCACGTAGACGGAAGCCCACTTCCCCCTCGAGGCGAAAGATATCGGGAATCGTCATGGCCGCCGTCGATTCGATAACCTCGTCGAGATCAATGAAATGGCGTCCGCTTTGGATCGCGAGCAAGCGCCCGACAGTGCTCTTCCCGGTTGCCATAAAGCCTATCAGCACGATTGGTTTTCCATCCTTCATCTCAGCGAGCCGAGGCGCGTGAACGGTTAACCACGCGAGGTGTAATAAAAACCAAGAACTCGGTTCGATCGTCATTTTCACGGCGATTGCGGAACAACAATCCGAGTACTGGAATGTCCGCGAGAAATGGAACTTTCGCGTAGCTGACACCGGAGTTTCGCTGATAGATGCCGCCAATGACGGCGGTGTCGCCATCGCGAACCAACATCTGGGTCTTGGCTTCCTTCTTGAGGATGGTGGGATCGCCGCGCGCACCGGTGTTGGCAAAGTCAGGCTCGTTTCGCGTCACCTGAACATCGAGCACCACCGTTCCTTCGTTGGTCACGTGTGGCTTTACCGACAGATTCAACTTCGCATCCACGAACACCGTCTGCACACCGGCCGCGCTGACGACCGAGATTGGAATTGCAACACCCTGCTCGATCGAAGCCTGAACGTTGTCCATCGTCGAGATGCGGGGCGACGAAAGGATACGAACTTGACCCGTCGACTCCATCGCCGACAAACGCAAGTTCAAGTTGAAGGCACCCGCCACGGACCCCAGCGTCAAACCGAGCGCACCACCGACACCCGTACCGACCGGTGCAGGCAAGTTGACGGCAAAATCAGGACTCGACGTCCCGGTGCCCCCGGAGCGAGGCGCAGGTACCAGGCCGGCGAGAGGGGTGTTCGTGTCAGCAGCGCCACCGCCGACACCGATCGCATTCGGAAAGACCAGGCCAGTCGGATTGCCGTGTTCCGCATCCATGAAACCGCTGCCACCCCACTGCACGCCGAGTTGGCGGGTAAAGGTCGAACGTGCCTCGATGATGCGCGCCTCGATCACAACCTGCGATGTTTGCGAGTCCAAGTTGCGAACCAATTCTTCGACGAGACCAAGATTCTCTGCAACGTCAGAAACAATGAGGTTATTGGTACGTTCATCGACCGAAATCTTGCCTCGGGATGAAAGCAGCTCTTTGGCCCGCGACTGCATCTGGTTTGCCTCGGCGTAAGACACGCCTATCAAGCGCGTCTCGGTCGGCGCCACCTCGACCTGCTGCTTCTTTCGAGCAATTTCCGCTTCCAGTTCCTTTTCGAGCACCGCCATTGGCGCAACACGAATCAGGTTCCCTTCGCGTGCCTGACCAAGGCTTTTAGCCCGTAGCACAACGTCAAGGGCATGATCCCAGGGAACATCGCGCATCTTGATGGTGACTTCGCCGCGAACGTCGTCCGAGGTGACGATGTTCACGCCACCCACGTCTGCGAGCAACCGCAGGATGTTGTGGATGTCAGCGCCCTTGAAATCCAGGTCAATGCGACGGCCCGAGTAGCGTTTTCGATTGGTCGGGGTGCGCTCGCTTGAACCGGATTGGGCATAAAGAGAGGGCAACATCAGCGTGGAAAAGCCCGCGACCTGAACGCGAGCGTGGTGAACGGAGTACGCCGCACTTCCGTGCTTCGGTTTCTGGAAGTCCAGGTAGATCCGCGTACCGTCCTGACGAACCTTGTTCGGCACGAGCTCGGCCAGATCCACTTCGACCACCACCCCTGCCCGGTCGGAAGGATCACGATACGAGCTGATCACGCGCACCGGGCCAAAATACTGGCGGGCATCGAGGCTGCGCTCCAGTGACGCGGGAAGATTGGTGTGGTGCAAACGCAGGGTGACGCGGCTGCCCGAACGCTGCAATGAATACTGCGCCGGCTCGTCCAGGTCGATGATGACCGATGAACGCGCAGGTTCGTCCACGAAATCGATTCGTGACACGCGACTCGGAACGCGGAGCGTGATGCTGCGCGGTCGGGGCGCGGGGATCGCTTCCGCGGATGATGATGCTCGAGGTTGGGTCGCGACGGCCACGGGCAACAGAGCCGGGCGCGGTGCGGGCGCCGCTTCAGCCCACGATCGCTGTGACGCCGTTGCCAGCTCGGTGCGCAAACGTGCAACCTCGTCTCGCAGGGCAGCACCCTCAATTTTCTGGTTCGAGGCGGTTCTGGCCAGCACCTTTTCACGTTCCGCCAGTGCCTTCTGCGTGGCGAGCAGTGCTTCTTCGCGGCGCACAAGTTCCTGTTGGTTCTTTTCCGTTTCGGCTGCCCGAACCGCTACTTCGCGGTCCTTTGATTCTGCAATCCGCGCGGCTTTCTCGGCCGCCAAGGCAACCTTTTGAGCTTGCATTGCGGACTTTTGAGCTTGCACAGCGGCTGACTCGGCCTCTGCACGACGCAGCTCGATCGCAAGCTTTTCGTTTTGCAATTGCTTTCGCTCGGCCGACACTCGCGCCATCAACGACTCGGCCTTGACAGCCTGTTCACGTGCTGCGTTTGCTTGCTTCGCAACGTCCAATGTGGCCTGACGATCAGACGCGGCAATCGAAGCCTCTCGGGAGGCAAAGGCTTTCTGTGCGGCTTCGAGCTTCTTCCATTCGCTCTGAACCCCTGCCAGCGCTTTCGTCGCAGACTCCGCCTGTTGACGGGCGCGCTCGGTCTCGATTCGAGCCTGTTGCACCTTGGCTTCGGCCTGTTCAGACTGAGCCCGCGTCGCCGACTGAGCCAGCGCTTCAGCCTTGGCCTGCGCGCCTTGCGCAACGGTCAAAATGGATTGAGCCCGAAGCTCTGCCGCGACGGCCTGTCGGCGTGCGCCCTCGGCATCGGAACGCGCCCGATCGGCAGCGTCACGTTCGGAGCGCAATTCTACCGAAGCCTTCGTTGCGGCCTCGCGAGCCAGCTCTGCCTCCGCACGGCGGGATTGCAATAAAGCGTTTTCCCGTCCGAGTTTATCAAGCGCGATCGCGGCAGTTTCGCGAGCGCGATCAGCCTCCTGACGCTGCTTTTCCAGCATCTTGCGATCTTTTTGGCTTGTGACTTCACCCCGAGCGCTCAGCTCGGCCGATAAACGTTCTGCAGCCGATTGCGCAGCTTCAGCAGCGGCTTGACGCTTTTGCAACTGAGCATTCTCGTCAGCCAAACGCGAGGTCGCGGCAGCGAGACGATGGGACTCGGATTCAGCCTGAGCCGCGCGCGATTCAGCAAGGTGCAATGCAGCTTTTGCGGCCTGAGCTTGCTGCAAAGCTTGCTGCAACTGGGCCGCACCTTTCGGATCTTTCGCAGGTGCGGCGACTGGCGTTGCCGCAGGCTTTTCCCAGGGTTCCACGTAAAGAACGGTGGATTTTCCCTCCGGGACGATTCGATAGTCGGCACGCCGACGCAACGACACCACGACCCGTGTGCCGTTCGCAGTCGCCGTCGCTTGAACGTTGCCAACCGCAAACGATCCAACGTCGATGGGATCGCTTGAGCCAGACAGGCGCGCGCCTGCCATCTCAACGACTACCCTGGATGGCCTATCGAGAGTCCATGTCGTGAAGGTCGCACCGGCCGAGTTTTCGATGATAACGCGCGTGACGCCGCCTTCACCGTTTTCTGTACGAACCCCAGTTACTCGAACGTCATCCCCTGCGTGGGATCGAACGGTCGGTACCACAACAGAAAGCCCAAGACACAGTGCAAGGAGTGCGACCTGGATAGCCCTCCCCTTTCCGGTGTGAGGTAACTGCGTCGATTTCTTCGTAATACGATTGATCTTGGTTGCGATCTTGGTTGCGATCTTGGTTGCGATCTTGGTTGCGCTCATGGCTGAGCTCCCTCTGGATTGACCAACACGGCCTTTTCGATTGCTCTTTGTTCACCGGTCGCCATGACTTCGGTCATTTCCAAAATCACTCGGTCCGTCAGAATTTTTGAGATGCGCGCGGCCGACTTTGAAAGATAGTCACCGCGACGGAGGACTTGTCCCAGCCCCCCGGGGTCACGAAACATCGCCAGTGGTGATTCATTTCCCGATACGATTGCGATCAACGTGAGTTCCTCGAGTGCGAATTTGTCGAAGATTGCCGGCACGGTCTTGACCATGGTGGGACGCTTATCGACAAATAGCGTGATGTAAGACCTGAATGGATCTCGGTTGTTTTCAGCTTCAATAAAGTCCTCGTCCCGCAAAGTCTTCTTTCGCAGGACCGCCAGACGGGATTCTTTTGTGGCGGCCGGCGCCACCCCTGCGGGAGCCGCGGCTG
>JAWXBF010000162.1:0-29600 GCA_034439895.1 Deltaproteobacteria bacterium
TCCGGAATTCTGTAAGATTTCGCATCTGGCCTCGTCAGCAGAGACAGGAGACCAAACATGACCGAACAAAACGTCCCTCTCGTTGAAACCTCGTGTTGCCAGCCGAAACGCGTGATGACCTGTCAATGCGGCGGTGCGACTGCGAAGCCGCCTGCACCAACCGAACAAAGCAAGGCAAGTTCTTGCGGCCCCGGCTGTTGTTGCGGTGCAAACTGTGAATGTTCGTACGATGAAGCCTGTTGCTGAACCCTCGCCACCCACCCGATCGCCCGCACGATCGGGTGGGGCCACACAAGAAGTGTCGCCTGTGGCGCAACGGCTGATCGAGAATCAGGAACGGTTTCTGCGCTTTCTCGAGCACAGGGTTGGCAGCCGTCCGATCGCCGAGGAAATCCTGCAGGACGCGTTCGTTCGCGTTTTTGCCAAGGAGGGCGAATTGCGCGATGGCGAGCTGGTCGTTGGGTGGTTCTACCGAATATTGCGCAATGCCATTGTGGACCACTACCGGAGGAAAGCGGTCGAGCGACGGGTGATGGATACGGTGGAGGCCGAAGCTGCGACAGAGAGGGCGCCGGACGAGGCGCTGATGGAACAATCCTGCGCCTGTGTGATACAATTACTGGATACGCTCAAGCCCGACCATGCCGAAGCGTTGCGTCGGATAGAACTCGATGGCGTGAGCCTTGCAACTTACGCGGCGGAGGCCGGGATAACCCCGAACAATGCCGGCGTGCGATTGCATCGTGCCCGACAGACCTTGCGCACCCACCTGACGGATTTGTGTGGTTCCTGTGCGCACGATCGCTGCATCGACTGCGCTTGCTGAAGAAAAGGCGGGCTGCGTTATCGGCCGACTTTCCGGTGCCGCTTTTGACGCCCGGCGCGACCCGCCTTAATGTTGCCGTCTACCCATGACACCTTCTTCCTTCGGCAAACGTGTTGCACGTTCTCTTTGGCGCGCTGCGCCGACAATGTCGTATTCCGGGGTGGTGGGTTGGGGGGCTCGACAGATCTTGCCTGCGGCGGTGCGAAAGTCCGTGATTGGCGCCTTCGCCCGCAAGGTGGGCGCCGTCCTTGAGGACGCGGAAAACCCCATCGAGCAGTACGAGTCTCTGCAAGCCTTTTTCACCCGTCGATTGAAACCGGGTTTAAGACCCGTCGATACGTCACCCGATGCCATCGTGCATCCGGCCGATGGAAGGCTCGTCGCCGCGGGCGTCGCGGACGAAGATTGCCGAGTAGAGGTAAAGGGTATTTCCTTTTCAATTCCACAACTTCTAGGCGGTGAGGACATCGCGGCCCCATTCGCGGGAGGTGCCTTTGCGATCACGTATCTGTCTCCCAAGGACTACCACCGCGTGCACTCTCCATCGGAAGGCAACGTGACGGGCTGGGTTCACATCCCCGGTACCCTGTTTCCGGTTAACGACGCAAGCGTTGCGCGCGAGCCCGGCTTGTTTGCCATCAACGAACGGCACGTAACCCTCCTGGAGGGCCCCGTGGGGCGTTTTGCTGTGGTCATGGTTGCTGCGGTGGGCGTCGGCCACATCACGGTTTCCTACGATCCTTCGGTCGCAACCCACGACGGTCTAGCCAACGACGGAAAGATACGGATTCGTCGTTTTCCGGTTGGTCAGCGCCCTCGAATCGAGCGCGGTGGCGAGTTGGGTATTTTCCACTTGGGCTCAACCTCAATTATTCTGTTCGAAAAGGGTAGAGCCACGCTCAAGTCTGCCGATGTAGGGGCAACAGGGAGAGTTGGAGCTCGAATCGGAACCAGGGCGTGAAACCAAATGTCGAAGTCAGACGAACAGCCGCCTTCAATAACCCCCGCCGATGTCGGTTCCGCGCAACCTGGCGCGAGTAGCCATCGCGACAAGACGCTTGAGTGGGATTTACGAGCGATGCCCGCACGCGAAGTCGCGGTTGGCGAAATTGCGCCTGCTGGACGATCATCTGCGTCGATGCGAGCGGTGCTCGATGGACCGGTTCCTGATGATCGAAACGAATCGTCGCCTCCGCCCAACGTGGAGCAGGAGATCGAAGTCGAAGTCTCGGTAGTTACCGACGAAAAATTGCCGACCATTTCTCCGGTCGCTCCGCCGACACTCAGGGTTGATCTGGCAAGCCAGCTTGGTGCCGCGCCGGAAAGTCCGGAACCCATGAAGGAAACACCGACGGCGCCGATTTCCATCGCGACCGGGTTCATGAGCGCGCCTCCGCCCGGCGTCCCCGCGACACGCGAGAGTTCTGGCGAGATTGAAATCATCGGGGATGTCGAGGTGCAGGACGTGGCCGAAACCGAAAGTCGGGTTTCTGCTCCGCCGCCACCTCCTCCCGTGACGCTACCAACCGTTCGTCAGGCTGCTGTCCCTCCGGCGCCTCTGTCCGTTCCTCCCGTCCCCGCCGCTGCGAAGGTCGCTGCGACTGCGTCACCACCGCCTTCCCTTGCGAAGGCTCCTCCCATTCCCGCTGCTGCCCTGGATCACGCGGTTGGCGCGGATGGCAACTGGTCCGAACCCCTGAAAGAGCGTCCACGCCGCAAGCGCGCGAAGCCCTGGTTCGAGGAAGTATTCGACGAAGACTACCTGCGTACGTTGCCGTTCATGACGGCCGAGCAAACGCTGCGAGAAACCAATTTTGTTCATAAATGTCTCGACCTTTCCGAGGGACAGTCCGCGCTTGATGTGGGCTGCGGCTACGGTCGCCACGCAATCGAGATGGCGCAACGGGGCGTTCAGGTTACCGGCCTGGATCTGTCGCTGCCATTGTTGATTCGTGCTGCGGATGAATCGCAACGGCGCGGGCTACCGGTCAACTTCGTCCACGCCGACATGCGCGAGATGAATTTCGACGCTCAGTTCGACGGGGCGTATTGCATGATGACGACCTTCGGTTACTTCGATGAAGAGACCAATCAAAAGGTTGCGGCGGGAATCTTCAAGTCGCTGCGTCCGGGCGGAAAGTTCCTGCTTGAAACGCTGAATCGTGACTACATCGTGGGCGACCTACCCACCCGCGTCTGGTGGGAAGGTGACGGCTGCGTTGTGCTTGAAGAGGTGGATTTTCATTTTCATACAAGCCGGCTTGGCCTGCGACGATCGATTGTGTTTCAGGACGGGCGTCAGTTCGAGCACGACATTTCGATCCGGTGTTACACGCTGCATGAGATCGGTCGACTTCTGAAACAGGCAGGATTCCGAGTGACCGAGGTGTCGGGAGGTCTCGCGACCCGCGGACGCTTTTTCGGCTCCACTTCGCGCAGCATCATCGTGCTGTGCGAGCGTCCCGTCGATTAGACCGAGCGCCGGAGCTGACGCGCGGCGTCTCTTGACGACGCCAGCGGTGTGAATTTCATTGGTAACAACAATCGCTGCGACCCGTCGTCCGGTTGCGGCATCAAACAATCAGGCAAGTCTGCCGATTGAGTAGAGACGGTGTTTGCCCAAATCCAATTCAGTTTTCGGACGTTTCAACCACGACGGGAATAAACCGGACACGACGAACGTAATTACTTGAGAGAGTTAACCGAGCTTGTGAACGTACAAGGAAGAAACCATGACCACCCCAAAGAAGATACGCGGGAAAACGGAGCACACGCACACTGCCGGTGATCGAGGCGCTCGCACGGTTCGCAGAGGCGCTCCTCCTCGACTTTCCATGCGCCGTGGGGCGAAACGCAACACAGAAACCTCGACTTCGGTTCCAGCCAACGAAGTTGAAGCGCCCGAATCGGACGTGATGGCTGCGCCCGAATTTCCCGAGGCAGAGGAGGCGCTACGAGCTCAGGATGAATCCGACGGTCCGGAATCCGATGTGTCGACACTTTCAGAAGAGGTATTGGCCGAGTCTGTCACGGCACGCCCTGATCGCGACGACGAGGTACAGAGTTTTCTGGCGATGTACTTTCGCGACATGGCTCAGCTCGACGTGTTGCGTCCCGAAGAAGAATTCGAGACCGCCCGCAACATCGAGGCGCTTGAGATTGAACTTTGGAAACTTTTGCTCTCCTACACATCTGTTTCGGCCTGGGTGGTCGCGATAGTCGAACGCGCCATGGAAAAGCCCCTGGCCTCGTTCAAGGTCTATCAAAAGATGGCGGATGAGTTGAAGGTTCGCAGTCCCGCCGCGCAGAAAAAGCGTTTCGAGCACCAGGTCGAAAAAGTCGCAACCGAGCTTCGGGAACTCGACATCGATCGAATTTTTGTGGACGCGGTGATGGCGCAGGTGCACCGCGCACTTGCGATAGCACCCCTTGACAAGGCGGGGCGGGCGGGCTTTCCCTTTGACATTCTTGCGAAAGGTTTTCGCGAGTTTGTTCACGGCGCAATCAACAAGCAGGTCGCCGTCAAGCGCGCAAAAAACGGTTTTGTACGGGCGAATTTGCGTCTGGTGGTATCAATCGCCCGGCGTTTCAACCACGGACGATTGCCGCTGCCGGACCTTATTCAGGAGGGCAACATTGGTCTGATGAAGGCCGTTGAGCGCTACGACTATCGACGCGGGTTCCGTTTCTCGACCTACGCGAGTTGGTGGATTCGCCACGCCATCAGCCGCGGTCTCGCTGACAAGGGCAGGGCAGTGCGTCTACCCGTGCACATGATCGATGCGTATCACAGGCTGGCCAAGTCCGAGCGACAGTTGCAGACGACGCTCAATCGTCCGCCGACCAATGAAGAGCTGTCGGTGGCCTCGGGACTCGAGGTGGACAAGCTTGAAAAGATGAGGATGTTCCTCAACGAGTCACCGATATCGCTCGACCGTCCGGTTTCCGATGACGATGGGCGAAAGCTAATCGACATGCTGGAATCGCCGGAGGAGCAGACCAATGCTCCCGAGATGATGGCGGTAACCGAGACTCACGACGAAATGATCAAACTGCTCGGTTCACTCAAACCCATTGAGGCGGACATCCTGCGCAAGCGATTTGGCCTCTTCAACGACCAGGAGCGGACGCTCAAGGAAATCGGTGACGAATATCACCTGTCCCGAGAGCGTGTACGACAATTGCAAGAGCAGGCGCTTGGAAAGATGAGACGGGCACTCGGCAAACGCGAGGATGCTGCCTAGATTTGAGGTTATCGTCTGCGGACGTGACGCCCATTGGGGTATAGTGTCCCCGTGTTTTCGCAAGTTCTAGGCGCCATCATAGAGGGCCGTATGGATGATCGGACTCGATCCTGGTGGGTCGGGTGCGTGGGTGACATTTCCAATTCCGAACGATTCGTGGCGGCGTTTGCGGGCGCGGGTCGACACCTCGGAGCGGCGCCCGTCGTCCTGACAGAGGTGGAACGATCGCAGTTGGAGGGATCGGAATTCGCCGGGTTGATCCATGGCGGACTTCCGTTGTCGGAACTTGGTAGGATCGCGTTGTTGCGTACCGCGCTCGGCGCGTTACCGCGTGGAGAGCACGAGAAACTGGTCGACGACGTTTATCGCCTCGGCGGCCATGAGGAGAAGATTGCGGTGTTGCGCGCTCTCTGCACCTTGCCGGAGCCAGCGCGCTTCATCGAGATTGCCGCGGAAGGTGTGCGGACCAATGCCGTCGAGATCTTGGCTGCGATCGCGGCTGACAATCCGTACCCGGCGCGCCATTTTTCTTTCGACGCCTTCAATCAGCTTGTGATGAAAGTGGTTTTTAACAATCTGTCACTCTCGAAGATCGTCGGTCTTTCCTCCCGGACCAACACCGAGTTGGCTCGAATGGCGCGTGATTTTGCCGACGAACGACGGGCGGCCGCACGCCCCGTTCCCTCTGATTTGCACCTGATTGCGGACTTCTCCCAACCGGAAACACAAAAATGAAGCTCTTTGATCCCCACATTCACATGACGTCTCGTACCACGGACGACTACCAGGCAATGGCGGACGCCGACATTGCAGTCATCGTTGAACCGGCCTTCTGGGTTGGGCAACCGAGGACGCACGTCGGCAGTTTCGAGGACTATTTCCTGTCCCTTTGCGGCTGGGAGCGTTTTCGTTCCAAGCAATTCGGCATCCAGCACTTTTGCACGATCGGGTTGAACCCGAAAGAGTGCAATCAAGCACGGGTCGCGGATGGCGTCATGGCGCTGTTGCCGCGTTTCCTTGAGAAAGACGGCGTGGTCGCGGTCGGCGAGATTGGCTACGATGAACAGAATGAAACCGAAGAGAAGTATTTTCGTGCGCAGCTTGAACTTGCGCGCGAGTTGCAGTTGCCGGCATTGATTCACACGCCCCATCGCGACAAGAAGCGCGGGACCGAACGCAGCATCGCGCTTGCCAAGTCGGTCGGCCTTGCGCCCGAACTCGTGCTCATCGATCACAACAACGAAGAGACCTTGCCGATTACCCTCGAATCGGGATGTTGGGCAGGACACTCGATTTATCCAGATACCAAGATGGATGAAGACCGAATGGTGGCTCTCGTTAAAAAATATGGCTCGGAGCGTATGATCATCAACAGCGCCGCCGACTGGGGCGTGAGCGATCCCTTGAAGGTTCCGAAGACGGTCAAGCGAATGGCAGATGCCGGAATCTCGGAAGAGATCATTCGCAAGATCGTGTGGGACAATCCCGTGGCATTTTTTGCCCAGAGTGGTCGATTGAATCTCTCCGATGTGGAAGGTCTCAGTGTGGATCAACGCCAGTTGTGGGAAGGCAACTCCGTCCTGCGTGGCCAAACACCCCGTGTAGACGGTTCGTCGTAATTCATGCGTGCTGTGCTTGTTCTGAACGTCGTTGGGTTGACGCCCGCGATGCTGGGTGAAAATACACCCAACCTTCGGGCCCTCGCCAGGGCAGGGGCGGTTCGACCGTTGCAGACAATAACGCCTGCTGTTACGTGTTCGGTGCAAAGCACGTTGTTGACGGGGACACTGCCTGCGCAACACGGGATTGTCGGCAATGGCTGGTATTTTCGCGAGCTTGCAGAAATCTGGCTATGGCGGCAATCGAACCACCTCGTCACCGGTGAAATGATCTGGGATGCTGCACGCAAGCGCGACCCGGCATTCTCCGTGGCAAAACTGTTCTGGTGGTACAACATGTACAGCTCGGCGGATATTTCGATCACGCCGAGACCCCAGTATCCCGCTGATGGGCGAAAGGTTCCGGACGTATACACACAACCGCCCGAACTCCGGGATCAACTGCAATTAAAACTCGGGCAATTCCCGCTCTTTCGTTTCTGGGGGCCGGGCGCCGATATTGCCTCGACTGAATGGATTGGCCGTTCCGCCGAGTTGATCCTTGCTGAACGCAAGCCTTCGTTGACGCTTGTCTACTTGCCGCATCTTGACTACGATCTTCAGCGCTTGGGACCGGATGATCCCGCAATCGAAATACGATTGCGCGAGGTCGATGCGGTCGCCGGACGGCTCATCGAAAGCGCGCGCAAGCTTGGTGCCTCGGTGATAGCGCTGTCGGAATACGGGATCACGCGCGCCCGTGGCGCTGTTCTCATCAATCGTGTGTTGCGTGAAGCCGGTCTACTGGCGGTGCGTCGGGAAAATGCCGGAGAACAGCTTGATCCCGGCGCGTCGCAGGCCTTCGCCGTGGTTGACCATCAGGTTGCACACGTCTACGTTCGTGATCCGTCGCGCATCGACGAGGTGCGTACCCTTTGCAGTATGGTGGACGGGGTGGATGCGGTGTGGGGTGAAGACGAAAAACGCGCCGCGGGGCTTGATCATGCGCGCGCAGGAGAGTTGGTGCTGATCGCGAAAGCGGATCGATGGTTTCAGTACTACTACTGGCTTGACGACGCGTTGGCACCTGATTTTGCGCGCACCGTTGATATCCACCGGAAACCTGGGTACGACCCCGTCGAGTTGTTTTTGGATCCCGAAAAACCGATGGTCAAAGCTCGGATTGGTTTGACCTTGTTGGCGCGCAAGCTAGGCATGCGGGCCATGATGGACGTGATTCCGCTCGATCCATCGCTTGTCAAAGGGACGCATGGCCGTGTTACCGATCGTCCCGAGGACGGTCCCGTATTTATTACCGACGCGCCCGAGTGGCTGGACGAGCAGCCCGTGGTGCAGGCGGTGGATGTCAAGTCGATAGTCCTGCGCCATTTGTTTGGTGGGGATGCTACTGGGAGAACCGTATGACGGATGATGTATTGTTGAACGATGGACCGGACACGCGCCGCAAGGATCCTGCAAAACAAAAGGGAATACTGGGTGCGTTCTTGCAGTTCTTGTTTTGCCTGCTGTTGGTTGCAGCGGCGGATCTCGTGCTGTTCACGGGGTTGGTGATTCAGGCGGCGCCGGAGTATGCGGCGTGGACCGCTTTATTACTGGTGTTCCCGGTTCTCCCGGCCGGATGGCACATGGGGGCTGAACGTTTGCGCCAAACCGCACCCGGCGGTGGCCTTCGTCGATTCGGGTTACGCTCGGCCGCCATCGCGTTGATTGTTCTTGGTACCGCAGCATCAACGCCCGGTCCGCGCATCGTCGCGAACAGTGTATCCAAATTCCTTGGTATCGGCTCGGTCGCGGCGGTCGCCCCTGAACCGAAATCGGGCGCTCCAATCGTTACACAACCGCAGGTTGGTAAAACAACGTCGGAATCGCACCCGCTACAGCAGTTGGTGCCGTCTGACGCGAACTGGGTGATCGCCGTTCGGGGTGTAACCGCGGGTGTGCCACTTTTGCGCTCACACAGCCGCGACATGAGCGACGCAATCGACGCTCTCGGCCACTGTCAGATGCCGCTCGATCAGATCGCGCTCGTGATTGCAGGACGCGCTGAATCCGAACAATTGATTGCGCTGCAAGGCCCCGGTATTTCCGAAGTCAGCAAGCTGTATTGTCTTGTCGGCGTTTTGGGTAGAAATCGAGCCGAGCTCACCATGAGCGATCCAACCGGCAACGGAACAATCACCATCGCATCTCGACTGATTGGGCAGTCAATGAACTTCAAGAAACGTGATGCGAATACCTTGCTCGCCGTCTCGTCGACGTGGCAAGCGTCAGTTGATGCTCGCCTGGCCGGTTCGGTGGGTGGGCTTGAAGTCGGAGCGCTTGCAGGTGCTTTTCATCGCATAAAGCGAGGTGCGCCGGGCTGGATGCTGGCTCGCACGGGGGCGAGCCCCGGTTGGGATATCGCGCTCGCGGTGTCTGAGGAAGCGGGCAGAGGCCGTCTCGCAATGAGTGCGCGTTCGCCTCTCGGCGACGAACAGAGGGTCGAACTGGATTTGCAATCGCCGCTTCAGCTTGCGACGGTTTTGCCCGAAGGCGTGTTTTTTGAGGGTCTTAGAACGATGGTACAATCGATTCTGAGGGTCGGTGCGCAAGTCGATGGCGTGGCGCCAGCAACGGGGTCGATGGCATCGCCAGCCGACGCTGGAGGATTGTAACGAATTTATGCGATCGTTTTACTCAGCGCCGTGGCGTTGCGAATGCAATCGTTGACGCTGATTCCGTGTAACGAATACCCGAGCAAGTGTAAACCGGGGTGTTCGCGACAGGCCTCATCGATGGTGCGAACCAACTCGGGATGGCCCATTTCGTACTGCGGAATTCCGTCTGGGTGGCGGAATATGGCCGTGAACGAGGGGTTGGCTCGAAGGCCAGCCACGCGGGCCAGTTCGGTCAAAACAAGTTCGATAAGTTCGGATTCTGGAAGTGCCGCGGCTTCGGGGGCAAATGTTCCGCCCACGATGACCCGCAGCAATACGTGATCTTCGGGCGCACGATGCGCGAATACAGTTGTCTCGTACTGGCAGCCGAGAAGCGTGACGCCCTCTCCGCGCCTGGCGAGAAAACCATACGCGTCAAGATCCATCCCGATGTTCTTGCGAGAAAATCCGAGGCAGACCACTGCGGCCGCGGCGCTGCGAATCTGTCGAAGCCCCGCCGCCGCCGCAGGTGCAACGGTATCGAGAAAGGTGGCCGTCACGTTGCTCCCCGTTGCCAGGATGAGGTGATCCGACGGTGGCACGGGCCTTGGTGCTGTCCCGGGATCCGTGGCGAGATCCACCATCCATTTTCCCGCGAGATTCGAGACCGAATGTGCCCGCGCGCGGATGAGTCGGGTGCCGAGTGCCGCGGCGAGTGCGCGTGGCAAGGTTTCGATTCCGTCTCGGAATGAAAATAGATGTCCGGCGGTGATTCCGTTTTTGCGGCGAACCCGTAGTGCACGCAGGAGGCTGCCGTGTTCGGTTTCCATTTCGATCATGCGGGGAGCGCAGGCGCGTACCGACAACCGTGCCGCATCCCCGGCATAGATGCCGATCATCATCGGCGCGATGAGATCGGAAGCTGCCTCGTCGCCAAGGCGGCGTCGCGCGAAATCAAGCACGGTTTCGTCTGCGTCGCGCGCGCTGAAGTCACGGCGTGGGATTTTGCGTTCCTTTAACAGGCGCCACTTGCCTTTCCAGGTCAAGGCGTCCGAAAGAAGGAACTTGAAGGGATTGCTGGGCACATTGCGCAGTCGGCCCCGGGACAAAATGAGTCGTCGGTTCGCGTGTGGAAATGCGGGGACAACCGTGCTACGGATACCCAGCTCGTCAATCAACGACTGGGTATCGGATGCATTGTCGAGCAGGGCCTGTGGACCGGTTTCGCAAAGAAAACCCTTGATCCGCTCGCTCCGAACCAGTCCACCCGGACGCGAACCGAGATCGATGCAGGTCACGTCATGGCCAGCGCGAAGCAGGCGGTACGCGGCCGTCAGCCCGGATATACCGCCGCCAACGATGGAGATCCTCACATGGAGCCCTGCACGGTGTTTGCTCCCCGAACGGTGTCGACCAGCGCTTGCACCGCGTCGATGGGGGTCTCGGGATAGATGCCGTGTCCGAGATTGAAGATATGTCCGTGGTTTCCAGCTTCCGACATGATCTTTTGGGCAGTTGAAACCACGACATCAATGGGTCCAAGCAAGAGTGCGGGATCGAGGTTCCCTTGAATGGCAGCATTGACCGCACCACCCTCCGCAAGGCGACTGCGGGCCGTGTTCATGGGCAGTCGCCAATCGATACCGTATACATCCGCACCAACGGCTGCGATGCGATCGAGGATGGTTGTCGCACCATTCGCGAAGTAGATGACCGGTACGCCCGTTTTGCGAACGGCCTGAACCAGCTCGCGTGTGGGTTCAAGCACATATTCGTGCCAGTCGCTCGGCGAAACCACACCTACCCAGGAATCGAAAATCTGAATCGCCTGCGCACCCGCTTCGACCTGTGCAATGAGATAGCGTGCAGTGTTGGTCGCAAGTCGAGAAAGCAAACGGCGTGCTGCGATTGGATTTGAATAGAAAAATGATTTCGTGGCTGTGAACCGTTTTCCGGTCTGGCCCTCGATGGCGTAGGTGGCCACCGTGAACGGCGCGCCGGCGAAACCGATGAGAGGCGTTTGGCCGAGCTGTGGTCGCAAGCGCCGGATCGTCTCCAGTACGAACGGAGTGCCCTCGCCGGGATCAAAATCGGTCAACCGATCGACGTCCGATGGGCTTGTGACGGGATTGGAGATCTGAGGACCGCGTTCCGTGAACTCGACCTTCAGGCCCATGGGCTCAAGTGGAACCAGTAGATCGGAAAACATAATGGCGGCGTCGAAGCCGAATCGACGGATGGGCTGCATCGTCACTTCCGCCGCGAGTTCAGGGTTCTTGCACAGCTCAAGGAAGGAAACATTGGCGCGCAGAGCCCGGTACTCGGGAAGGTAGCGCCCAGCCTGGCGCATCAGCCACAAAGGGGGTCGTTCGGTTTTCTCGCCTCGGCAGGCCCTCAAAAAAAGTGGATCCACGGCGTATTTCTACAACAGTTTTGGGCGCCAATTCCATCCCACTTGCATCGTACTCACGGCTGCGGCAAATACGAGGCATGTCCAAGGCAATCGTGGTGCAATCGACCGGCGGTCCCGAAGTCCTGGTATGGCAGGAACAGGAGGTCGGTGCGCCTGGCCCGGGCGAGGCGAGGGTACGCCATACGAAGGTCGGTCTCAATTTCATCGACATCTATTTCCGCAAGGGAATCTACCCGGTTCCGGGATTCCCGTTTTGCCCCGGACAGGAAGCGGCCGGCATCGTCGAAGAGGTTGGCCCCGGCGTTTCCGTGGTCAAGCCGGGCGATCGCGTGGCCTATGTTTCACGGGGACTTGGCGCCTATTCTGAGGTTAGAACATTACCCGCAGAAGCCCTCGTGCAAATTCCCGAGGGCGTGGACGACGAGACGGCGGCGGCGATGATGTTGAAGGGTATGACGGCTCAGTACTTGTTGCTGCAGACCCGCCCGATCGGCAAGGGCGAGACGATCCTGTTTCATGCTGCCGCCGGTGGCGTCGGTCTCATCGCCTGTCAATGGGCCAGGCATCTGGGCGCGCGCGTGATCGGCACCGTGGGGTCGGACGAAAAGGTCGAGCTTGCTCGCGCCCACGGATGCGACGAGGTGATTCACTATGGACGGGAAGATGTCGTTGCGCGGGTCAGGGAACTCACGAAAGGAAAAGGCGTTCCTGTTGTGTACGACGGCGTGGGACAGGCCACCTTTGAGGCGTCACTCGATTGTCTTTCACCGCGCGGTTTGTTGGTCATGTTTGGACAGTCGTCGGGCAAGGTGCCGCCCTTTGATATCACCCGACTCTCCGCGAAGGGTTCGCTCTTCCTAACCCGGCCGGTGATCTTCACACACATTGCGACCCGCGCTGCACTTGAGTCGACGGCGGCGTCGCTGTTCGAAATTGTTCGTCAGGGCGCCGTGAAAATCGAGATTCACCAGCGCTTTGTTCTCTCGGACGCGGCACAAGCCCATCGCGAACTCGAAGCACGAAGAACCTCCGGCTCGAGCGTCTTCACCGTCTAAGTGTGTGGCAGTTCCCGGTTACCCCTTTTCAGGCGCGTGATAGAGCCAGGCCGCGACGGGCCCGAAAAAAGCGAGCGCGAACCACGCCCCGCGCGGACTCAGGGCTTCGAGCAAGAACACGCCGAGGACCGGCCCCAGCGCCTGCGCGGCACCCTGAAAAAGCCCGAAGGCACCACTGTAACCTCCGAGTCGATCGCTTGGTGCAAGTCGGGTCATGCGAGCCTGTTGCGCTGGCGCCGTCAGGATCTCGCACAGGGTGATGAGCACAACGGCCGTCATGAGACCCACGTACCCGGTCGCGAGGCCGCATGCGATGAAGGCGGCGGCGTAAGTGACCGAACCGATGACGAGGGTGCGCACGTGACCAAGGTAGGCGATGATCCGAACCGTTGGCAGTTGCAGCAACACGACCAGGACGGCATTGATCGTAAAGAGGCTACCGACCTGTCCGCGCGAAAGACCAAGGTGTTTTGCAGCGTAGACCGACAGCAAGTGATACATTTGTGTCTGCAGTAGAAAAAACGCGAAGGTTGCGAATAGAAATCGGACAAACTTGGGATCGGAAACGAAGGCAAGGGCGTCAAACGGTCCGGCCGCTCGCCGGGGTTCTCCTGTTTCGGTCTTGCCAATAAAGAGCGCCGCGAGGGGAGCGAGCAAGGTGAGTGGCGCACAAACGTAGAACATCGTTCCGTACTGCGCTTCCGATGCAATCGTGGCCAACAGTGGGCCGGCCACCCACCCAAGACTTGAGCCGATGCGGTGGACTGAAAATGCGGCGACGCGATCTTCCCGCGGTGAAACTTCCGCCACAATGGCCCATGCGATCGGATCGTAAAACGCCCGCAAGGCGCCATTGCTCACCGCAAGCACACCTATCATCACAAACGGGGCGCGGTTGCCAACCGCATATCCGAGCAGCGCAAGATTGATTGAGCGCAGCACCATCCCCGAAAGGAGCACGCGCTGCCGCCCGAGGCGATCGGCGAGGTAACCTGCCACCCATTGCATCGCGGCCGAGACACCACTCGATACTGCCCACAGTGCTCCGATGCGCAACAGGGGGACTTGCCGATCGACTGCGAGGTGCATTGCCAGAAAGGGCATGACCACTGCAAAGCCAGCTGTAACGACGAAGCGTACAAAGGTGAGCATCCAGATCCGCCGGTCGAGACCGGGCAACACGATGAGTCCACCGGCAATCGATACGACAGCCTTCATCGCGCGCGACGACGAGGCGGTTTTCGCCGCGTCTCGTTCATCGCCATCGAGGGGTTTCACGGCGGAAAGCATCGCACGGGTTCGTGCGGTTTGCCGAATCGTCGCTAACTTGGTGGTGACGACGGCGTGCGTTCACCGCGGAAGTCAATTGGTGTCGGTGTGAGTTGATCGGGGTCATCGTTGAGACGTGCCATTTCCCGAAACGCATCCTCCCGACGGCCGAGTTGCAAGAGCACGGTGGACAGCCGCTCTCGGGCATCGTCGTTGTGGGGCTGAAGGCGCAAAAGGCTGCGCAGTTGTTCCGTTGCCTCGGACAGCAGATCGTTGCAGGCCTTGTTGTAGCGTGCGACCTGTTCTACTTCTGTCAGAACTTCGGGCTGGGGTTCGATGACCGGTGCCGGCGTTTTCTCGACCAGGATATAGTTCAGCGCCGCGATGGTTCCCGACATGTCCATCTGGATGGTTTCGTCGTCGAGTACCTCGGAATCGGGTGACGTTCCAAAGAACTCATCCGGGTTCGCGACCTCTACTTCGTATCCTGTGATGGCAGCATCCGCATAGGCGTCGCTTGCAAAATCAGAGTCGAGAGGTGAGGGGGCAGATGAAGGCATGGGCACCGAGGCTTGCGCCGGAATACCGGGGGCGTTTTTCGCAGCAGCACCTCCCCGAAAGATGCGACCGAGATCAGACCATTTAAACGTATTGCGTTCAGGTTGTTCCGCGACACGTGGTGGCGCCGGACGCTTCATCTGTGCAAGGCGCGCCTGAAGCTGCGCCAGGGTCGGATCGCTCGGCGAGATTTGGCCCCAGTCGAAAATTTTGGCCTCGGCAGCGGGCAAGTCGCCCGAGTTCAGGTGTGCCCTCGTGACGAGCGCAAAGTATCCCGAGCCGGGTGGCTCGTTGCCGAGCACGTCACGCAATCGGTAGGCGGTTCGCAGAACCTCGTCGTTGTCTCCCTGTTGCTCGAAGATCGCCATCGCCGCAAGGTAGTTCTTCAATGCGAGATCAAGGCGCCCGATTCGGCCGGCGATCTGGGCAGCCTGAAGCGGCAGCTTCACGTCGTTCGGTAGAATCAAGGCGGCCTGTTCGAGCATCTTCATGGCATTGCTCGGATCGTGTCGCTCGAGATAGGTGTCAGCACACAACCGCAACTCGGTTGCCGCTTCGGGACCCATTGCCATGGTCCGCAAGACGCCGACCATTTCGAGCCGGACCTCCAGCTCTTGCGGAAACGCCCTCAACAAGTTTCGCAGCAAGGCGAGGGCATGTCGCGCAAATCCCTGGTCTCGATAAATTGCTGCCGAACGCAAATGCGCCTTGATTGCATCCCGATGTTCCCCGCGCCGCAGGTGCACGTCGCCCTTTCGCAGAAAGATACGGGGATTGCCGGGACCGAGGATCGCTGCCGCATTGAGCGCTTCAAGCGCGCGCGCCGTGTTGCCCCTTTCGAGGTGCTTTTGGGCAAGATCCAGCAACTGCTTCGGAGACGACATTTTGTGTGCGGTTACTTACACTGTGTGACATGAAGGTGGCAAATGCACGATCTTTTGTCACAAGCCAATGTAATCATTGGAAAAAACGACGAAGGAACTCAGCGGATGAGCAGCAACAATAGAGCTGTCGTCACGCTCGCCACTCCCGCAATTACAAGGAGTCCTCGCGCTCGCGGATTCATTTTGCGTGCAAACGCACGTTCGAGACGTCGTTTCCGTATCGGGTCGTAGAGTGGGGGCAAGGACAAGAATTCATCCCAGTCGGTTTTGACGCCCGATGCGGCCTGCGCCTCGCAGAGTAGGGCCTCGGCTTCGATCATGGTTGTCGGTCGGCGGGTGGGCTCTTTTTCAAGGCATCGCAACACCCAGTCTGAAAGCGCGGTCGGAATGTTCGACAGTCGGGACTTGTCGGGTGCGTCGGTCAGGTGACGCGCCAGGATCTCGGAAGGGTTTTTGCCTCTGAAAGGGACCTGTCCCGTGAAGAGTTCGTAGGCAACCACACCAAGCGCATACACATCACTGTGCGGACCGATGGCACCTGCCGAGACGCGTTCGGGCGCCATGTATTCGGGCGTACCGAGCGCCGGCTGTCCTCCGCCTTTACCACGAGCCATGTCTGCCACGCCAATATCCACGACCTTGACGAAATCGTCGTGACCATTGCGATGCGTGATGAGAACGTTGTCGGGCTTCACATCCTGGTGAAGAATGCCCTGCGCGTGGGCTGCGGCCAGCGCCTTGGCCAACTGACGCACAATGGGAATTGCGCGCGAGACCGGCATCTGTCGCACTTTGCGTAGAGCCATGGCAAGCGTAACACCTGTCACGTATTCCATGACGTAAAAGACCCGTCCGTCCGGCATTTCGCCCCAGTCGGTCACATCGCACACGTGCGGGCTGTCGATACGGGCAGCGCTGCGTGCCTCGACGCGAAACTGCCGTTGCATCGTGAAGTTTCGGAGCAACTCTGAATGCAGTATCTTAAGTGCAACACGTTTGGCCAGATCGACGTGTTCGGCAAGGTACACCGACCCGAGGCCGCCTTCTCCGAGTTTCGCCATCAGACGGTAGCGTGTGCCTTCGATGACAGAGCCCAAGTTGGGTTCGTTGCGTTCTGCCTCGTCTTCGCGCGGCGTGAGCCACTCTGGCCCAGCGGGGACGCTTTGGGTTCGGCGTCGCGGCGCGGGAATTTGGCTGCGGACGTTCTCCGCGAGGCGATCAAAGTCGTCCTTCTCGCCAACGAGTTCGTCAGAGAATAGCCGCTCTACCAGCGTTTCAAGCTTGATCGAATCGATGACGCTACCGCTTGTTTGACGGGCCAATCCCGTGAGTGTGCGACGAAAGGCGGGTAAATCATTGGGGCGTTCGCGAGGATCGAGTGACAAACCTGCGCGCAGCAGGTGGTCGAGTTTACTCGGAATGTATCGCTCAAGGTTCGCAGCGGTTGAGAGGGAAACCGGATCCCAGTTTCCGGAACGGAGTGCCTGCAGGTGATCCGCGCCGTTTTTTGTGACGAGCGGTTTTCCGGTCAAGAGCCACCACATCAGCGCCGAAAGCGCATAGATGTCGCCTTCCGATCCCGATTGTTGACCCAGAAGTATTTCCGGTGGAACGAGTGAACGCGCCGCCGGAGGACGTCGCAACAAGGTGGCCACATCCGGTACCAGACTGGATCCCAAATGCAACAAACGAACGTTGCCATCGGCGCCCAGAAATACCGTTGAACATGCGAGATCGGCCGACGAGGTCGGCACCCCGGTGTTGTTCCACTCCTGGCCTCTAATTTCCTCGAGAGCCGAGGCCACAGACGCGGCGATCGTGAGCGCAATTTCTGGGAGTTGGCCCATGTTTCCGTCAGGGAACTTCTCGCATAGGCGCGCGATGCGCCGACCCTGTACGAGTTCGGTCATGAAGAAGGCGTTGCCGTCGAGGGCCGCAACGTCGAGAATCGGAATCAGGTTCGGGTGCTTTCGGTTCTTCAGCCACTCCGACTGTTTGAAAAAACGACTTTCGGCCGCAGCGCGACCTTGCGCGCTCGGCAATGGAATTCGTGATACGATACAGAGAGGCGTTGTGGCACTGTTGCGTGTGCAGAGGGCTGCTCGCCCCGGCATTTCTGCGGAAATCTGGTGGACAACGGTTGTGCCTGAAAATTCGTTCGGCAAAGTTGCCGAGCCGATGAGTACATTCGGGCCGCCCATGATGGCGCCGAAAGGTTGTGTCACTGCCATGTTCATCATTTAGGTTTCCAGATTCGCGTGCGCAAACTACGCGTATCGTCGAACCTCCAGATATTGTTTTTGCTCTGGATCCCACGCGAACTGGGCTGCGTGGTGGGCCCCGTTGGGCCTGACATCGACAACAAGATATTCGACGGGATAGGACGGTTCTCCATCCATGACCGCAACGGCTTGATCGGTGGCACTAAAATAAGCGCCATCTTCGCGGGTATGTCCGCTGTCGGGGTGCGAATGGTAAATGATGCGCGCGGGTTCGTCGCCGCGGAGGCTCTTGTTGAGCTTCAACAGATCGCCGGCCTCGAAATTAAATGCCGTGTGCGCGTCACGCTGGAACATTTGTGGATCTTCGACGTGCAGTTCATCTTGGATGTTTTTGCACACGAGAACGCGGTTGGCGTCGGTACTCGCGCGTGGGCCAAAAACGATACCGCAACACTCGCGTGGGTACTCGCGCGCTGCGTGCGCATAAATTTCGGCCAATGCTTCCTTCGTGATGCTGATGTCTGACTTGGCTGCCATGGTTGCCTGCTTGTTTTTAGCTGGTCTTGACCGGACGAGGCGCCTCGAAATAGCGATCCGCCCGATCGGGGAACACGGTGACGACGACGCCCGATTTGCCCGCCGCCGATAGCTTTTTTGCGATTCGCACGGCCCCACCAAGGGCGGCTCCCGAGGAGTGACCGACGAGAATTCCGGCTTCGGTCGACAACCGGTCTGCAATGTCCCAGGCCTCATCCGTGGGCATGGCAATGATGCCGGTCAATTCGTCCGGCTTGTAGATGTCGGGAATGATCGAGCTCTCCATGTGCTTCAGACCCTCAAGGCCGTGCAACGCATCGTCGGGCTCGACCGCCCATACCTCGATTTGCTCGTTCTTGGCCCGCAAGCCACGGCCGGTACCCATGATCGTGCCACTCGTACCGATGCCCGCGACGAAGTGGGTCACCGTTCCAGCGGTCTGTTCCCAAATTTCACTCGCGGTTGTGAGAAAGTGTCCGCGCGGATTCGATTCGTTGCCGTATTGATCCGGATAGAAGTATCGCTCTGGATCTTCTGCAACCAGCTTGCGGCACAGGCGAATCGCACCATCGGAACCTTCCATCTCTGACGAGAAAACGAGCGTGGTACCGAACGCCTGAGACATTTTCTTGCGAACCCAGGACACATTTTCGGGCAGGACCAATTTGACCTTGTAGCCGAGCGCGCCGCCGATGAGTGAATAGGCGATGCCGGTGTTGCCGCTCGACGCGTCGATGAGCTCTTTGTCTCGGGTCAGTTTTCCAGCCGCGATGGCGTCGCGGATGATCTGACTGGCGGCGCGATCCTTCACCGAGCCACCGGGATTCATGAACTCGCACTTGGCCCAGATCTCAACGTTGGGACAGTCTTTCTCAAACGTAGCGAGCCGGACCAGAGGTGTTCGCCCCACCAAATCGACAATCGATTCCTTCGCTCGCTGTTGGGCGCGCGCGACCAGCATTGGATCGGCTTCCGAGTCGAGAGAGGTGGGGGTAGGTAGGGACTGTGCGGTCATGTAGGGTGAGAACCACCCACTATTTGCCACAAGATTTCCGCTGCGACCAGCCCGCCGATGGCGATGTTACCGGACGGTAATATTGGCCCCGGAAGCACCAACTCGCGGGGCGCGCGTTCACTTGTCGAAACGATGCGTACCGATTTTTCGGAATAGACAAGTGAAACCAAGGGGATCCCGTATTTCTTGGCCCACGATTCGACTTGGCCAGAATCGCCCATGGCCACGGTAGCAACGGTCCCGGGGTGATCGGGGTCCATCGACTCTACCGACACAACCCCGGCAGCCAAGAGGTACTCCCGGGCCGTTTCAAAGGCGAGGCGAGATTCAGGAGCCTCGGCAAAGAGAACCACACACGCGCGACCGATCGCTTCCTGTCCGGCGTATCCAACTTCTGGCAGGGAGAGGTGGCGCGCGAAGCGACGGATGCGGTGGGCATCCATCGCCTGAACCTATCGCAAGCCGCCAGCGATGGCGGGAACGATGGAGATTTCGTCGCTATCCTTGACCGGAGTGTCGAGGTTTTGAAGGAAACGAATGTCTTCGTCGTTGGCGAAAATGTTCACGAAACGGCGGATCTTTCCCTGGTCGTCGCAGATGCGCTCTTTGATTCCTGGAAATTGTTTTTCCAGGGTTTCCACGACAGCACCAATCGTGGCGCCGTCGGTGGTCACTTCTTCAAGACCGTTGGTCAACTTGCGGAGGGGCGTTGGAATACGGACCTTGGCCATGTTTGTCGAGTCTCCTTGTGGAAAAATTGGCAGTCGGATGAACTTACGGGATGTAACCGGCGAAAGTGCCGGCTGCGAAGAGTTTGTCGAAGTCGCCGAGGCGAGGACCGATGTTCTCGGGTTTACGGACGCGATCCACAAGGGGATCTTGCGTCTTCAGGCCCTGTCCGGTGATCGAGATGACGATCGGGCCATCGCCCTTCTTGATGTGGCCACTTTGCACAAGACGCTTGGCCGCACCGAGCGTGACGCCACCGGCGGTCTCGGTGAAGATGCCTTCGTGTTGAGCCAGGGCTTCGATGGCCAGACAGATCTCTTCGTCGTTCGGAAGTGCGGCAAATCCACCGCTTTCCAGCATGGTTTGGTACGCATAGATCGCATCGGCCGGGTTGCCGATGGCGAGCGACTTTGCGATGGTTCGTGGAATCTTGACCGGCTTTACGATCTCGCGGCCTTCAACCACCATCGAGGCGATGGGGGCGCAGCCCTCGGCCTGGGCACCGTGGATATGCGAGGCCGATTTTTCAACCAGGCCAAGTTTTATCAGTTCTGAAAATGCCTTGCCGATCTTGGTAATGAGCGAGCCACCTGCCATCGGTACCACAATGTGGGCCGGGAGTTTCCAGCCGAGTTGTTCTGCGATCTCGTAGCCGTAGGCCTTTGAGCCTTCGCTGTAATACGGTCGCAGGTTCACGTTGACAAATCCCCAGCCGTACTTGCCCGCGATTTCAGAGCACAGGCGGTTCACGTCGTCGTAAGTTCCATTCACGCCGACTACGCGGGCGCCGTAGATGCTGGTGCCAATCACCTTGGCGTGTTCAAGATCGTGCGGGATCAAGACCACGCAGGGAAGCCCGGCGGCGGCAGCTTGTGATGCGGTTGCGTTGGCCAAGTTTCCGGTCGAGGCACAGGCTACGACGGAAATCCCGAATTCGCGCGCCTTCGAAAGGGCAACGGCCACAACACGATCCTTGAAGGAGAGGGTGGGATGGCTGACCGAGTCGTTCTTGATCCAGAGGTTGTCTAGCCCGAGCCATTGCTCGAGACGATGGGCGCGAACAAGCGGCGTCATGCCAGTGTGAACACCAACCGTCGGAGGACCATCGAGCGGCAACAATTCGGCATAGCGCCACATGTTCGCGGCACGGGATTCGATCGTCTTGCGATTGAGCACCTTGCCGATGCCTTCGTAGTCGTACGTAATCTCGAGCGGTCCAAAGCAGTACTCGCATACGTGGACCGGCATCTTGGGATAGTCGTTGCCACATTCGCGGCAACGCATTCCCTTGACGAACGAGCCGGCGGTTTGCGGAACTGTTTTCGGGGCCGTCATCAGGAGCACTCCAGGTTATTCAGGTTGTGGGAGTAAGCTTCGGGTCGCAAGGTCGTAATGGCGGGCGCGATGCCACAAACCCGGCAGTCCGGATTGGCGTGGAATTTGATGGTGCGCGTCGTCATGGGGGACGAATCATAGCGGAAAAGCGCGCCTGTCGAGTCCGTCCCAGGTGCCTGCAGGAACAAAATTGCTTCGCGTGCGGCCAAGGCGCCGATGGCTCCCGGGATCGGCCCGAGAACACCGGCTTCTGCGCACGAGGGCGCGTCCGAGTCAGGTGGCGGAAGTTCCTCGAAAAGGCAGCGATAACAGGGGCGACCACCGGGCCGAATCAGCAAGACGTGACCCATGATCCCGACCGCCGCAGCGTGTACGAGCGGCTTACCCGAAAGCACTGCCGCATCGTTGGCCAAAAACTTGGTTCCCAGGTTGTCCGAGCCGTCGATGATGGCGTCGTACTGTCCAAAAAGGGAAAGGGCATTGTCTGCCGTCAAGCGTTCTGGATGGGTGTCGACCCGGACGCCCGCGAAGCGACGGCCAAGGGTTGTGGCAAGGGAATCGGTCTTGAGCAAGCCGACGCTCGACTCGCTGTGCAGGATCTGCCGTTGCAGGTTGCTCTCATCGACCCGGTCGTCATCGAGAACGCCGATGCGTGCGACACCGGAAGCTGCGAGCGCAAGTGCGGCACCGCATCCGATACCGCCCGCACCGATGAGCAGAATCGACGCTTGCACCAAATGCCTACCGACCTGCTTGCTGTTCGCGTTCGAACGCGTCGTCGGTCGAGAAGTAGCGCTCACCGGTGTCGCACAACACGGTGACCACGTTCGTGTTCGGTCCGAGTTCCCGCGCGACGTCAAGCGCGACCTTGGTTGCGCCTCCGGCCGAGATGCCAACCAACAAGCCCTCTTCACGGGCCAGACGAAGCTTCATTGCCTGAGCCTCGCGTTCGCTCACGGTTCGGATTTCGGAGATGATCGCGCGATCCAGAATGTCAGGCACGAACCCCGCTCCGATGCCGTCGATGCGGTGTTCACCGGCCTTGCCTTGCGAAAGAAATGGACTCTCGGTGGGCTCGACTGCGATGATGCGAACGTTCGGGAAGTGTCGTCGCAACACCTGTCCGACGCCCGTGATGGTGCCCCCGGTGCCCACGCCTGCGACGAAGGCATCGATGCTGGCCCCGAAGGTTTTCATTTGTGCTACGATTTCCGGGCCTGTGCCTCGACGGTGTGCAGCCGGGTTGGCCGGGTTCTTGAACTGTTGCAACATGACGTATTCGGGATTCTCGGTGCACAGTTCGACAGCTTTGTTGATTGCGCCGTTCATGACTTCTGCAGCGGGCGTCAGAAAAAGCTTTGCACCGTAGGCGCGCAACAACGTGCGGCGTTCCATCGACATGTTGTCGGGCATGGTCAAGATGATGCGATAGCCCTTGACCGCCGCCACGAGCGCGAGCCCCACGCCCGTATTGCCCGAGGTCGGTTCGACGATGACCGACTTGCCCGGAATCAGGACTCCGGCGCGTTCGGCGGTCTCGATCATCGAAAGGGCGACGCGGTCCTTGACCGATCCGCCGGGATTGAATTGCTCACACTTGCCGAATACCTGTCCGCCCTCGGGATCGGGAAGGTTGCGTAGACGCACCATCGGGGTTCCGCCGATGAGGTCCAACATATTTCGTACCACGGGTAGATCGGGGTGAGGGGAAACCAGGGAGGAATCGTTGGTGTGCGGAGTACTCACGGCCGTTCTCCGATGTCGATGATGCTGCATGCGTAGATTGGGTCGAGTCCGAGTAATTCTGCCTTTGCAACCAAGGCTTCGTCCTCGGCGCCCGGGTTCACCCAAAATTCGTCGGGTGCTGCGGCCTTGATCGACGGCAATAGATCTACGCCGACGCTGGCGGGCAGATACAGGGTTACGCGATCGATTTTTAGCGGGATATCTTCAAGACGGGCAACGGTCGTTGCACCCTCGATGGTCCCTTTCAGGTTCGGATTGACGGCGTAAGTCGTGTAGCCCTGGCGCACATGGGCACGCACCGAGCGGTAGCCATACTTGGAAGGATCGTTCGAGGCGCCAACCACTGCAACCACCTTGCCCGTGCCGCGCAGGCTCACGCGGCCACCGTGCCACAGATCGAACATCGGTTGCTATCCACGATCACGCCGACACACGCACCATCGGTGCAGAGGCGACGGTGCGGATCAAAACCACCAGCCGAAGGGGTCGAGACATTGACTGGTGAAGCGGCATCGACTGGCGAAGCGGCATCCAAGCTTGCGCGCTGCTTGCTCGGGTCAAGGGTTTGAGGCGGCCCTCCAACCTGACTGCAGACGCCGCAATGGCCGTTCGAGTCGAGCAATCCGACACAGGCTCCATCGGAACACAGTCGTCTCTGGCTTGGATTAAAAATTTCAATCGACATGGTGTGCCTGGCTTGGACTTTGGGGTTCAGATTAGGCATATAGTGACGACCCTCGGTTGTCCACCATGTCGCAAAGCACCTCCCCCTCTAACACCGTCGATTCGCCTACCCCCAAAGCGGCTGCCGGCCGATTTGGCATCTTTGGCGGTCGCTACGTCTCAGAGACGTTGATGCCATCGCTCGACCAGTTGACCGAGGCATGGGCCCACTACGGTCAAGACCCCGAATTTCTCGCTGAGGTTGATCGGCTTGCGGCGCATTACGTCGGGCGACCCACGCCTCTGTGGCGTGGCGAGCGCCTTGAGGCGGCCGTTGCCGAACGCACAGGCCTTGCCGGAGTGCGCGTGCCGCAAATCTTTCTCAAGCGAGAAGATCTGGCGCACACAGGCGCGCACAAGATCAACAACTGTCTTGGGCAGGTGTTGCTTGCGCGCAAAATGGGCAAGACGCGCATCATTGCCGAGACCGGTGCTGGACAGCACGGTGTTGCGACCGCCACCGCATGCGCGTTGCTGGGCTTTCCCTGTGAGGTCTACATGGGCGCGGTCGATTGCGAGCGGCAAAAGCTCAACGTCTTCCGCATGAAGTTGCTCGGCGCCCAGGTGCATCCCGTCACGGGCGGCACGGCCACACTGAAAGACGCGATGAACGAAGCGTTGCGTGACTGGGTCACCAACGTACGTGATACGCATTACGTGATTGGTTCCGTTGCTGGACCGCACCCTTATCCGACACTCGTGCGCGATTTGCAGCGTGTAATCGGTCGAGAGGCGCGCGAACAGATTCTGGAACAGGCCGGCCGGCTACCCGATGCGCTCGTTGCCTGCGTGGGTGGTGGGTCGAACGCGATGGGATTGTTTCATCCCTTCGTGGACGATACCGGTGTACGCTTCTACGGCATCGAGGCGGCGGGCGACGGCGTGGAGACCGGTCGTCATGCGGCCACGCTCGGGCACGGACGGGTGGGGGTGCTACACGGTGCCCGTTCCTACGTTCTGTGCGACGAGGACGGTCAGATCTCCGAGGCGCATTCGATCTCGGCTGGCCTCGACTATCCTGGTGTCGGGCCGGAACATTCGTATTACAAAGAAACAGGGCGCGGTGAATACCTCTCGGTCACCGACAAGGACGCACTTGATGGCCTGCAATTGCTCGCACGAACCGAGGGGATCCTGTGCGCCCTCGAAAGCGCCCACGCGATCGCGGGATTATCCCTGGTGGCGCCGCGACTGTCGGTCGAGGGCCGTCGCCCCATCATCATCGTCAACGTCTCGGGACGCGGCGACAAGGACATGATCCACGTGGCCCGCCATCTTGGGGTGGAGGTGGGTATATGACCACCGGTCTGGAACGATTGGCGGCGGCCTTCGAGCGAGCGCGCACGGAGAAACGCAAGCCGCTCGTGCTGTATTTGACCGCAAACGATCCGGATTTCGAGACCAGCTTGCGTGTCATCAATGCGGCCGCGCGGGCTGTAATGGATATTCTGGAACTCGGCGTGCCCTGGAGCGATCCGTCGGCCGATGGCCTTGCAATTCAGGGCGCCATGGCCCGCGCAATAAAGTCGGGCGGTGGCTTGCGTCGTACGCTCCTGCTGTGTCGCCGCATCCGCGACGAGAATCCGACCTTGCCGATCGTGCTGTTCGGGTATGCAAATCCGATCGTCGTGATGGGCATCGAAAACTACGCAATGGCAGCCGAGGCCGCTGGCGCCGATGGCACCTTGTGCGTGGATTGGCCTGCCGATGACGACAGCACCTTGCCCAGTGCCCTGCGCGCACAGTCGCTAGCGTTCGTGCCGTTGTTGGCACCCACCTCGACAGAATCGCGCATGGCGAGCGTGTTGAAAGTCGCAAGTGGATTTGTGTACTACGTTTCGCTGACCGGCATCACCGGTGCGGCGCTCACGGATTTCTCCGACGTGGGCGATCAGGTCAAGCGCATCCGCAGTCTTTGCCCCGCCGAACTGCCCGTTGTGGTGGGCTTCGGCATCAAGACTCCTGACGACGCCCGCGCCGTTGCGCAACACGCTGATGCCGTGGTTGTGGGAAGTGCTGCGGTTCGTATCATCGAGACCGCCCATGTGGCCGGTCGAGATCCCGCGCCCGAGATGGCGGCCTTCGTGCAGGCTTGCAAAGCTGTTCTGGGGTAGGGGGCTATTCGATTTCGCCGACGCGGGTGCGGAAGTCTTCAATCAGCTTTTCGCCAAGATTGGCATTCACGCGCTCGAGGATCTCTTGCTTCAGGAGGGTCAACTCGTGAGCGAGTGGCGAACTCACGACACGGACAAATAGGGTGGTGCCCTTGATGGTATCCGGCCGGCACTTGCGTTGGAATACGTCGCCTACGGATTCGTCCCAGGCGGTAAACACCCGTTGCTCGAGGCTCCGCTGTTTGCCGCCCAGCCGCTCCATGACGGCGCCGACCAGCTCGGCTGCGGTGGCGCTGCCGGCGTTCTGCCGTTTGAAACCACGAAAACGAGGAGGGTTCTTGCCGACAGTCACGAGTGGGGTCCTAATAGCAGAAATCCCTGAACGATGAGTCACCTCTCCCGCCAGCACCCGCGGTTCCTGTTCACACCACGCCGTTGGATGTTGTGGCTGGCGCTGCTGTCCGCGGCGGGCTGTACCCGGGGATGTGGACGGACTGCGCCCTCGCCGAATTCCAGTGAATCCGGAAAGCCCGCGATCGTTGGTGAATTGGTTCGGCTTTCGGGCACGGTGGTCGATGCCCTTGGCAATCCGGTACCGTCTGCCGAGATCTTTGTGTGGCCGTCGGGTCGCGGTCAGGCGAACCCCAGGGAAGCGTTGACGGATGCCCAGGGTCGGTTTGAGGTGGGTGAGCTCATTGCAGGGCCGCACGAGCTGATGGTTCAAACAACAGGCCTCGGCGTGGCGCATCTCGATCGTGCCGCGGCACCGGCTTCGGACGTTTCGATCGCGGTCGAGGGCAAGGGGATTGCGATCGGCGGCCTCGTGCGAGCCTCCCCGAGGGGAGGCTCACTTGAACGTGTTGCGGTTCTTCTAGGTAGTCCAACCTTGCGCCAGCCGCGAGCGGTATCTGTGGATAGGCAGGGGCGTTTTGTCATCAGCGGTATAGGGCCCGGCGAATACACCGTGCGCGCTGCCGACGACGATTCGGCGTCGACAACAACACGCATCAGGATCGAGGAAGGACAACCGGTGCCAACGGATACCGTGTTGCAGTTGGTGTCGGCCGGAAGCATCACCGGCCGCGTGATTGATCTCAAACGCAACGCGCTTTCAGGGGCAGACGTCGAGATTCGCAGCACGCCCGACGATGATTGCGGCGAGGTCGCGCATGCCGATGTCGTCGGATACTTTACAACACGAGCGCTGCCCCCGGGGACGTATCAAGTGGCGGTGAAATTCCCGGGCCACGTGATACAGCAGGAAGAAATAGTACACGTGACGGATCGTTCGTCTGCACTCGAGATCGTGATGGCGCGCTCGTCGTCGATCAGCGGGAAGGTGGTGGATGCGCACGGCACGCCCGTCATGGGCGCCCGGATCTTGCTGGCCTGGGTTCAAAAAGGCGGTGCGGCACCGTCGTCTCCTGCTCGGCGACTCGGGTCGCTGGATCTTCCCGTGGATCGTCTTTCGGTCTTGTCGGGCCCCCTGCTGCTCGTCGGCGAGGTGGGTCATTCCGGAACGGCGGTGGCGGTATCTGATATAACCGGACGCGTGATGGAGGCGATCGGTCGCAGTACGGATGATGGTTTGTTTCGGATTGCGCCGCTTTATCCTGGTCGATTTTCGATTCGCATCGAGCACAGTGACTTTGTGCCGACGACGTTGCCGACCCGTGCCGTGGGTGAAGCCGTGGATGTGGATCTTGGATCGCTGCACCTGGATCCGGGAATCGTGATTCGTGGCACGGTGATGGGGCTGAACGGGATCCGGGGCAGTGTTCGCGTCGAGGCCGCTTCGATTCGTGACACACATCGGTATTCGGCCCATGCAGACCTGCAGGGAATCTTTGAGTTGCGCGTGCCTCCGGGGTCGTATCGTGTGCGGGCCACTTCGATGACTGCCGAGGATGACGGGGCAGGGGTGAGGGTGGATGCAGTGAGAGGCGTTGAGCTGGCTGCAGTGACGGTGGTCGTGCCGGGCTAGGCGTGTACCGTCGCAACTGCCGGCCACGACCTCGTGACGCCCGCACCATCTCCGCTTGGCGCCTCGGCCGTGATCTGTCATCCTTCAGGGTGGACCCCCCGTGCTGAAACGAACCCTTACTTTTGCGCTCCTATTTTTGGGCCTGAAGTCGGCCCACGTCCACGCGACCCAGGTGCTGAATCTTGATCTCGAGGCGCTCTGTAATCGATCGAGCGCCGTTGTGTTGGCGAGCGTGCTCAAGGTCGCTTCGGAACGGATCCCGGGTACCCAAACCATCATCACGCGCATAGAACTCGGCGTCGATGAGGACTGGACGACCGCACGACCGGGATGGAAGCCGCTGCGCCGGTTGACGATCCAGCAACTCGGCGGCGTGGCCGACGGCGTCGAAACGACGGTCATCGGAATGCCGCGCTTCGTTGTGGGCCAACGTGCGTTGCTTTTTGTTCGCACCGATGCTGGAACGTCGCCACAATCGCCTGAAGCCCGTTTCGGCGTGGTCGGTATGATGCAGGGATTCAGGCCCTTGTTTCGCGATGCGGTTTCGGGACACTGGATGGTGATGCCCTCTGATAAAAGCGAAGCGGTTCATCCGAACAATAACCGTGTTGCGAATATCGATCCAGGCACCGAGGCGATCTTGCGGGTGGACGAGCTCAAGGGTCGAGTGGTGAAGCTCCTTGGAATGCGCAAGCCATGATGCCTCGTGCGCTGGCTGGGGTATTGGGGGTACTCCTGCTGGCACAGCCTGTTGGGGCGGCGGTTCAGTCTGTCAGCCCGGAAACCGGCAAGAAGTATTTCTGGTCGAATCGTTGTGTTTCGCTTGATCTATTTATTGGTGATCCGCCGTCTTTCGCGACATCAAATTCGATCGTTTTGGCTGCCACGAAGGCTGCGACGGCATGGAATCCCGAACAATCTGGTTGTGGCGACATCATTCTCCGAGTGTCCAGCAACCCTGGTGGTGGTTACATTGTCGATTTTGACAGGAGAAACACAGTCCAGTTTCGCAAGGATTACTGGGGGCGAAATCACCCGGATCCCCAATACAGGGTTGCGCACGATCCCAGTGCTTTTGCGCTCACAACGGTGACGACGATCAAGGCATCGGGCGAGATCGTGGATACCGATGTCGAGATCAATGCCGTCAAATTCAAGTGGGACGACCTCGTCACGAATAGTCGCCCCGGTGAGATCGTGGCCGATCTGCAGAACACCCTCACACACGAATTTGGCCACGTGATCGGTCTTGATCATAACTGCAATGATGCCGGGATGAGTCTCGTCGATATTTCAGGTGCCCGCGCCCCCGGTTGTTCGGGCGCGGTGCCGGCTTCAATCCGGGACGCCACCATGTATCCGCGAGTTGATCGCTCCGACATCCTTCGTCGTGATCTGGGCGCCGACGACCTGGCTGGCTTGTGTGCGATCTATCCGCGCAACCAAATTGCCGATCGAACCAGCGACATCAACGCAAACGGCAACCGGGTGTGTAACGGTTATCTGCCCGGCCCGCCAGATGGCGAGGGAGGATGTGCGATGTCCCATCCGACGCACAAATCACCTCTCTTCGGGTTCGGCCTCCTCGCCGGTCTATTCGCCGCGCGATGCGTGTGTACCCGCCGCCGACGTTAGATCTTCTGTAGTTCGAGGCGGCTGCCGCGTGCGGCCACAAGCTGCGACAGCGACAA
>JAWXBF010000163.1:0-16369 GCA_034439895.1 Deltaproteobacteria bacterium
AGCCCACGCAGATCGTGCAGCCGAAACCGACCGACGTCGTCCAGCCCCGTGAGGAGCCACCTCCCGACGAAGAGGAAGAAGAAGACGACGGCGGCGAAGACGAAGGTGAAGAAGGCGGCGTCGAAGGTGGTGTTGTCGGCGGTGTTATTGGCGGCGTTGTTGGCGGCGTGGTCGGTGCAACCGGACCCGCGAGCTCGGCACCCACCACGCTTCCCCCGTCGGTTGCTCAGGGCAAGATCATTCCGGGGTCGTGTCCTAAACCTGCTGTGCCTGTGGCGATCGCCGCAGCAAAGATGACCGTATTCACGATGACCAAGATCTGTGTCAACGCGGATGGCACCACCAAGGAAGTCAAGATCATCAAGGGCGGTGATCCGACCTGGGACAAGAACGTCGTGGATGCGTTCGGCCGTTGCAAGTACGAGCCGACGATGGTTGGCGGAAACAAAGTTCCCTTCTGTTATCTGGCGCGGATTACAGCCAAGATCGAATAACCAAGTTTTATAAAAGACCCGAAACCGAGCGTTCTCAAAGGAGAGACAACAGTCATGGAATTTTCAATCACACATATGTGGGCGGCAATGGGCCTCGTCGCAAAAGGCGTGGTCATCATTCTGCTCATCATGTCCGTTCTTTCGATCACGATCACGATTGAACGATTCCTCACCTTCCGTAAGGCCAAGCTGCAATCGATCGGATACATCGGTTCGCTGCTTCCGCTCGTCAGCACCCAGGGTCGCCTCCGTGAGGCCGTCGGTCTTGACCAGCGCTGGATTTCGAGTCCCGTCGCGCGCGTCATCGGAACGGGCGTGAACGAATTCGTTCGTGGCCTTGATGGTCTTGGAGCGCGTGCAAGCGAAGCTTCCGAGTTTGAGATGGTCGTCGACGGCGCGAGCCGCTCGATGGAGCGCGTGAAAGAGCGTCAAGTTGCTGGCATGAAGCGCGGCATTCCGATTCTCGCGACCGTTGCCTCATCGGCGCCGTTCGTGGGTCTGTTCGGAACCGTGTTCGGCATCATCACGGCCTTCCAGGACATGGGCGATCCCACCAAGGGCGGCGGCGGCATCGGCGCAGTTGCAGGCGGTATTTCAGAGGCGCTCCTCACGACGGCCGTTGGTCTTGGCGTCGCCATCATCGCGGTGTGGTTCTACAACTACTTCTCCGCGAAGATCGAGGACGCAACCATCGATCTCGACGAGACCGCGGGCGAAGTGCTCGACAGCATGATGCGTGAAGGCCGTGGCGGAGCCCGTCCGGCTCCGGGCGGCTACGCACCCCAGGGACAGCGTTACTAATAAGGTCAGCGTTACCAAGTCAGCGAGACTGAGACCACCGCGATGGCGACTGAACGACAGATAAAAAAGATCCGCGACCGTGCGCGACATCCCAAGAAGCGCACGGGCATGGGACCCAAGGCGGATATCAACGTCACCCCGTTGATTGACGTTGTGCTCGTTCTGCTCATCATCTTCATGGTGGTCACCCCTCTCATCGTGAGCGGTGTCCCGGTCGAAATGCCGCGCACCGCGCACCACGAGAAAAAGCCCGATGACGGCAAAGATCTGTTTCTCTCCATCACCGAACGCGAAGACATCTACTTCATGTCAGCGCCCGTAGATCTCAAGGATCTCGGCCGCATCGTCGACGAGGAAATGCGTCGCAATCCCGGCAAGACGGTGTTCGTAAAGGCCGACAGCCGCATCACCTACGGCGTGGCACGCAAGGTGATGGAGCAGCTGAACAAGATCAACATCGAGAACATCATGCTCGGCACCGAAGAAGAGAAAAAAGCCGTGGAGGCAGGAGAGTAGTCATGTCGATGGACGTTGGCCAAAAACAGGGTGCGAGTGCGGACATCAACATGACGCCGCTCATCGACATCGTGCTTGTGCTCCTCATCATCTTCATGGTCATGGTGCCCACCATGATGAAACACCACACGGCCAACGTGCCGAAAAAGTCGGATGCTCCCACGCCGGCAGCGAACACCTCCTCGAACATCATCATCGAGTACACGAAGGATCGCATCATCAGTATCAATTCCGAGCCGGTTGCCTGGGAGGCGCTTGCCACCAACCTGGCCGATCGCCTGAAGAAGAAGGCCCAGAAGGTCGTCTTCTTCAAGATCGAGGACGACGCCAACTATGGCGAGACCGTGAAGTTGATGGACACCGCCAGGGGCGCTGGCGCCACGACGCTTGGCATCGTCACGCCCGACTGAAAGCGGGTCCGGCCGCGCTAAAGGACGCGACTCGTCGGGATCTTCGAGTCGACGATAAACTGCAAGAGCTCGTGAATGTTCTTCGCGGCGTCTTCTGTTTGGGGTGTGCCTTCGGCATCGAGGCGTTTGTAATGCACCTGGGTCGGGCGGGTGGTCGGGTCGGTGAAGGCCTTCTTGATGGCTTCAAGGCTTGAGTCTGCACCGTTGAGCAAGATCTTGCCGTCGTTGCTGACGACGACGAGCGCGGTGCGGGTGTCACCCGCGGTGGGCGGTGGGGTGGGATCCGGTGTGGGAGGCGTCGTGCTTGCCGTGACGGGAGGTTTTTCAGGCAAGGGCGGCGGCGGCGGCACGTCCTTCTTGCATCCCAGAAGGCCTGCGGTGGACAGCAGTGCTGCGAACAAAAGACCAGTTAACTTCGGGTGTTTTGAGCGACTCATGACCCGCGAGGTTAACCCAGACCTCGCTATTGCGAAAGCATTGGTAGAAGCAGCACATCTACCGCGAGCGCCACGGCGGTTCCGACAACGGTCCCGGCGATGTCCCAGGTGAAATCACGCCAGGAGGGATCGCCGTAACCGGCCAAATCGAAAAGCTCCTTGGCAATGCCCGCCGTCATCGCCCCACTCGAGCCCACAAGCGCGCGAACCGTCGCGGTATCCGCAAAGGGAACGCTCGCTGCGTAGCCTGCCGACGAGAGAACGGCGGTCGCCGAAAAATGCAGCGCCTTGTCGTGACCGAACCAGGGATCTTCATCGGATGCCTGGGCTTCGGGACAAAACGTGACACAAACGAAAAGGGTGGTCAGAATGGAAATTCGTAACACAGGATTGGGTCCATCGTCGGCCAGACGTCGGGGCGTTGTCCGGATATCGGTCCCGTTCGACCGGATGGCCAGCCGGAGCCCATATGAGTAAGGTATCATGGCGCCCGCGGCGGTGGCACCGATTTCGCATTGGGTGACGACATGCTCACCAACGTCGTATCTGCCAGCGTGATCGGAATCGAGGCCGAGACCATCGACATCGAGGTCAACGTCGGTCGCGGTTTGCCCGGAACCCACATTGTTGGTCTGCCCGATGCGGGCGTCAAGGAAGGTCGCGTTCGAATTCGCGAGGCGATCGAGGCCAGCGGCTTTCGCCTCCCGCCGCAAAAAATCGTCATCAACCTCGCGCCCGCGGATATAAAGAAAGACGGCGCGGTTTTTGATCTGCCCATCGCGGCCGGTATTTTGTGCTCGAGCGGTGTGATACCGATGGAATCGCTCGAGGGCACGGCCCTCGTCGGCGAACTGGCTTTCGATGGTCGCGTTCGTCCGGTCCGAGGCGTCCTTCCGATCGCCGCCTGGGCTGGCCGCTCCGGTGTGCGACGTTTGTTTGTTCCAGAACGAAACGCCGGGGAGGCCGTGATGGCTGCGGGGATTTGCGAGGTCATTCCCGTGGCGACGCTCGGAGGTCTTGTCGCGCGCCTTCGCGGCGAAGGCAGTTCTGGCGTGCTGTCGGCGACCGAGACCGTGCCCTGCGGCGACTTACCTGATCTTCTGGATGTAAGAGGGCAAACCGTAGCACGTCGCGCACTTGAAATTGCGGCCGCTGGCGGACACAACCTGGCATTTGTGGGTCCACCCGGATCGGGCAAGACCTTGCTGGCGCACCGGCTGCCCGGGATCTTGCCGGAGCTTTCGTTGCAGGAGTCGCTCGAAACGACGATGATCTTTTCCGTCGCCGGGTTGCTCGGGCGAGAGGGTCTCGTACGCCACCGACCGTTCCGCGCGCCCCATCACACGATTTCCATGGCAGGCCTTGTGGGGGGCGGTGCCCTCGTTCGTCCGGGCGAGATCTCGCTTGCGCACAATGGTGTGCTTTTTCTCGACGAGTTGCTTGAGTTTCCCCGGACGGTGCTTGAAACCTTGCGGCAGCCGCTTGAAGATCGCCAGATCACGATCGTGCGCGCGCGCCGTGCAGTACGTTTCCCCGCAAGCTTCATGCTGGTTGCGGCTTTGAATCCGTGCCCTTGTGGCCATCTGGGGAATCCCCAAAGAACCTGTACTTGTTCTGGCACGGCCATTGCGAACTATCGTGCCCGCCTGTCGGGGCCGCTGATTGATCGCATCGACATGCACGTCGACGTCCCGGCCCTCGCGTATCGCGAACTCGCGGGCGGTGAGCCCGGAGAAGCAAGTGTCGTCGTTCGTCAACGGGTGGTGCAAGCCCGCGCCCGGCAGGAGCACCGGTTTGGCAAAAGCAACGCACGCATGTCCTCGGCCGAACTGGAGGGATGCGTGGGTCTTGATGACAGCGCCCATCGCTTGCTTGAACGCGCGGTCACCCGTTTCGCCCTGTCGGCACGTTCCGTCGCGCGGGTACGACGGGTGGCGCGCACGATAGCCGACCTGGCCGGTACCGATCGGGTTTCGGTGGGCCATCTCGGCGAGGCCCTGCAATACCGCGCGTTGGACCGGGAGGTCGCGTAGGTGCTAGACTCCGTGCATCCGGAGGATCCCATGCAAGGCATCTCATCAGCGTTTCGTGCGTCCGTTGTTCTCGATCAATCGCGAACCACCTTTTTACGCAAGACGTACTTGCATCTGTTGGGTGCGATCCTCGCGCTCGTCGCCTTTGAGGCGTACCTCTTTCAATCGGGCGTCGCCTTGCGCGTGGCACAGGCCGTGGTTAACACCAACTGGCTTATTGTGTTGGCGGGTTTTGGCATCGTGAGTTGGCTTGCGCGAAGCGCAGCACACAAATCGCGGTCCAAGGGCGTTCAGTACGCGGCGCTTGCGGGTTATGTGGTGGCGTGGGGTCTGATGCTTGCGCCGGTTCTCTACATCGCCCAGCTGAAGGTGGGTGGCGGCGTCATCGAATCGGCGGCCGGGATTACCGTGGTTGGCTTTGCGGCGCTGACAGGCGTTGTATTTGTCACGAAGAAGGATTTTTCCTTCATGGGTTCAATCCTGCGCTGGGGCGGCCTCTGTGCCCTTGGCCTCATCGTGGCGGCGACCATCTTCGGCTTCAATCTGGGCGTATTCTTCTCCATTGCGATGATTGCCCTTGCCGGCGGATCGATCCTTTTTGACACGCACAATGTCCTGACCCATTACGAACACGATCGTTACGTCGGCGCATCGCTCGAGTTGTTCGCGTCGATTGTGATGCTGTTCTGGTACGTGTTGCGCTTGTTGATGCGCTCACGCAACTGAGGGCAGCGAGCGCGCTGAAGCGTGTCGAGGTCATTCATTCGGATGTTTCTCGCCGACACGGTTTGTGCCGCTGGGTGTCAAATAGACTCGAAGTTCGCCGTTGCGCTTGAACCGGGCGTCGCGGTCGCGTAAATCCGCTGCGACAAATGATTTCGACTCAGCGACTCTCGGTCACCTTTGGCAGCCAGACGCTATTTGAGGAAGTGGACGCCAAGTTCACGCCGGGCAATTGTTACGGGCTGATTGGCGCCAACGGGGCGGGCAAGTCCACCTTCTTGAAGTGTCTCGCTGGCAAGATCGATCCAAGTTCAGGGACGGTCAACCTGCCGCCCGACAAGCGACTCAGCATGCTGTCGCAGGACCACTTTGCCTTCAACGACATTGCGGTCCTGACAACGGTCATCATGGGGCACAGGCGCCTCTACGAGATCATTGCCGAGAAAGATGCGCTCTACGCGAAGCCCGATTTCAGTGAAGCCGATGGCACCCGGGCGGGCGAGCTTGAAGGTGCGTTTGCCGATCTGGATGGCTGGAACGCAGAATCCGATGCGGCCAAGTTGTTGAGCGAGCTCGGCATCAATGCGGCAAAACATTCGTTGCCGGTCAAGGAGCTTTCCGACAGCGAAAAGGTGCGCGTGCTCATGGCGCAGGCCCTCTTCGGCAACCCCGATGTCTTGCTACTCGACGAGCCCACCAACCACCTCGACGTGGATTCGATCTTGTGGCTCGAAGACTTTTTGTTGAACTTCAAGAACACGGTCGTGGTTGTGTCACACGACAGGCACTTTCTCGACAAGGTATGTACGCACATCGCCGATATCGATTTCGGCAAGGTGACGCTCTATAGCGGCAACTACACCTTCTGGTACGAGACGAGCCAGATGGCTCTCACGCAACGCTCATCTGCCAACAAGAAGAAGGAAGATCAAATCAAAGATCTGAAAACCTTCATCGCACGGTTCAGTGCCAACGCATCCAAATCGAAACAGGCGTCCTCGCGACGAAACTTGCTCGACAAGATCACGCTCGACGACATTCGTCCCTCGTCGCGAAAGTATCCGTTCATCCAGTTCAAGACGGAACGGCTGCTTGGCAAAGAGGTCCTCACGGTTCAGAACTTGAGTAAAACCGTCGCAGGCGAGGTGATGTTCAAGAACCTCAGTTTTTCACTGGGGCGCGGTGAACGGATTGCCGTCGTGGGTGATGACCGCAAGGTCTCGGCGTTGCTTTCCGTGCTCTCGGGCGAGTCCCGGCCGGATTCCGGCACGACGACCTGGGGCCGTTCGGTGCATTCAGCGTATTTTCCCAAGGACAGCAATGCGTATTTCGCGGGAAAAAATACGGTTCTGGAATGGCTCTCGGCGGCGTCGACACCCGAAACCCAGGACCCAACCTTTATTCGATCGTTTTTGGGCCGGATGCTCTTCTCCGGAGACGAGGTGCACAAGAAGGTCGACGTCTTGTCGGGTGGTGAAAGGGTGCGCTGCATGTTTTCCCGTTTGATGCTGCAAGACCCCAACACCCTGCTGCTCGACCAGCCCACCAACCACCTCGATCTCGAGTCGATTACAGCGCTCAACAACGGCCTCCTGAGTTGTGAAGCGTCGATGATTTTCGCCTGTCACGACGTGCAGTTCGTGGCGTCACTGGCCCAGCGGGTTATCGAGTTAGCCGGCAATACGCACTACGATATGCACATGACCTTCGATGAATACCTGGCCAACGCCGATCGCCTGATCCGCGTGGGCCGAGGCGTTCGCGACTAGGTCGCGCGAACAACATCGAACCGTGGTACGCAAGGGATTGGTGTCAGCCACGCACGCGGCGGGCCGGGCGCCGGGGTTCTGGATCCAGATCGATCAGATTCTCGAATGCTTTTCCGCGCCCCCATCGGTAGACGGTGAAATCGCGGTCCAGCGTCAAGATCCTTCCCGTCCCCACCCCACCCGCCAGATGCACCAGACAGGCGTCGGCAAGATCCATGGGAACGCTGTGGTAACGGGCCACGAGAGCTTTCACGCTATGGGCCGAGTCTTCCAGACGCACCGGAATCGAGAAGATCACAGCAAGCGCCACGGAAGGGCGCGAAACGCGGGGCAACCCGCTCCACCACCTGTCCTTGGTGAGCTGGACTTCTTGCTTGCGGTCGATGACGAGAGCAGAATAGGTGCCTTGCGATTTCGCGACGAGCACGGGGACTATCAAGGTTGTGCCGATGATGGAAACACTCGCACGCCGCCACTTCTGGAACTGCGCCATCTCCTGGCCGCCACGCACGCCGTCGAGATGAGCACCGAGACCGTTCAGGATTTGGCGTACCTGCGCGGCCGCGCAACCTCACTGGGCGGGCTGCGCCCAAAATGCTCGCTGCGTGACGACGATGGCGGGTTGGCCCTCGCAAAGTTTTCCAGCGTAACCGGTTTTCACGATTGCGTGTTGCGTTGCGGGCCATGGACCGTGACGCAACCGTATTGCGAAATTACGGATTCGGCGCCATGCCCATCGTTTCCGCGGCGCTCCTGCTCGTATTCAAACGCAACACAAATCCCGAAAGCCAAGCTGCATGACAAATCAACCATTCGAATTTAGCGGAAGCCCTTTCAATCCAATCGAGGTTGGGGATCTGGCGCGCGAACTGCTGGCGTCCGACAACGTTGTCCGCGAGGGCCACACCGCCCGCACGCTGGCCAAGAGTCAGGGCCTTACCGTGGTCTTGGCGGTTGTTCGTGCTGGCGGCGAGATTAGAGAGCATGCTGCTCCAGGTCCGGTCACAATCGTTCCGATCATGGGTGCCGCTACGTTCACCAGGCCCGGCGACGCAGACACCGCAGTCCTTGGGGTGGGCCGCACACTCTTTATTGTCCCCGGCCAAAAACACCACGTAACCGCCGATTGCGACAGTGCGTTCCTAATCATCATCGGAGCGCAGAGCTGAATCAAACCGGTACAGCGCAAAATGTCGTTCCCCAAACGTAGCTTCGAGTGGGTCCCGGGACATAGGGTTTTCAATCGTACCATCCCTGCCAGGCCGATGTCCGACAACGGACATTACGGACATTACGTAAACTGTTGGCTCGAAATTCTCTCGAAATCCTCTGGGACGCCGGTCGCGGGCGTCTGCGTAGGGCGGGAGAAACACGCCCCCTTCGCAGCCCGCGCTATCATCAAATTGCGCTCCGGATACTGGAAGATGCCTGGTGCGTCGTTATGAAAAGCAAGGCTGCCATGGTCAACACCCCGGAAATTGCGCGCGCCTATGTCAAGACGCTCACGGACCACGCGTTTGTGGCGCCGGCAGGGTTCGCTCCGGAGGCGTTGACTCTCACACAAGCGTACGATGTACAAGATGCAGCGCTACGTTTCCGACAGTTGGAGGGCGACCAAACCACTGGCTACAAGGTGGGCTGTACCAGCGCGGCCATCCGGACGCAGTTTGGATTGACAGAGCCGGTCAGTGCCCGGCTGTTTCACTCTGAACAACACGCCAGCGGTAGCACCTTGTCATGGGACAACTACGTCAACCTGGCTGTCGAGCCCGAGTTCGCATTGTTCATCGGCCAACAGGGCCAGATCGAATGGATCGCTGCTGCCATAGAAATCCATAATTACCGCTTCTGGTCTGGAACACCGAGCAGCCAGGAGTTGGTGATGTCCAATGCCATACATGCCGGTGTTGTGCTTGGTGAAACACGGATGCCAGTGGATGCGTTCGACATGAATGCGGCCCGCGTAGACATTCTCATCAACGACGAAATCCGCGCCACCGGTTTTGGGCACGGCATCATGCAGGGGCCCCTGTCTTCCCTTGCATGGCTTGAGCGACACCTCCACAAGCGGAACCTCGCCCTACAACCGGGACACATCGTAATCCCCGGATCGCCAGTGGAATTGATCTCGGTTCCCCGGGGTGCCCGCGTAGAAACAAGGATCGAGGGTCTGGGCAACGCCACTGCCCTGTTTGCCTGATGCCATCATCGGCAGGGGCCCGCCCCTGCACAATCAGCAGTACACCCCCGAAGCCCTCCAAAGGTACAAGAACAACCGCTGGGAATGCACTGTTCCGGCGAGGTGCGACACACTTCCGCTGGACTCGGCGTGGCACAATTGATCGTGGGTGGAACTTGCGGCGGTGGACATCGGATGCAAGCGTTGGCAACGGCATTGGTCAACCCAGGAGATCGCTTCCCGGTGTTGCTGCCGTGCCATGGCCGGGCCGGACCAGGTCGCGACTAGACTCTCGGGCCTAGCGTTCGCGCCACGCGTGCTCTAAGTGATGCGCTTGTCGGAAGCTGGTTGAATGCGTCGGAAAACCGTCGGGTATAGTCGGGTCGAACGACGGGGCGTGCAGCCTCTGCGCCATCTGGGTTCGACGTTTGCAACAGGTGGTGGCAAGTCATGGCCAGAAACGCAACACATGGCGCCTCCTCTTCGGGCTCGCTCGCCTGTCGGTAGGCGTCCATCAGCGAAGCAAAGGCCTCGATGTAACGGCCACGCTCGAAGGCGATGCGGCCGCTCAAGAGTTGGTTTTGCAGATCACCCGGCGCGAGCGTGCAGGCACGTCCGGCACTGCGTGCTGCAAACATCAATAGCTGCGAATCGCCCGCAACAAGATTCGCGTTTGCCCTGGCGGCATGCAGTTCGGCGGCAAAGAAGGGCGAGTGTGACTCTGGCTCGCCGATGTCACGCCACAGATTGTCCGCCGTGCGACTGTCGCCGCGCGCTGCGACGCAAACCGCACGCCACGCACGCAACCGCAGATCGCCCGGATACGTCGTCAACGCCTGTAACAAACCCGCCTCCGCTTCTGCAGGCTCGTCCACCATCAGCAACCGGCGTGCGCGCATGATGAAGGGCGCCGTCAGCCGCGCCTCAAATTCCGCGGCGGGAGCGAAGAAACTTCCGAGGATCCCCATGCCGTCGTTGGTGCGCGTGCCGAAGGGCATGGGCAGTAGGTTGAAGAAGAGGCTCATGCCCACCGCCACCGCGGTGCCTTGCATGATGAGCTGCAACGGTGCTTCCGTGCGCGCGAAGAGCTCACCCTTGTGCAACGCCAACATCAGCGCCAGCACGCCCATTTCGGCGCCGGGACCCCAGAAGTAGATCCACGCCAGCTTCCATCGAGCGCGCGAGCCGGTGCGGGGGGCAGGACGAACATAACCTTCGACCGGGAGTATCTTGATACGTACGACGGTTTCGCCAATTCGGAACCGCCAGAGCTGTCGCCCAAAGCCAATGCCAATCTCGGCCACGCGCCAGTTCACGACCCATGCGGCGAGCGCGTGCCCGAGCTCGTGAATGACAAGCAGCGGTCCCCAGGCGAGGAACATGGCAATGACAGCGAGTCGAATGGGGCCCGGCCGGGTCAGAATTTCGGCCGTGAAAAGCCCGAGCACGACAGTCAAACCGATCGCCACCACCCGCCGTTCACCGGGGGTTTGCGGCAAGCGAGGGGAGACACCTGAAAAATCGGGCACGGCTTGAGTTTAGAGCACGGGCGGGTGCAAAACTGGGAAATCTCCGCTCGACAGAGGCTCGGCATCCGGCATGATCCCGCGGTGGTTCCTGCTGCGAATATTGCCGAGTCCGCCCAGGCCGGACGCAAGATAGGCGTGCTCCTCGTAAACCTTGGCACCCCCGACGGGCCCGAGACCCCCGAGGTGCGCCGCTACCTGCGCGAATTCCTCAGTGATCCGCGGGTCATCGACATCAACCCGCTTGGCCGGTGGTTGTTGTTGAACCTCATCATTTTGCCCTTTCGACCGGCGAAATCGTCCGCGGCCTATAAGGCCATCTGGTCCGCCGAGGGCTCGCCCCTTTTGATTCATGGCAAGTCGCTGACCGTCGGCGTTCAGGCCGCACTCGAAGAAAAATGCCCCGGACGTTTTGTAGTGCGTCTGGCCATGCGCTACGGCAAGCCTTCCATTCCCGAGACGCTCGAGCAATTGCTCAAATGCGATCTTGAGCGCCTGGTCGTCTTGCCGCTCTTTCCGCAATATTCAAGCGCTGCGACCGGTTCGGCGCTTGAGCGGGTCCTCAACATCGTGGCTTCGTCCTGGAATGTGCCGGCGATCGATTCGTTTGAATCGTTCTACGACGCGCCTGCATTCATCAACGGATTCCGCGACATCGCGCGGCCCTTGCTGGATGCCTTTGCCCCGGATCACGTCTTGTTCAGTTATCACGGGCTACCCGAACGCCAGGTCAAAAAGAGCGACACAACGGGCACGCACTGTCTGGCGAGCACATCCTGTTGCGACAGCATTTGTCCTGCGAATCGGTTTTGCTACCGCGCGCATTGCGTCGCGACCACGCAGGCGCTCTGCCAGGCACTCGCACTGCCCGACGGAAAGCACAGCTACAGTTTTCAATCGCGGCTCGGCCGAACGCCCTGGATCAAGCCTTACACGGATCGGGTGTTGCCGGAACTGGCGCAAAAAGGCATCAAGCGGCTTGCCGTTTTTTCGCCCGCATTTGTTGCCGATTGTCTCGAAACGGTCGAGGAAATTGGTATTCGCGCACGCGACCAGTGGAAGTCTTTGGGCGGCGAAGAATTGTTGCTCATCCCCTCGCTCAACGATCATCCGACCTGGGTCAAGGGTGTGGCCGCGATGGTGGTCGAACGTTCGGGCGTGTAACCGACGACACCCCGTCCGCCAGCGGAAGGCCAGGGACGGAGTGCGTCGAGCGGTTTTTTAGGCGGCAGCCTCGGTGGTGACGGCCGGTGCCGCATCCATCGACGCGATCGCTCCCATTTTGCAACGCTCGAAAACTGTCGTACGGATCGTTTGGGCCGCGTCAGGGTGTTCGCCCATCCAGCGACAGGCACTGTCACGGCCCTGTCCGATCCGCTCGCCGTTGTAACTGTACCACGCACCTGACTTCTCGATGATCCCCGCTGCGCTGCCGAGATCGACGATTTCGCCCGCGAGGTTGACACCCGTGCCGTACAGGATGTCGAACTCGGCTTGCCGAAAGGGCGGCGCCAGCTTGTTTTTCACGACCTTCACGCGGGTCTTGGTGCCGACCACTTCTTCGCCATCTTTGAGGGCGCCGATTTTTCGGATGTCGAGTCGCACCGAAGCGTAGAACTTCAAGGCGTTGCCGCCTGTCGTCGTTTCGGGACTGCCGAACATCACGCCTATCTTCATGCGCAATTGGTTGATGAACACGATTGCGGTATTGTTGCGGGCCGTCAGTGCCGTCAACTTGCGCAGCGCCTGACTCATCAGCCGGGCCTGCAAGCCGACATGCGATGCGCCCATTTCACCCTCGATTTCGGCACGCGGGGTCAGCGCCGCCACCGAGTCCACGACGATCAGATCGACGGCGCCACTTGCGACTAGCTTTTCGACGATCTCAAGCGCCTGCTCACCGCTGTCGGGTTGTGATACGAGTAGATCCTCCACGCGTACCCCGAGTTTGCGAGCGTAGCCGATGTCGAGAGCGTGCTCGGCGTCGATGAAGGCGCACACGCCACCCTGGCGCTGGGCCTCGGCGATGGTTTGCAAGGTGAGGGTGGTTTTACCCGAGGACTCCGGTCCATAGATTTCCGTGATCCGGCCCTGCGGGATTCCACCGACACCGAGCGCCACATCAAGGCCAAGCGAGCCGGTCGAGATGACCGAGATTTCGGGAGGCGTGGCCTCGCCGAGCGCCATGATGGAGCCTTTGCCGAACTGCTTTTCGATGGCGGAGATGGCGGCGGCGACGAGCTTCAGTTTGTCTTTGATGATGGACATGGTGGTTTCCTTGGGGTCGATGTTGTTTATTGGCAGACGTGTGCCGGTTCGGATACGCGCCAGATCCCTTGCGAAAACCTTGCCAACTCTGCCAGCCTTGCCGAGGCCCCTTTCGCCCCGTACGGGCCCAGAAACGGCCGGATATCGACCGGTGGCCGGAGGCCAACACCCCGCATGTCCGGATGGCAGTCGTACGCTTTGCGGCTCGAAAAACCGCTGCTAGTCTGCCGCCAATGAAGAAAAACGCAGCCCTGTTGTTGTCGTTGGTCGTGTTTTTTGTTCCGACCGCCGCTGCTGCGCAACCCGATCCGAAGTTCGCCCACATCGCAGCGGAAAAGCCGATCGAGGCCCCGGTCTGGAAAGCACAGGCCAAGGGCGGCCTCGTATTGTCGGGAGGCAACTCGCGTTCGACCACGGGCTCGGTCGGTGGCGATGTGTCCTACAAGAATGGCAATCATCAGGTCGGCGTCTTCGGCGGTTTGACCTACGTGGAAAGCGCAGCACGCGAATTCATCGTCGGCGCCGATGGTTCGGGTGGCAAGGTCATCACGGGCTCCGAGCGCGTGTCACGCACCACCAGCAAGCGTTCCGAGGCACGCGGCCGCTACGATCGCTTTTGGTCAGCCAACGATTCGGCCTACGTCGTGGGGCAGGCCCTCACGGACGAGCCAGCCGGTAAGGCGATCGCGGGTGGCGGTCAGATTGGTTACAGTCGACTTGCTTTCAAGAGTGAAATCCACACCGTTGCGGCCGAGCTTGGTTACGACTTCAGTTATGAAAAGGCGGCTGCGTCGGGCGCCGAGGGCGTACCGATTCACTCGGGTCGCGTTTTCGTTTCGGACACCCTCAAGCTCACCAATGACACGGGCCTTTCCGCGGGCGTCGAAGTCTTGTCCAACCTCAACGAGGAAAAAGAATCCAAGGCGGGATACGTGGTACGTTACGGCAGCCTCGGCCCACTGAAGGACACGCGCGTTTCTGGCAAGCTGCAACTCAGCACGACCTTGCTGTCGAACGTCAGCTTTGGTTTTGGTTTCACAGCCCGCTACGACAACCGACCTGGCCTCGTCGGGTTGCCGGGCGGCGTTTCCGACGGTGGCTTTTTGCCCCGCGCGAACAAGCTGGATACGCTGATGGAAGCCTCGTTGATCGTCACCTTCTTCTAGACTGACTTCTAGTCTGAAAAAATAGTCAGAACATCGCCATGCCGGCTCCACTTTTTCCTGTTCTGGCGGTGACGTTTCTGGCGTCGATCGCGGCCGGCACATTTTGGTCCGGCATCTTTTTCGTCGCCGCTCGCAAACACGGGTTCTCCTCGATGGAGAACCTGGTGTTGGCGGTGGTGATGGGCGTGGTTTATGCCATCGGGGCCTATGGCACGGGGACGCTCTTGCGCTGGTCGCGCAACCACCTCGGTCCGCGCGGCATCGTTCGACTGGCACTCGGCGTGCTGGCAGCGGCCAGCCTGGGACCGGCCGTCTTTCCACAAAGCGGCGCCGTCTTGCGGGCGTGCGCGATTCTTGGCGGCGGCGTCCAGGCGATCTTGTGGCCGGTCGTGGAAAGTTATCTCACCTCGGGTCGACACGGACCGGTCATGCGTCGTGCGATTGGTCAGTTCAATACGTCCTGGTCCTCGGCGGTGCCGGTCACCTTGTTTGCGATCCCACTGCTTGGTGTGGAACACATTGCCTGGGCGTTTTGGCTTACCGCCATTTGCATCGCGGCAGCCATGGTGTTCACGCACGCCTTGCCGCTGACTCTGGCCGCGCACGATGACAAGGAATCGAGTGCCGCCACAGGCGCCGATTATCCGGAGCTCATGCGGGCCGCTCTCTGGTTGTTGCCGATGTCATACGTTTTGTCATCCGCGCTGGGGCCGCTTTTGCCACAACGAATGGTCGAGCTGCAGATCGCATCGGATGTGGAGACGGCGCTTGCCGCCACCTGGCTCGTGGTGCGTGCCCTGTTTCTTTTTGGCCTGTCACGGGTGAATTTCTGGCATGGCCGCTGGAACATGCTGGTGGTTGGCCCATCGGCCATGTTGCTCGGCATCGCTGGCGTCTTGCAGTCGCCGGGTGTCTTGTCGCTCGTGCTGTCGCTCGCACTATTTGGTGCGGGCATGGCGGTGATTTACACGGCGGCTTTGTACTACGCGATGACGGTCGGTCATGCCGCGGTGGATGCAGGCGGGCAATTCGAGGGACGAATTGGCATGGGTTATGTGGTCGGCCCGGTGGTCGGAATGACGGGCACCTTTACCGGTACAGCCTGGGTGACGAGTGTCGCTGCCAGCTTCGTGGTGGTGTTGGCGATGGCTCAGGTTTTCCGCGCCCATCGTCGGGCCCGCGCCCGGTCCTACGGCCCCGGGTTGTAACACAGATAAGGCTTGATGAAGCTCGCCATCAAGGCGTTGCCAGCGTCATTCAGATGCACATCATCGGCCAGAAAATGCGAGGCCGGCAGTTTTGTTTGTTGCAGGTGTGCGCCCCAGGCTTCCCAGATGCGCGCGAGACTGAATCCATAGCGCGTCGAATACAGGGGGATGTGCATCGTGCTCATGGTCTGTGACCAGCGCTCACCGGAGCTTTCGGCAGGGTTATCCTTCGTTCGATGATCGGTCTGCAACAGGACCTCGGCCTTGGTACGCTCCTTGAACCCCTTCATGATGGTTTCGTAAGAGGTGTGGCTGCCATACACGTGAAACAAGATGAGATCGGGGTTCCACGCAAAGACATCGCCGGGAAGACGATCGATTTTGGTGTTGTCGAGGAACCATGGCGACTCGCCCGTGAGACATTGGGATGCGCAACCGCCCCGGGCGTGATTCTCCATGATGAGCTTGCCCGCCGGGTAGGTCGTCCGAAGAAACGCGCGGACCTCTTCCCACCAAATTTGTTCGGAGATCGACTGTCCGTATACCAACACGCGAACCGTCTCACCGGCGCGCAAGCGCTTGATGGCCTGAAACGGCACCTGGCCTGCGATGGGTTTGATGTTGCCGCAGTTTTTGAGAACTTCTTGTGGTGTGCCGCCGGTGCCCGCTGCCGTGCCGCCGGCTGACGTCCCGCCTGTTGCGGTCCCGCCGGCTGCCGTGCCGCCCGTTGCCGCCGGGCTGCCTCCACGCCCGCCGGTGGCCGGTCGACCGCCGTCGGCTGCAGGAAGGTCGCCATGCCGCCTTCGCCGTCATTCGCCCCGCCCTGCCCGCGTGAACCC
>JAWXBF010000164.1:0-19241 GCA_034439895.1 Deltaproteobacteria bacterium
AGAATCTAGTGTCATTCGATAACCGAGCTAAGCAAGCTACGTGCCATCGACGAAACAAATGAGAAATACCGTCGAATCGGATTGGCCAAGGATCAAAGGATTGTAAACGTTTCGCCGAGGCAACGACCCGGAACATCATGTTACAAAATCGTGCCCTTTAACCGCCGTGGAATGCAGAGCAAGTCCTCTTTTTTTTTCTTCAAGGACCTCCTGCGTCTAGAAAAGGCAATTGTACGTGGAAAAAGCGAGCGATCGTGGCGAACCATGAGCCTTGCGCGGTTTCTGGATGTGGCGGCGATAGCGTATGACGCCTCGCTGGACGAACTGAAAAATTTGTCCCCCCGCGAAAAATACGAGCGTCGCGCTGATCGACGCCATGGCGGCATGCTGGATCTTTCCGCCACGGACTCGAGGGCGTTTGAGCACTGGTTTTCATCGGGAAGGTGGCATGGTTGTCACCCGTGGGAGATCGTTTTTGCACATCCGCATGGTGTATTGCTTGCGCCGCATTTGGACGGGCGAAGCTGGCGCTTCAATCTGAGCGTCGACACACTTGGGCTTTATGTGGATACCGTTCGCATGGCGATCGCGCTCGGTGAAGCTAGCGTCCCCTTCGAGCTTTTTCGTGCTGCGGAAATCGTCGCGGCGATTCGGGGCGAGGACTGGGTCGAGATAGGGCCTTTTTACGGACAGCTTTCTCTTGAAGAACTTGAATCCCGGCGGAAAGGTACCTCTCGGCGCGTCGAGTGGGATGATTTTCCGAACTTGAAGCGATTGGGGCCGGACGCACGTCCATCGTACGATAGGTTGCCTACAGATGAAAAACGCCTCAAATACACCGAATGCCGAGACCAAGAAGCGGCTCGCGACGCTTGTCGAGCGCGCCAAAGCACTCGACGCGATATTCGCCTGCGGCGGTGAGGTCGAGCTGGACGCACCGCTCACGCTCCGCGGTCCCGCAGGAAAAAAACAGGAGATCGTCGAGCGGATCAGCTACCGGTCAGGCAACGTGGACAGGAAGCTCCGCGCGTGGTGCACGCCGGCTTCGTTCGGGAAAGGTACGAAGACTCGAACGGATGTTGTCGTGCGCGAAGGTCGACAGCTCTACGCACGCAACGGAGCGCTCGCGGTCGAAGGATTCGACAAAGCGCTCCGCGATATCCTTTGCCAGATTCGCGAATCGCTGTGTCCCCACGAGACCGCGCCGCCTTCCGCTGTGCTGCACTCGCTCAACGTCTACGGTCGTGGCGGTCACTTCGTCGCCCACAAGGATACGCCGCGCGAGCCGAGCGTCTTTGGTACGCTCGTCGTGTGCTTGCCGCTCGAATTTCGTGGCGGCCGATTGATCGTGGAGCAGGGATCCCGTGCGACGTTTGATTGGGAAACGTTATTTCATTCCGGATCATCGACCGATAAGGAGGCACGCCGAATCCGCTGGGCAGCGTTCTTTGGCGACGTGAACCATCGCATCGAGACGGTCACCGAAGGTTGCCGGGCGACGCTGACGTACGAGCTGCGGCGCGCGCCCGGCGCCGAGGCCGTCGCGCCTGGGAAGCCCGGTGAGTCCGAGGCAGCGTTCATGGCGGCCCTCGTCGAATCGCTTGCAGACCCGAAGTTCGTCTCGAACGGCGGGAAGTTTGGGCTGCCTTGCCTGCATCTTTATGCAGTCCCGACGCTTGGCAGAACACTTCCGGAATTTGAGAACCTCCTCAATCATATGAAGGGACGTGATCGTCTCGTGACCGCTGCTCTGCAGCGCGCAGGACTCATGCCCGGCGTCGTCCCCTACATCTTCGAGACTTGCGTGGGAGAGAGCTGGCGTCTAAGCCGCAATGCCAGCGCGCGCGAAAGGAAGATTTTCGAGCAGAAGCGACTCAAGGGGTCGAGCCTCGAACAAAAACTGCCGTTCGAGTTCCATTCGGGCGACCACAATCCGGACGACGTAACCTGGCTGATCCGTCCTCCCTGGATCAGCGCATATCCCGAGCCAGCCGACGGACGACCCGAGCCCGAGGTCGAGCTGCTCGGAGAACCCGAATATAGCGCCACGGATTATTTCGGAAACGAGGCGTCGTACGCGGCGTTCTATGCTGCAGCCGCGATCATCTTCGACGTTCCAAAGAGCTCTGCCAGGGGGCGTGTCCGTGAAAACGGCGAGGTTCCACACGCATCGCTCAGTCGTCGATCGAGACAAAAGAAAGGTTAGAGCGTCGATTTGGAGCCGCGACGCGCACGGGCCGCGTCCCCCAGGCGCAGATCGCGATGATCCGGGCATCGACCCCGCGGGTCGCCAGCAGGTGGAAGAGGTCGTGTCGATCGCTGGTGAACACCTGATCCCCGTCGGAGACGCAAAGTCTGAGGTGCGCATCCGCGATGTCCTTTTTGCCTGCTGCCGCCAGAACTTCGCCCGTGAGGCGGTCTTCACCGGGTCCGAGCGACCGGACATGGACACCGCTCAGGAATTGCGCGAGCCTTGCCTGGCGTCGTCCATCGCGCCAGATCTGGACAACCACGGCAGCACTGGTAACGAGGTCCACCTGCTTCTCGTGCAACACATGCAGCAAGGCGCGAATGCGGCTGAAGTCGTCAACCGCAAGGAGGCAATCCAGCTCTGTGAGGGCCGCCAGCCGCGGGTTGTCTTTTCGCTGCTTGGCATGATCGCGTGCGATGACACGCGCGACCCCACGCATCCGGTGCAGTGTCCGCGATTGCCCCGTGAAGGACCGAATCGTGTGGCGAATTGGCCTTGTGGGTCTGATAGCCGGGTCCGAGCTGCAAATCGGCCGAAACGTTGAATCGTTCCGGGCCCTGAAGCCGCCCAGCCACCAAGACCAACGCCTTCAGCGATGTTTTCCACCGCGCTTTGCGTTGCGTTTTTTCCCACGCCCACCCATCAGGCCAAGTATCTTTTCCAGTATGTCGTCAATTTCTGGCGAATCGTAGCGCACCACCGAAGCCTCCTCGTCCGCGGCCAGGGGTCCTGCCTCAAACTTACGAAGGGTAATCTTCCCATCGCGGAAAGCTTTCACGTGATCCCGAATCGAACGCAGGTCTTCCAGTTCCATCAAGGCCTGGTTTTTGACCATGTCAGCAAACGTATCACCGCTGCGCCCAGCAGAGCGGCGGTGCTCGTTGTACATCTGAACATGCGGCTGATGCTTCAGATCGCGGAGATCCTCTGATAAATCTGCATGTTGGTCTCGCAATGCCGCGTTGGTTTGTTCCAACAAATTGCAGCGGCGATCCAGTTCGTCGCTTTGCGGTGCGACTTTCCCGTCTTTCATCCACTGCCGCTCAAGCTCTAGTAACCGTGCGACATCACCGTCTTGATATGCACGCGAAATGTCTTTCATGGCCTCGGTTCGCCGCTCTTTTTCGCTTTCGTGCTGGACCTTGTCCGGATGGATGGCCATCGCGAGGCGTCTGAACAAATCGCGTACAGGCTGACGATTGGGGCTGTCCGTTGATTGCGTCGTCGAGGGAAAATCGTCGGCCGGGTTAGTCGAGCCAGGCGGAGCATCCTCTCCGCAAAAGCCCACATCGTCATCTTCCGATGTTCCAGCAAACGCTTCTGTCTCCTCTTCCTCTTCCTCTTCCCGTTCAGCTTTGGATGGCCACAAGATGCCACTTGCCTGAAGCCCGAACATCGCGTCTCTCACGGCCTCCCTGGTGCCACGGGGTTGTCGCTTGCGTGCCAACAGTTCAGCAAACAACGCATGCAGCTCGGTTTGCAGGATCTGATGATCAGCCAGCATGAACTGGGTGGCCGCCATTGCCTGTCCGATCTCGTCGATGCACGCCATGAGTTTGGCGTGAGCCTTTTTATTGGCTTCGATCTTTTTCAGCAGACGTGCGTTTTCACGCAACAACAGTGACAAGCGCTCGGGCGGCGATTGTACCGACAGAGCCGTTTCCCCGGTAGGTGCGGACCGCGGAACGGAAGGACGACGTTGCGTAGGATATCCCATCGGGGCGGAATATAATATACAGGGCATCTCGCCGCATCGGGACGGTCGGACTCCGCGAATGACCTTGTCGAGAGTGTCGGCCCGGGCCCACACCTGAGATGTTTGCCAGGATTCGCCGACGAGCGCCGACGCCCTGGCCGAGGCGACCCGAACGCAGATTGCCGATCTGAAGGCGGTGGTGCCGTCCCTGCGATTGCTCGGTCGCGAGGGGTTCAACATTACCGACGTCAAGACGTTTGCGACTCTGGCCGTGTTGCACAACCACGACGTGTTTGCCGCCGGCGCTCAGCTCATCGGATCGCACGCGTATGGCGTGCTGCTCAACCATCTCGGCGTCCGATCCTCCGGCTACAGCACACAGGACAACGACCTGCTGGTGCCGTCCCCAGACGAAGCATTTCCCACCGTTGCCCCCGGTCAACCGAAACCGCTGCAACCGAGCCCAGTCGCCGCGGCGTGTCGGCATGCGCTCGCGGGTAAGCCAACGAGCACCCCGAGCAGGGCATTCGAAACCCATGCGGGCCCTTTACCAGGACCACCCCCCATCGTGCTATGACGGCCACGCCCATGCGCATCTCAAAAACCCTGGTTCCGACATTGAAAGAGGCCCCTGCCGAGGCCGAGATCCCGTCCCACATCCTGCTCGTGCGGGGTGGATACCTCCGAAAGGTGGCAGCGGGCATTTATTCCTTCTTGCCGCTCGGTATCCGGGTGGTGCAAAAAATCGCCGGGATCATCCGCCAGGAGATGAACCGGGCCGGGGCATCCGAGGTCTTTTTGCCCGCGATCATTCCGGCCGAGCTCTGGAAAGAATCCGGACGCTGGAATGTTTACGGTGATCAGCTGTTGCGCCTGAAGGATCGCAAAAAAGGCGAATTCGTCGTTGGCCCAACCCACGAAGAGGTCATCGTCGATCTCGTGCGCGGAGACGTGAAGTCCTACCGTCAGTTGCCCATCAACCTTTATCAGGTGCAAACGAAGTTTCGTGATGAATTGCGTCCGCGTGCGGGACTCATGCGCTGCCGCGAGTTCATCATGAAGGATGCCTATTCGTTTCACGCCGAGGCAGAAGATGCGAAGCGTGAGTACAAGAATATGTACGATACCTACTCGAGGATCTTTGCCCGCTGCGGGCTCGCATTTCGCGCCGTCGAGGCCGACACCGGTGCGATTGGTGGATCGATGTCCCACGAATTTCAGGTTTTGGCCGAGACCGGCGAAGATGCGTTGGTCGCGTGCGACGCGTGCGATTACGCTGCCAACGTCGAGCAAGCGAACATTGCGCCGTTGACTGGCGGTGCACCTGACAAGAGTACGGCCGCGATCGAAACCGTCGCGACGCCGGGTCAGCGCACGATTGAAGAGGTGGGTGCTTTTCTCAATGTTGCGCCCCAGATGCTCGTCAAGACGCTCATCTTTCTGGCCGACGGCAAGCCCGTCGCGGTTCTGGTTCGGGGTGATCGCTCCGTCAACGAAATCAAGCTCAAGGGTGCGCTCTCGGTGTCCGAGGTCGTGATGGCCGGTGATCGTGCCGTCGAGGATGCGACGAAAGCTCCGGTGGGATTTGCCGGACCGGTTGGTTTGAAGATCCCGGTCTATTGCGATCAAGAAGTCGCGCAAATGGCCTCGATGGTGGCTGGCGGCAACGCCGTCGACGCCCATCATCGCAACGTCGTCCTGGGTCGCGATTTCCAGACCGCTGCGATAGGTGACTACCGTCAAGCGGAGGCGGGTGATACCTGTCCTCGCTGCAAGAAGGGCGTATTCAAGCTCTTCCGTGGCATCGAGGTCGGTCACGTCTTCTATCTTGGTACCAAGTACTCGGCCCCGATGGACTGCAACTTCCTGGGAGCGGATGGACGTGAAGCGCCCATGATCATGGGCTGTTACGGCATCGGCGTGACACGGATCGTGGCCGCGGCAATCGAACAGCACCACGATCAGGATGGCATCCGGTGGCCGGTCCCGCTGGCACCCTTCGAGGTTTCGCTGCTCTCACTGCAGGCGAACGACGACGCCGTGCGGACCGCGTGCGACGACCTGTACGCAGCCCTCGAAGGCGCTGGCATCGAGGTGTTGTACGACGACCGTGACGAGCGTCCGGGGTCAAAGTTCAAGGACGCCGATCTCATCGGTATGCCTTATCGTGTTGCGATTGGTAAAAAGGGTCTCGCCGAGGGCGTCGTGGAAATCAAGGCACGCACGGGTGCCGAGGTGCAAAAAATTCCGCTAACCGAGGCTGTGGCCTGGTTGCGTGAACGCATTGTCGCCGAACGCGCCGGGATCACGGGCAGCGGGGGGATTGCGTGAGTCGGACCACTTTGACCGCGCGCGAACGTGTCATCGTGGCGCTCGACGTGCCCGATCTGAAGGCGGCCGAGGTATTTCTGGATCGGCTGGAAGGCCAACCGGCATTTTATAAGGTCGGGCTCGAATTGTTTGTGGCCGAAGGTGTCAAGGCCATTGAGGCCGTTCGCAGGCGGGGTGGCCGTGTCTTTCTCGATCTGAAATTGCACGACATTCCCGAAACCGTCGCACGGGCCGTTCAGTCAGCGCGCGCGATGGGTGCTGAACTGCTAACGATTCACGCGGGTGGTGGTTCCGAGATGACGAAGCGCGCTGCGGAAGCGGCGGGTGGTGAGTTAAAGATTCTGGCGGTGACGGTCCTGACCTCACTTTCGACCGAGGATCTCGAACGGGACGGCGTTGCGGGCACGGTTGCCGATGCAGTGTCTCGTCGTGGCCGCCTGGCGGTGGGATCTGGAGCCGCCGGTCTCGTCTGTTCGCCGCACGAGGTCGGCATGTTGCGCGAGGCTTTGCCGAAGGCGTTGTTGGTGGTGCCAGGGATCCGACCTGCCGGTGCGGCGCTTGGGGATCAAAAGCGGGTGGGGACGCCCGGCGAGGCGATTGCGGCAGGCGCCGATCATCTGGTGGTGGGCCGACCCATTCGCGACGCGGCCAATCCCGCACAGGCTTTTGCTGACATCGTGCAGGAAATTGAAAAGGCGACATTGTGAACGCACCAACCGTTGACAGAGAATCTTCGGGTCGCAGGGTGATCTTTGGTGTGCGTCCCGTCGAAGAACTGGTGCGCGCGAATCCGCGCAGTGTTTCGGTGATCTATGTCGCCGAAGGCAAGCGATCGCCCGAGGCGGAAACGGCTCTTGCGGCCGCAAAAGATCGCGGCATTGCGGTTGAGATCCGACCCCGCGCCCTGATTGCCGATCTGGCGGGCGGTACTTCGCATCAGGGTATCGTGGCAGTGGTGGGCGCGTTCGCATACGCGAGCGTCGAAACGATTCTTGAGCACGCCAAGACGCGCAACGAACAGCCGCTGGTGGTGTTGCTAGATGGCATCAGCGATCCACAAAACCTCGGTGCCGTGGTACGAAGCGCGGAAGTCCTGGGCGCTCACGGTGTGATCATGGCGGATCGAAACAGCGCTCCGGTCGCAGGTGGCGCCGTGAAGGCGTCGGCCGGTGCGACGGAGCGCGTGCTCATTGCGCGCGTCGAAAGCCTGCTCAAGACCATCGACAAGCTGCGCGAAGCCGGCGTCATGGTTTGGGCCGCAGCGGGTGGGACGGGCGAGCCTCCAGCGAAACTTGATCTGACGACGCCCGTGGCGCTCGTCATCGGCTCTGAAGGCCGAGGGCTGCGAGAAGCCGTTGCACGTCGTTGCGACGGCATCATTGCGATTCCAATGAAAGGTGCGATCGCGTCGCTCAACGCTTCGGCGGCCGCCGCGATCCTGTTGTACGAAGCCTTGCGCCAGCGCAGCGCCTGAGCGTTGGTCGATACGCCTAACCCGGGCGGAAACCCTCGACTGCGCGAAGCACGAGATCAAGCGTTTGCCTCAACCTGGCGAAGCCCGCAGGGTGAACGTCGAAAGTGACTTCGTCCATGTACAGGTCACGCCGCAGTTCAATTTGGATGGCATGGACGTTGTCATTCGGTTTACCGTGGTATTGGGTCGAAAATCCACCCCGGTAGGGTTGGTTGGGTGCAACGGCATATCCGGCACTTCTGAATCCGTCGGACACCCTCAGCGTCAACTCGGGGGCACAGCTCGTGCCGTCGCGATCGCCGGGCACGATCTCGGCCCGCAGCGCGCCCGAGTCCGGATGCGCAGACGTTCCCCGTGACGGCATCGAATGTCCATCCACGAGGATCGCAAATCCAAACAATGCCTTCACATGTGAAAGTGCCGCAGTGATGGCATCGTGATACGCTTTGTGAATGTCCCGGCGGGCTTCCCACTCCGGCATTGTCAGTGGGCGTGTGTGAGTCGGTTGCCCGTGGGTCGTGGTTTCCCAGATGAAGCCTCGCGCCGAGGTACCTCCGGCGACGGGATGTCCTGGGACGGCCGTCTTTGTAATGTCGACGCTGTTGCGGTTCAGATCACAGACGAAGCGAGAGATCTCGGCGACGACGAGCGGGCCGCGCACGAGCCCGTCGTAAAGCGCATCCACATGCAGATCTGCATCGCAGCGCGGATCGAGATCCTCTCGCAGTGGCAATCCAAGGGGCCCGAGCAGGGTGGCGGCGTGCGGAATACTCACGACGACGGGGACGCTCGGCGTTTCCGGTCCGCTGACCGAGAAACCCCGTTCCGGTCCTCCCGTGATCTCCGTTTTCAGAACAACCATCGGTACCCCATCGTTATCCCCACCCCGCCCGAATTGCCGACAATGGAATTGGCACGACTGCTTTGGGGAGCTTCAAACCAAAGATACTGCGCGCCGAGAACCGCCTGTCCCGGTCCCAGCATGAGCGCGCCCTCGATCGCGCCTTTCGACGCCAGACCAAACGAACGCGTCGCATCCGTTTCTCCAAACGAGGTTATTCGATGATAAGTCGCCGACATTCCGCCCGAGACGCCGGCCAACAGTACGAACCGTGGTACCCGAAAAACGGTTGCGGTGATTCCAACAAGAAGCGGCATGTTCACGATCGTTGCGCGCGAAATTCCCAGTGCGTCGGTTGCTGAATGGCGGGTTCGGTGATGGCCCAACTCGAAGCTGGCGAATACGCGTTTCAGTCTGGGAACACGCACCAGCATTTGCGCGGAAAACCATGCGCTTGCAGCGTCGGAGGCCCGTGCGGTGAGTCCCGCGGTTGCAGCAATCGCCACGGGCGAATCCTCGAGTTCGCGGTGTCTTTCGGGCGTCGCCTGGGTATCCGAGATTTCGGGCAGGTTGTAGAGCTCGATGCCTTCGTGTGCATGGTGGCGCCCCACCAAGGCATCGACATGGATGTGACTTCTTCCGTCGTACGATTTCGGCGCATCGATCTCGGCAACGTACGATTCGTCGGCGTCGGGCCGAACCGACCACGGGACGCCGTCTACAAAGAGAGCAGGGGGTTGTGAGTGCCGAATCCGGCCCCACGGATCGAGCGCCGAAATTCGCAATACCACCCGCTCCGACGTGCCGATGCCCAATCGTCCAGGCTGCGTCGTGATTTGCAACTTGCCGATCGCGGCGGAAAGAACCCGAACCGTTGCGGACTGTGTGTGCCCGGTTTCGCCCGGAACGAAACCGCGCCCTTCCAGGACGGCATCTTCCGCCGTTGCGGGCGACGTCCAGAGAAAACTCGCGACCCCAGCTTTGCGATCAAGATTGGAAAGACGACGGGCGCCGTACCACAGAGACAAGGTTGAAGGATCTACGGGTTGCGCATCGGGACCGAATCCAAAAACATCCACGGGTGCGTTCTCGCCCGCCGTCACCGTTGCGGGTGGAAGCACCAATATTCGGGGAAAATCGGGCAGACCCAGGTCGATGGTTTGTTCGGTTGTCTTGCCTCCGGTGCCGGTCGAGCGCGCCGTGGCGGTGTAGATGCCCGGTGGTACCACGACGGGTACGCGCACGCGACCGTCCTGGCCCGCACGAACGGGGCCATATACTTTTTCGCCAACCTTCAACGTCACGACGGCACCTGGATCCGTCTCGAATGCGGGACTCGCAAGGGCCTTGAGCGGCACAATCACAAACCCGGAGGTTCGGTACCCTCCGACCTGGGCCGAGGCACCGATCATCGCCACCTGGGGGAAACGTTTCTCGGGTAAATCAAACCGTACCACGAATGCGCCGTCGTCCTGCGGCGAGACGGCGACGATGGTGCCAACGTTGGCTCCGACGCGAACATCTTTCGTCTCCGCGTTGCCAGCGCCTTTGATACGAAAGGTCAGGTCCAGATGGTGGTCGACGCCCAGTGAAAGGGCCTGTGCCACGGGATCAAAACTCAGGGTCGGCGTATCTTCGGCTCCTGCCGCCACAAGCGGATATGACAAAAGGAACAAAACGAGTGACAGCCCGCCCCGTGGTCGAAGGCCGCCTATTGTTTCCACAGGTCCTCTCCGGTCGGGGCGAGACGCGGCGCCTTGCCCGCGGTGCGGATCGATCCCGTTTCGATCTTTTCACGGCCCAGTGCATCCTGCGAGCGAATCTCGACCGGTTTCCCGGGAGGCGTTCCTTTGGGTAGCGTGGTCGTGAATTTCCCGTCCGGACTAACCGCAACACGGCGATCGTCCACCGTGACGTCGGCCGTCGGGCTGGTTTGTCCCGTAATCTTGACCTCGCCGCCTCCGGGCGTAACCTCGGGCCAACGAACCGACAGCACGAGTTCTTCCATGGTCCCGATCGGCGCAATCGGAGGCGCGTTCGGCTCGGCTGAACTTTCTTGCCCCTCATTCACGTCGACGGTCTGTTTCGCCGCAGAGAAGCGGACCCGGCCTTTCTGAACGGCAACCGCAACTTTGCCTTCAAGGCCCCGGGACACGACCCAGCGCGAAGGACCCTGGTTCGTGGCCTCGGCGGTATCGCCCGCAATCGTTAGACGCTCGTTGTCGCCTTCCACCGTGGCTTGAATTCGTCCCGAACCTTGAAGGACCTCGAAGCGCGCTGCTTCCTCTGCAATCTGCTGTACCGCAACACTCAGGTTCTCACGGATCTCAATTTCGGTTTGTCCACGGCGCAAAATGATGCGTGCGCCAGCGGCCGTGGAAATCACGTCGCGCAAGGACAACAGATCGCCCGCATGAAGAATGGTGACGTGACCAGCCTGATCGCAACTGACCCTGCCCTGTACACCGGATACGCGGAAGCGCCGTTCATTGGCTTCGGGTTGCAACGTGCGTTCCGGGGAGGCCGCGCCCGGTGCCGAACCCACGATGCGTTCATCCTCGAACAGACGTCGCGAAACCCAACCCGCGAGAACAAACGCGAGTGCAATCCCAGCAATGGTAAGCGAAGCGAACAATGCTTTGCGTGCCGATGGTTTGGCCATGATTCTAGATCAGGGTTTTCTCGACCCGATCGATCGGGAAGTTCAAGAAGAAGGTGGTTCCCTTTCCGATCTCGCTCTCGACACGGATGGTGCCGCCGTGGTCTTCGATGATCTTGTGGACCACCGACAGTCCCATCCCGGTTTCTTCCCAGTGAGACTTGGTCGTGAAGAACGGATCGAAGATGCGCTCGAGATGCTCGGATTTGATACCCTTGCCGGTGTCCGATATGGCGAGTTGAAGCGTGCCTTCCACTGGAATGCGCGTCTCGAAGGTCAAGGTGCCACCGTTGCGGTCCATCGCGTTGGCGGCGTTCTTGATAATCTGAATGAGCGCTGCTTCCAGTTGAACCGCGCTGCCGCGGATGGGCGGGCAGGGCTCCGGAATCTTTCTCACGATTGCAATGCCACGTTCGGCAAGACCCAGTGGATTGCAGAGATCGATCGCATACCCCACGACCCTGGACAGATCGACCGCGGCAAAATCTTCACCCGAACTGCGCTGCGACAGGCGCAGGAGGTTCGATACGATTTGCTGGATACGCAGCGCCTGTCCTTCGATGTCGAGGATCATCGGCCGCGTCGGATGATCGTCAGGCAGATCTTCGAGCAACAGTTGCGAAAGACCCAATACGCCGGACAGCGGGTTGTTGATTTCGTGCGCCACACCCGCACCGAGGCCACCGATTGCGGCGAGTGAGCGCGAACGCAGCAAGAGATCTTGTGCGTTTTTCAACTCAAGGGTCTTCTCCTCAACCCGTTTTTCGAGAGACTCGTTCCACACCCGGATCTCTTTGGTCTGATGCAAGATTTCTTCGCGCGCCGCCGCGAGGGAAGAGGTCATCGCATTGAAGGCTCGCGCAAGCGCTCCGAGTTCGTCGCGCGTTTGCACAGGCAACTGTAGATCCAGTCGACCCTGCGCAACCTGTCGTGCACCGTCGGACAACAATCCGACGCGGTCCGAAAGTCTTCGACCAAGGCTCACGGCGACAAGTGCGGCAACAAAGCCCGAAATGGTCATCCAGTAGATGGTCGCCCATCCCATTCTTTCAACGGGACGAAGAGCAGCCTTCAGCGGCCGTTCGGCGAGAACGCCCATCTTGAAGGACGACAGTGGCGAGAACGCACCAATGACGGTTCCTTCCTCCGAGCGATATTCGCCGACGAACGGCGTGGTTGGCAGCACGGCGGTCGGAACGTTTGGGAGGTGTTTGGAACGCAGCGACCGGTTTTCGCTGCGCGACGAGGCAATGATGCGGCTTTGTCGATCGAGCAGGTAAATGCGCCGATCGGTCGCGGAGCCTGCTCGCTCGTTCGCGCGCATCAGATAATCGGCGAGCCGGCGCAGCGAAATCTGTGCGACGATAACGGCCGCTTCTTGATCGACGACGGGATCGTATTTAATGGCGACGATCACCTGGGGCGCCGAACCTTCACCTCCGGCGAACACCGGTCCGACGGCGACGCCATTGCGAAAGGCCTCTTCAAGGGGAGATCGGCGGGGCAGATCGGCCGCCGCTTCGGGCGAGATGGCATCGTGGCTTCCGAGGGTTGCGTTTTCCCTTGGGTGTTGCAGAAAGGCTGGCGTCGCGAGGGCGTTGCCGCGGGTGTCGTATATCCCGATGATGCTGAAGTCAGGCCGTTGCTGGTACACGAACTGGAGAAATTTCGTGAGGGTTTCCCGTGCAGGCAACGACTTGCCGTCGGAGGTCACGTCCAGCACGCGGGCTTCGACCCGCAAGGTGGTCAGCACGACGTCCAGCTGATCGGCGACGTATTCCGCAAACTGTCGTGCTACGGTTTGCTCCTGCTCCTCGATCGATTGTCGAATTGCCGATTGACCGATGCGGGCGGCCGAGAGTCCCGCAATGGCCATGGGAATCGCGCAAACACCCACGGACATCCAGGCGAACTTCCATCGCAGTTTCATTTGGGCATCACCGCATCCGGTGCCCAGATGAACCGATCCGCCCAAGGGGTTGCGCCGAGTTCCGGGTCAAGCACCCACACCGCGGTCGATCCCATTCCCGCCGGCGTGTATCCGGTGATGGTTTCCTCGTTGACGAACTTCTGGGCGGGCATCACCACCGCCGTGGTCACGCGGTCTCCAAACAATACCCGGGTGCTCGGGTTGAAGTGTTTTCCACGAATCGTCACGGGTGTTGCGCCTTTCGCGGGTGCCAGTGCGGGCTGAACGTTCGAGATGCTGGGCGTTTCGGCATAGACGAACACGCGTGAACGAAGGGCATTGCCTGTGGGGGTTCGCACCTCCAGATCGACCACGCCAGCCGAATGCGGTGGCGTTCGGCCAACAATGGTTTCCGTATCCAGGAGGTGCCCGCCGTCCGGGCTGATCGATTCGCCGTCGAGGAAAGCCCGAGTACCCGCAATAAATCCCTGACCGCGGATCACGATCTCGTTGCCGCCGCGTGCACCGCCGCGTTGCGGGGAGAGATCCATCACGGTCGCGGCGGCCACCAGTACGAACTGGCGGGACGATTCACTGATGTTTACCGCGATCGAAGCGTCCTCTGCGCGTGCTGCGATTTCCAGGATGCCGCCCCTGGCAAGCGTCGCAGGGATCAAGATATTTGCTGTGCAAACTTCGGGGAAGGGCTTCGCGCCCTTGTGGCAATCGTCTTGCGAAATGGCGATGCCGTTGGCCCGAACAATGTAGAATAAACGTGTTACAGAACCGGATTCGGCGTCCGCGGCGCGTAGCTTCAAGCCAAAGGTCATTCCCGGTGCAAGCGGCGTCGTCGCGGCCGGCTGTTCTATCGTCAAGGTTGGGGCCAGCCTATCGGCCCCGAGCGAGTCGAATCCGACGGCGAGGGTGGCGCTCCGCCCGCGGGTATCGATGACCGTGACCGGGTAGGGTGCACTCGCCATCGGCAAACCGGGCAACAGGGTTGCCTCAAGCAGTTCTTTCGATCGCCAGCGAATGTTACGCAATTCGACGCGTGCGATGCCTTCCCCGACAAACCCACCCCAGCCATCGCTGGCAATGATCCGGTCGGGCTCATCGATGCCAAGTGCAATGGAAGGCAACAGATTTTGCCCCCGGAGCAAAACCTGGGTGGGCTGATCGCTGTAAGCGCGAGCGGGTTCGATTGAGACCAGCACGGGGTCCGGCGCTTCGTCGAGTTCCATGCACGCGCCGACGTTCGTCGTCAGGCAAAGTGCGCCTGCTATTCCCATCCATTCAGGAGGGATCCGATGCCCCATCACCCTCGTTTCTACCAGAGACGGAGCCACATCGGGGAGTCGACCACGCAGCTTGATGGATTTAGTCGAAGAACGGTTCGCTTCGGATCTGGCGCTTGCGGTCAATGCCATGCGCCATCAGCGCCGCCTTCAACTCGCGAATCATGGCGCCGTTGCCTACAAGGTAGAAAGTCGGCGCCGCAAGTGTCGGCAACCGATCGAGCACCGGTTGGTTGATCCGCCCGACTGCGCCCTTCCAGGGACCCAAGGGCGCGGAGAGATGCAGGGAGAGATTGCACCGTGCTTCCCTGCACAGCCTTCCCAGTTCGTCGCGAACAAAGAGGTCGGCCTCGTTTCGAAGACCCCAGTGCAAGAACCGCTGGCCGGCTTCGGTGCGGCCGGCGAGCTCGGTCAAAAAGGGCAGGACCGGTGCGATGCCCGTGCCCGTGGCCGCAATCACGACGTCGCCCGGATGGCGTTTGTCGAGGACAAAGAAGCCGTGAGGACCGGTCATCTCCACCGGGTCCCCCCGTTGCAAAGCGCGAAAAAAGCCTCCGGCGACGCCGCCTGCTGTCAACTTCACCAGCAAGCGCAACCGTTTCCCATCGCCCGGCGACGATGCAATCGAGTAGCTCCGCCGAATCGGTAGGCCACTGGCATCCCTGCCAACTGACAGGGTGACGAACTGGCCACCGCAAAAGGCGAAATCCACCGGCGCCCGAATTTCAAAAACAAAATCCAACACGTCGGTCGCCAGGGTGGTTTGAGCCACAAGGCAGGTGGAAATCGGGCCAGCCATTCACCCCTTATAGCGTGCGGCGAGACAGGGGTCAGTGGTTCCAAAACGTGTTAGGTTCCCTGCCCATGTCGATGTCTGCGAAGCCCTGGATCGTCGGATCCTTTTTGCTGCTTTACCCTCAGCTGCCCGGTTGCAAAAAAGAAGCGCCGACCTTACCGCCTATTGAAAGGCCCGCCGGGATCACACCCGGAAGCGCCCCCAATGGTCCCGGACCGTCGACGCCGAGTCCTGCTGAGTCGGCGGCAGCCGAGGCGGTTCCCGAGCCGCCCAGCGCGGCCGAGAGCATCAGCGGTGAACTGATTTTGGCAGCCTCCCGCAAAAGGGATGTGAAACCGGGGGACAAACTTTGGATTGTGGCACGCCCGGTCGGCGGGGGACCTCCCCTTGCCATTCAGGGGCATACGGTCGAAGCGTTTCCGATGGCGTTCGCGCTGAGCGGCCGAGACTCGATGATAAAGGGGCTGCCCTTCGTGGGCAAAGTGAACGTCACCGCCCGCATCGACAAAGACGGCAACCCGACGACCTACGCTGCCGGAGAGATTTTCGGGACGGTCGAAGGGGTTGAGGTGGGCGCCACCGGGATAAAGGTTCGCCTCGACCAGATTCAGACCGAGGAAAAACAACTCAACGGTGGCATGTTGCCACCGGGACAGACGGGTGCCAAACCGCCCGGTCATCCATGATATAAGCTGCGCGATTTCGGAGAATCCATGCCTGACTACAACAAAATTCGAGACCTCGTTTCCAGCCGCGTGACCTTCGAGTACGACACGGGCGCCAAGATCGTCGGTTACATCGCGTCGTGTGCACCACCCACGGGCCCTGTCACCTATGTGGTGCTGTCCAAGGTGCAAGTGCTCGATGTCGAAAACAACATCGTCGCAAAATTTGAAGAGTTGCCGGTGATTCCCAACAACCTCATCGGGGTTCGCCGGACCGAAGGTTCGATGTAAGCCATGGCGAGAAAACGGGCGCGTGTTTGGTTCGCGGGGCTACTGGCCGCTGCGGGAGCCGGATGTGCTACGGTTCCGCCCGGGCAAATCGTCCAGACCCGGGATCTTCCCGAATCCACCGACGAGCCGCGCATTGAGAGTGTGGTGGATCTGGGCGGTCGCGACGTGCCTGCCGAGGGATCTCTCGGCGTGGTGTCGCCCGACGGCGTGATTGCGGTCGGGGAAACCCTGTGGATTCGCGGCGCCAACTTTGGTCGCCAACCCACGATCAAGGTGGGCGGTCGCTCGGCTCAGGTACTGTCGCGTACGGCGGATGGCGGGATATTGGTTCGCGTTCCCACTGGTACCATCACGGGTTCACAGCGTCTCGAGATTTCGACCCAAGCCGGTGTGGGATCGTTCGAGATTCAGATCCGCCGTTATGCCGTGGTCTTGCCCGCAGACGGTGGTCGACTTGGATGGATCGAATTCAGCCGCGATTCGGTTCATCCCGTTGGTGTTACGGTTCGCCCGGCCAGCCGTTTTCTGGCGCTTAGCTCTGACGGTCGGGCTGCCTACGTGGCCGGCGCGCAGGATGGCATGCTGGACGTAATTGATCTCGCCGCAGGTCCGAAGGGTGTGCAACCGTCGTACAGCATCGAGCTTGGCAAGGGTGTGGTGCAGGCGATGCAAACGCCGGTATCGGATCCGAGTCTTATTGTGCTGCGCGCTCACGATATCCAGATCATTGATACGCGTTCGGCGTTGCGGCCCGCCCGTCGGGCGCCGCAAACGTTGCCGAAGGAGTTTGAAGGGCAAACGATTGTCTCTGCGGCTGTGTCGCCCGATGGCTCGGTGATGGCCGTCGGCGTGGCGGAACGCAATCGCATTCTTTTCGTCGATCTGACCGCGCTCAAGTCCGGCCGTTCGGAACTTCTTGGTGAGCTTGCAGTCGACGCGGATGCGCACGTTCCCACCCTGGTCGATCTCTTGTTCTCTCCCGGTGGCGAAACCCTGTGGGTGCTTTCGGGTGAAATTTCGGCTGCGCCCGACACGGGTCCGCGGCCAACCCGAGTTCACGCGATTCGTGTGACACGGGTGGGGGCCGGGATTGATCTTTCGCTCGCGCGATCGGTCGATATTCCGCAGGCCGCCGAGCCAAGGCGCATTACCACCTCGCGCTCGTCGCCTTTGCAAAGCGGTGCTGCGATTCGAGTGCCGCCCGAGCTCGTGACGGTCTTTGTCAGTGCGCGGGTTCGAGATGAACAGGGTCACGCTCTTTTCAGCCTGGGTTCCGACGGGGTTGCGACCGAAATCGCCAGCGTTCCAGGCACGATTGAAGCCGCTTTCGTCGAGCCGGAAGGCCGATGGGTGCTCGCCACGTTTGTGGGCGCCGACGGTGGTGTTCGCCTCATCATGGCCCGCGCGGATGGACGAAGAGGCGATTCCGATTCGTTCACGGTGTTGCCGCCTCCGGGAAAGGTGATCCCTACGGACGGCGGACGTCTCGACCTGTCGACGCAGCCGTGAATTCGAGGCGGCATTGATCCCAAGTGAGAAGTAGAAAATGAGCAATAACAGCGAGTCCGGTAGCATCGAGTCCAGTTCTCACGAAACCCGTCGCTTTGACCCGCCGGTCGGCTTTGCCGCCAAGGCTCACATCAAGAACCGGGCGGAATACGATGCGCTTTACCGCCGCTCGATCGATGACAATGATGGTTTCTGGGGCGACGTGGCGCGCTCGGAGCTCACCTGGAAAAAACCCTTTACGAAGGTCAAATCCGGTTCGGTTCCCTTCGTCCGTTGGTTCGAAGACGGCGAGCTCAACGTCTCGGAGAATTGCCTGGATCGGCATCTCGAAAAACGTGGCAACAAGCCCGCACTTATCTGGGAAGGCGAGCCCGGCGAGCAACGCACGCTGACCTACAGCGAGCTGCATGCAGAAGTGTGTCGCTTCGCATCGGCGCTGTCATCGATGGGTGTCAAACCGGGCGATCGCGTTGCGATTTACATGCCGCTCATTCCAGAAGCATCGGTTGCGATGTTGGCGTGCACGCGTCTCGGTGCGGCCCACACCGTTGTGTTCGGTGGTTTCTCCTCCGAATCTCTGCGTGATCGCATCAACGACTGTGGTGCCAAGGTCGTGGTGACAGCCGATGGCGGATACCGCCGCGGCAAGGTCATTGGTCTGAAGGAAAACGTCGATCGCGCCCTTGCGCAGACGCCCTCGGTTGAAAAGTGCGTGGTCGTGGAGCGCGCCAAGAACCCGATCGAGATGACCGGTGGTCGCGACGTTTGGTATCACGATGCAGTTCGGGATCAACCGACCCACTTTCCCGCCGCGAGCTTACCGGCAGAACAGTTGCTCTTCATTCTCTACACCTCGGGCACAACCGGCAAACCAAAGGGCATCGAGCACACTACCGCGGGATATCTGCTCGGCACGGCAATCACCAGCAAGTACGTCTTCGATCTGCGTGAAGACGATATCTATTGGTGCACGGCCGATATCGGATGGATCACGGGTCACAGCTACATGGTCTACGGTTTGTTCGCCAACGGCGCGACCGTGTTGATGTACGAAGGTGCGCCCGATGCGCCTGCCAAAGATCGTTTCTGGGACATCATCGAACGTCACAAGGTGACGGTGTTCTACACAGCACCCACGGCGATCCGCACCTTCATTCGTTGGGGCGATGATCTCGTGAAGAAGCACGACCTGTCGTCGTTGCGATTGCTTGGTTCCGTGGGCGAGCCCATCAACCCTGAAGCCTGGATGTGGTACCACCGTACGATCGGACAGGAACGTTGTCCGATCGTCGACACTTGGTGGCAGACCGAAACGGGCGCCATCATGATGACGCCGATCCCGGGTGCCATCGCTTCCAAGCCCGGCAGCTGCACGGTGCCCTTCTTTGGCATCGAGCCGCAGGTTGTTCACAAGGATGGCACGCCTTGCAAGCCCAACGAGGGCGGCTTCCTCATCATGAAGCGGCCCTGGCCATCGATGCTTCGTGGAATTCACGGCGACAAAGAACGTTATGTAAAGACCTA